>LUCC01000064.1 GCA_001593855.1 Candidatus Hecatellales archaeon B24 | reverse complement strand
GAATTCCGCAGGGCACTCGCTTAAGGAGGTTGCACACTATCTGGGTTTCAGCGCCCTGGAAATCACGCCGATGGACGCTAGGATGCCAGGTATCCTTGCAGGAGTAGCCAAGCTGCTGGCTGAAAGAGGAATAAGCATAAGACAGGCCATAGTTGACGATCCTGAACTTCACCCCGAACCCAAGCTAACCCTCATAGTGGAAAAGAAAATACCTGGCGAAGTGGTGTCCGAAGCCCTTAAGGTTAAAGGCGTAGCCAAGGTTTCAATAAGCTGAAGCAGCCCACCAGTAACTTTAATACTGCCGTCTTCAAACTCAAATTAGTAGCGGGTACTGTGGGTTGCGAAATGGTTTCTGAAGAGGGACGTTACAGGTTAGGGTTTGACATTGGAGGAACCTTCACCGACCTTGTCATGGCTGACGAGGCAACCGGGGAAATACGCATAGTGAAAGTTCCTTCAACACCTAAAAACCCGAATATTGGAGCACTTCAAGGATTGAAGAGGCTGCTGGCTGAGAGCAACGTTAAGGCGGGACAGCTTACCTTCGCCATTCACGGCACAACTGTGGTAACCAACACGGTTATAGAGCAGAAGGGGGCGAAAACTGCTCTAATAACCACCAAAGGCTTCCGGGATGTGCTGGAAATCGGGAGGGAGCGAAGGGTAACCCAGTACGACATCTTCGAGGAGAGGCTTCCCCCACTGGTTCCAAGACACCTTAGAAGAGAAGTGGACGAGCGAACAGCCTTCAACGGAGAAATCCTGAAGAAGCTTAACCGTGAAGAGGTTGAAGCTTTAATCCGTGAGCTAGCTGAGCTGGGTGTCGAATCCATAGCAGTCTGCCTCATTCACTCCTACAGCAACCCGAAGCACGAGAAGGAAATCGAGGAAATCACAGGTAAATCGGCGCCGAACATTAGGGTTTCCCTGTCTTCAGCCGTTTTACCTGCTTGGAGAGAATACGAGAGAACTTCAACAACCGTTGTAAACGCTTACACAAGGCCTAAAACCGAAAAGTACATGGAAGAGCTGACGGAAGGGCTGAGGGCAGAGGGCTTCAGGGCGCGGCTTTTCATCATGACGGCTGCCGGAGGAATAGTTCCCGTTGAAACAGCAGCCCAGTTCCCGGTTAGAATCTTGGAGTCAGGTCCTGCCGCTGGTACACTGGCCGCAAGCTTCATAGGAGAGCTGGTGGGAGAGGACAATCTTATATCCTTCGACATGGGGGGCACCACAGCCAAGGTTGCCCTTGTGGAGAGAGGTCAGCCTAGAATAACAACAGTCTTCGAGGTTGGAGGATACAGGTTTAAGAAGGGAAGCGGCTACCCCGTTGAAGTTCCAACCATAGACCTCATAGAGATAGGGGCTGGAGGAGGAAGCATAGCCCACGTGGAAATGGGCTTGCTGAAAGTTGGCCCAGAAAGTGCTGGAGCCGACCCAGGGCCAGCCTGCTACGGGCTAGGAGGAACCCAGCCTACGGTCACAGACGCAGACCTAGTGCTCGGCTACCTTAACCCAGACTACTTCATAGGCGGAGAGATGAAGCTTCAGAAGGAGCTGGCTGTTAAGGCTATAGAAGACCACGTGGCTAAGCCCTTGGGCTTAAGCGTGATTGAGGCCGCCCTCGGAATTCACGACGTTGTAAACGCGAACATGGCAAGGGCTATGAGGGCGGTATCCATAGAGCGGGGTAGAGACCCACGAATGCTGACGCTTGTAGCCTTCGGGGGAGCAGGCCCGGTTCACGCTAACAGGCTTGCAGAGCAGAACAAGATCAGGAAACTTGTCATCCCGCTGGCTGCAGGAGTTGCCACAGCCATAGGCATGCTGGCCAGCGACGTGAAATTCGACTTCGTCCGAACCTACGTGGCAAGAATTGAAGAGGTAAACCTAGACACGGCGCGCAGCCTCTACGAAGAAATGGAAAGTGAAGCCGTGGAGCTTCTGAAGGCTGCAGGTGTCACCCAGATGGAGCTGGTGAGAAGCGTGGACATGAGATATGTAGGGCAAGCCTACGAGTTAAACGTGCAGATACCAGGCGGAGAGCTTTCAGCAGGCATGGTGAAGACTCTTGAAGACTCCTTCGTTAACCTCTACGAGAAAACCTACGGCTTCACCACGGGAGACCCTGTTGAAACGGTGAACTGGAGGCTTCTAGCAGTAGGCAAGGTTCCAAGGGTTAAAGTCAAAAGGGTTAAGGAGAAAGGTAAAGCCGAAGACGCCCTCAAAGGCAAGAGGAAAGCCTTCTTCGCCGAATACGGCGAATACGTTGAATGCGACGTTTACGACCGTTATAGGCTGCTTCCAGAAGCCTTCATCCATGGGCCTGCCATCGTTGAGGAGAGAGAGTCCACAGTGGTTGTATGCCCCAAGGCTAAGGCCACCGTGGACGAGTATCTAAACCTGGTTATCACCCTAGAGGAGGAGTAACCATGCCTGAAGAGTTTGACCCTGTTAGACTTGAAATCTTGTGGAGCGGTCTTCTATCGATAGTTGAGGAAATGTCCATTACGCTGAAGCGGACAGCCTACTCAGAGCTGGTGAGGGAGGCAAACGACTTCTCCTGCGCCCTCTTCGACAGGGAAGGCAACATGCTGGCTCAAACAGACTGGATTGGAACCCCAGGCCACCTCGGCTCCATACCGAAAATCATGGAAAGCGTCTTCAGAGAGTTCCCTGTTGAAACCTTAAAGCCGGGAGACGCCGTGGCAACCAATGACCCATGGCTTGGCTCAGGACACCTACCCGACCTCGTATTAATATCTCCCATCTTCAGCGACGGTGAAATTTTGGCTTTCGCGGTGAATATTGCCCACCACTCGGATGTTGGAGGCAGAGCTGCCGGAGGACACATAGCCGACTCCAGGGAAATCTTCGAGGAAGGAATAAGAATTCCCCTGCACAAAATTTACAGGGCTGGAGAGCCCAACGAGGACACTATTAAAATGATAACAGCCAACGTTAGGGAGCCCAGGGAATACCTAGGCGACATTAAAGCCCAGCTTTCAGCCAACTTCGTTGGAGAACGCAGGCTTAAAGAGTTTATGAAAGACAATCAGATTGAAGATTTAATGCCTCTGGCGAGAGCTATAATAAACACTACTGAGAAGGCTACCAGAGAAGCCATAAGCCAGGTGGCCGACGGAACCTACGGTCACGAGCACGAGTTCGACGGGCCGGAGCCGGGTTCACCTGTCAAAATAAAGGTAAGCATAGAAGTTAAAGGGGAGCAGATGAAGGTTGACTTCACAGGTTCCTCGCCTCAGACGGCTTCCGGCTTGAACTGTCCCTTCAATTATACTTACGCCTACGCCATCCACGCTGTTAAGGGCTCTTTAACCCCGACGCTGCCCTTTAACGCTGGAGCCCTTAAGCCCATAGACGTCTATGCTCCAGAAGGAACAATTATAAATGTGAGGTTTCCGGCGGCGGTGGGAGCCAGACATCTTCTCTCATGGCATGTGAACGCGGCTATGATGGGAGCGCTGGCTAAAGTCATACCTGACAGGGTGCTGGCTGGAAGCGGAGGAGAATCAAACATGCCACAGTTTTCAGGAATAAACCCGAGGACAGGCAGATTCTTCGTCCATGTGGCCATGCATTCAGGAGGGCTTGGAGCACGTCCTGACAGAGATGGAATCCACTGCTTTGCCTTCCCGCCGAGAGCTGAAAACACACCGGCTGAAGTAACAGAAACCGAGCATCCGCTGAGAATAGAAAGGCTGGAGCTTATCCAAGACTCTGGGGGAGCTGGAAAGTTCCGGGGAGGATGCGGAATAGTAGTGGACTACCGGGTGCTAACCGAAAGCCCCTGCACCATCGTCAACCCCATAGACTGGATTGAATATGGGCCTCCAGGAATCCTCGGAGGAAAGCCTGGTTCAACTTCCAAGTTTATACTGAACCCTGGCCCCGGCGAGACCATGCTGGGAAAGGAGCTTGTGAGGGTTCCTCCCGGAAGCCTTATCAGATGTTACCTTCCAGGTGGAGGAGGATACGGTAACCCACTCGAAAGAGACCCGAACCTCGTGCTTGAAGACGTGGTAAACGGCATAGTCTCGCTGGAGAAGGCTAAAACAGAATACGGCGTAGTAATAGACCCTGAAACCATGAAGGTGAACCGTGAAGAAACCGAGAAGCTTCGCAAATCTTTAATGGGCAGCGGATAGGGCAGAAACACGGCGTAAGGGATTTAACCTTTAAGTTCCTGTCCACCTTTTTTAAGTCTTTCATTTGCTAATGCAGACTTGTTGAAGAATGTTTGAAAAAATACTTTAATGATTAAAATTTTCCAGTCAGAAATTAAAGCTTAAAGGGGCTATTAATACTTTTAATGTTGGCGAAGTTTAAACTGTAACAGTAAGTTTGGAGGTTCAATCCTTGAAAAAGCTGATTTTCAACCCGGAAAAATGCACGGGCTGCAGAGCCTGCGAGCTTGCCTGCAGCTTCTCCTGCGAGGGGCTTTTCATCCCAAGCAAGTCTAGGATTAAGGTGTCAAGGATAGATGAGGAAGGCATAGACATACCGATGGGCTGCTTCCACTGCGACCAAGCTCCATGCATGCTCCTATGCCCGGTCAGGGCCATATACTTCGACAAAGACATTGGAGGCGTGCTGATTAACCATGACAAGTGCATCGGCTGCAGGCTTTGCATGACAGCATGCCCCTTCGGAGCCATAAGCTACGACAGCGAGAGAAGGCTTGTATACAAATGCGACCTGTGCGGTGGAGACCCTGAATGCGTGAAGTGGTGTTTCACCCAAGCTCTAACCTACGAGGAAGCTGAAACGCTGGCAAAGGATAAGAGAGCTAAGAAAGTGGAGTCCACGGTTGCAGCTTTAACAGCAGCAGCCAGGCTTGTCGTGCCGGGGAGGGGATAAACGGTGATGGAAGTCTTCGAATATGGAGGCTACGCCGGGCAACTGCTCAGAGTGGACCTAACCAAAGGTGAAATAAGAAAGGAGCCTCTCTCAAAGGAGCTATGCACCCTTTATATTGGGGGTAGAGGGAGAGACGCTAAAATCCTCTACGACGAGCTTCCGCCAGACGCAGACCCCCTATCACCGGACAACGTGCTATGTATCTCCACGGGCCCAGTTACAGGGCTGCTGGGGGTGACGACGGGACGTCTGAACGTGGCAGCCCGGTCTCCTCTAACAGGAATCTACGG
>LUCC01000063.1 GCA_001593855.1 Candidatus Hecatellales archaeon B24 | reverse complement strand
CTGCCCTGTTAAGCTTCCCAACGAATTCGATTACGGGTTAAGCCAGCGTAAGGCTATTTATCTGCCCTTCGAGGAGGCGGTTCCCAAACGCTACCTAATAGACCCGGAAAACTGCCTTAAACTCACCAAAAACGTCTGCGAAGTCTGCAAGAAGGTTTGCAAAGCTGACGCCATAGACTTCGAGATGAAGGAGGAAACCGTTAAAGTAACCGCAGACGCCATAATAATCGCCACAGGA
Source organism: Candidatus Hecatellales archaeon B24 (assembly GCA_001593855.1). Lineage (GTDB taxonomy): Archaea > Thermoproteota > Bathyarchaeia > Hecatellales > Hecatellaceae > B25. The sequence goes on along the minus strand of LUCC01000063.1, from coordinate 5,089 downwards.
ATAGAAGCCTTCGACGCCAGGCTGAAGGAAAACTACGGGTACGGCCGCTACAAGAACGTGGTTATATCCCCCCAAATCGAACGCATGATAGTTCCAACAGGCCCCACCAAGGGAAAAATAATTCGGCCCGGAGACGGTAAGGAGCCTAAAAGATTCGCCTTCATCCTCTGCGTTGGCTCCAGGGATGAACAAGTTGGAAACCTTTACTGCAGCCGAGTGTGCTGCATGTACGCTATCAAGGAGGCTTCCTTCCTTAAGAGGCGTGACCCCTCAAGAAGCATCTACCTTTTCTACACTGATATCAGAGCCTTCGGAAAGGGCTTCGAAGAATACTATAATGAAGCTCAGAAGGTTGGCGTGAAGTTCATCAGGGGCAGGGTTGCAGAGATAAAAGAGAACCCTGAAACAGGAAACCTGACTGTTAAAGCTGAAAACACCTTAACAGGTGAAATAGTCGAGTTAGAGTTCGACCTTATCGTCCTGGCGGTAGGCCTAGTCGCAAACCCAGGTTCAACCGTCATCAAAGAATGCTTGAAGCTTCCAGTCGACAGCTACGGCTTCTTCACCGAAGCACATCCCAAACTTAAACCCGTGGAAACAATTTTGGACGGGGTTTTCATATGCGGCTGTGCAGCAGGCCCTAAGGATATCCCAGACAGCGTGGCTCAGGCAGGTGCCGCGGCTGCGAAAACCATGAATCTTCTGGCTAGAGAAGCGGTTGAAACCGACCCCATCAGAGTTTACGTGGACGATGCCCTATGTGACGGCTGCGGAGAATGCTTGGAAGCCTGCCCCCTTAAAGCCATAAGCCTCAAGGAGAGTAAAGCCGCCGTCAATCCTCTGCTCTGTAAAGGTTGCGGCTCATGCGTTGGCTCCTGCAGTAAGGGAGCGTTAAACCTAGCCAACTACACCGACGCTCAGCTGGAGGCTATGATTAAGGCTGCTGTCGAGCGAAGCTTCGCAAAACCTTTGCTCCTAGTTTTCATAGACGACTGGGCAGCCTACCATGTTTCAGACTTCGCCGGGCTTAACAGGCTGTCTTACCCGCCTAACCTTCTGTTCATAAGGGTTCCAAGCACCTGCAGGGTTCACCACAGGCTGATTCTTAAAGCTTTAAGCATGGGTGTCGACGGGGTTTTTCTGGCGGACACGGAGTTTGCCTCAGCACCCTACATAGATGAAAGCATGAAAGAAACTGATAAAGCAGTGGGCAAAGCGAGGGAAGCCCTGGCAAAGCTTGGCTTAGACCCTGAAAGAGTAACCTTCCTACGGTATGTTTCAACCCAGGCTCCAAGGTTCGCCATGACCATGAGGAAATTCGCAGAATCAATGAAGGGTAAAACCCTGTCCGACGAGGACAGGGTTAAAATTAAAGAGTTCTTAGGAGGGATTTAAGGTGGCTGTTTTCGCAGGGAAAATTCTCAGGGACAGCGACTTCAAACGGGACGTAGTTGAAAAAGTGGTTCAACGCTGCCTTCTAGTTTTCGGAAAGGAAGTTTCAGAATCCTTTGTCTCCTGTATCCAGTGTGGTATGTGCACTGGCTCCTGTCCTTCAGGGGGAAGAACCATTCTAAACACACGGCAAATAGTTCTCTCGCTGAATCTTGAAACGGTGTACAGATACTTTGACAGGTCTGAACTCTGGTATTGCACCACCTGCTACACCTGCCAGGAACGCTGTCCTAGGAAAGTTAGAATAACAGACTTGATGAGGGCTGTGAGGAACATAGCCGTGGAAAACGGCTACATGAGCAAGGAGCATCGTGCAGTAATCCGGTACCTCTACGAGACAGGACACTCGGTTCCCATAAGGGAAGACGTAAAAGAGTTAAGGGCTAAACTGGGGCTGCCGGAGGTTCCGCCTACAACCCACCAGTACGGCAAAGCCTTAGAGGAGGTTAGAAAGCTGATGGAGGAGCTTAACTACGCCCAATACGGTGAGGAGGGATAGCCATGGCTGAATACGCCTTCTTCCTCGGCTGTTTAATGCCCAACAGGTATCCTGGAACAGAGGTCTCCACCAGAAAAGTCTTTGAAAAGCTTGGAGTGAAGCTTGTGGACATGGATGGAGCATCTTGCTGTCCTGCTCCGGGAGTCCACGGCTCCTTCAGCCTCGTAGCTTGGGCTACCCTAGCCGCCCGAAACCTCACCCTAGCCGAAGAATTGAACGCCGACATAGTCACCTGCTGTAATGGATGCTACGCCACCCTGCTGGAAGCCAACCACCTCCTAAAAGAGAACGCAGAGCTCAGAGAGCTTGTCAACGGGAAGCTTAAAACGGTTGGAAGAGAGTTCAAAGGCAAAATAGAAGTGAAACATGTGGTTGAAGTTTTACTTGACCCTGAGATAGCGGGAATAGAAAAGATAAAGGATTCCGTGGTTAAGCCTCTGAAAGGCGTTAAGGCTGCTGTTCACTACGGCTGCCATTTCCTAAAGCCAAGCGAGAGAAGGTCTCTCCATGAAAGCGTTGAAAACCCTGCAGTCCTAGACAAGCTGGTGGAAGCCTTAGGACCGACCTCCACAAGCTACTCCACTAAAATCATGTGCTGCGGGGCTGGAGGAGGAGTCCGGTCTGGAAACAGGGAGCTAACCGACAGCATGACCCTAGACCACGTGAAAGCCATGCGAAAAGCAGAGGCAGACCTCATCGTGACCCCCTGCGTCTTCTGCCAGTTCCAGTTCGACGCGGGGCAAACAGAGCTTGAAGAACTCCGAGAGGAGGAACGCATACCAGTGCTTCACATAACCCAGCTCTTAGCTCTAGCCCAAGGCTTCAAACCTGACGAGCTAGGAATACCCAGCCATAAAGTCCCAGCTGTAAAGCTTCTGGAAAAGCTAAAGTAAGCCCCTGCGAAGCAAGGCTCATCCCAGCCCTTTTTCATATTTGCCTTAACCTCCATTTTCCTGTTGCCAGAAGCCAGGTTACCCTTTAAACTTGCAAAACACAAGGTAAATTACTGACTTTTAACTTTAGTAAACAGGTGCTAGAGGAAACCTGTGAGAACCTGAGAGGAGGTTTCTATGCCTAAGAATATAGTGATAGGTGGAGGTCTCGCCGGCTTCCATGTGCTTGAGGATGTTCTTAAAAGAGCACCGGAGCAAGCGAAGAATTTCATGCTCATAACAAAGGAGAAGCTGGGCTGGCCTTCCACATGCGGTATCCCCTTTGGCCTAGCTGGAGAATACGACTTAAAACGGCTTGAAATACGCCCGCCCAGCTACTATCGGGAGAAAGGTTTTGACGTTAAAACTGAAACAGAGGTGACAAGCATAAACGTTGAGGATAACACCGTCAGCATAGGTGAAGAGAAAATAAGATATGGCAACCTCATTATCGCAACGGGTAAGAAGCCTTCTCTCCCGCCGATAGAAGGAATAGGCTTGGAAGGCGTATACACGCTCACCACCCTAACCGAAGCCTTCAAAGTTGAGAAGGCTATGAAAGACGCGAAGGAAGCCGTTATAATCGGCGCCGGCGTAATCGGGCTGGAAACCGCCGCAGCTTTTTCTTCCAGAGGAATTAAAACCACTGTAATCGAGTTGATGCCTTCGGTGTTACCGTTAAATATCGACTCGGACATGGCGGCTATCGTCCAGAAAAGGCTTGAAGACCGTGGAATACGGGTTATGACCAGCACGGCTGTGAACTTCATCAACGGAAAAGAAAAAGTGGAGTCCGTCACCGCAGGAGGCAGAGAAATCCCCGCCGATCTTGTTGTGGTGGCCACCGGAATACGCCCGGAAGTTGAGCTGGCAAGAAAGGCTGGAATCGAAATAGGCGAAACCGGAGGAATCAAAACTGACAGCGCTCTCCACGTGAAGAAGGGTAAAACATACCTCAGTAATGTTTATGCTCTCGGCGACTGTGTCGAGGTTATAAGCGGGGTAACCTATCGGCCTGTTCTAAGCGCGCTGGGTTCAACCGCAGCCTTACAGTCAAGAGTTATCGTGGACAACCTGTTAGGAGGGAAATCTATTGTCCCCTTCTACCTAAGCCCTTTCGTAACGTCCATAGCAGGGTTGCAGGTAGGCTCTGTCGGAGCTACCTTTCAAACCGCAAAAAACACCATCGGAATCGAGCCGATTATAGGCAAATCAACAAAGCTAACCCGCGCAAGATACTACCCCGGAGCAAAACAGGTTACAGTAAAACTTCTGTTCGACTGTGAAAGGCTGATTGGTGCACAAGTGATTTCAGAGGAAACAGTTGCAGAAAGAATTAACCTGCTCACCATCGCGGTTATGAAGAGGCTTACCGCGAAAGAGCTCTGGCTGATGGAGCGATGCTTTAACCCAGCGGTTTCACTGATGACCGACGCCATCGTAGACGCAGCCATGGACGCACTAAACAAAATGTAAGATTATCAGGAAGTCTCAGCGGAAACAATTAATATTGGCTTGAAGCCTTTTCAGATAGGCTGGTGGAACCATTGAACCCGAGGGATAGAGTTTTAAACGCTCTAACAGGCAGAAGCGTTGACAGAATACCTGTAACTGCTGTAACCCAGACAGGAACCGTCGAGTTTATGGAGGCTACGGGAGCCCGGTGGCCCGAAGCCCACAGCAACCCTGAACTAATGGTGAAACTGGCTTTAGCCGCCTACGAGCTGGCTGGGCTTGAAACAGCCCGCATACCCTTCGGCTTAACCGTGCTGGCAGATGCTCTCGGAGCTGAGGTAAACATGGGAACAATAGACAGGCAGCCCTCCGTCAGGGAGCACCCCTACAGCAGCGGGCTGTCAGAATTTAAAATACCTGAAAACCTGCTCGAGCTCAAGCGTATCCCAGTTGTGCTGGAAGCTGTCCATCTTCTAAAAGAGAAAGTTGGAGGCAGCCTGCCGGTAATAGTCGGCTTCGAAGGGCCTGCAACCCTGGCAGGCCACCTTCTAGGTATTGAGAGAATGGCGATTTGGACTAGGAAAAAGCCTGAGGAGGTTAAAAAGGCTCTTGAAGCTGCCACCGAAGTTACCATACGCTATGCTGAAGCGCTGGTGGAGGCCGGCGCAGACGTTATAGTCCCCTGTGACCCTTCAGCTTCCTCCGACATTTTCAGCCCTCGCGACTTCGAAGCTGTGATTAAGCCTTTCCT
>LUCC01000062.1 GCA_001593855.1 Candidatus Hecatellales archaeon B24 | reverse complement strand
CCCATGGTCAGGCCCCATAAGAATTTTGGAGGTTGAAGGTTATAAGGTTTCTCTCCAAAGGTTACTAACCAAAGGTTAAAACAAGAAAGCATAAACCCCAGAAAATCGTAATGGCTAAAAGAGAAAGAGCGGGGGTCGCCAAGCCTGGTCAAAGGCGCAGGGCTTAGGACCCTGTCCCGAAGGGGTTCGCGGGTTCAAATCCCGCCCCCCGCATCACTAGGACACCTACGGCTTCTTCAATCGCATTTCGCTGTTAGCCGTCCATGTCGACGCTGAAATCTGAAAGCATGCTGGGAGGGTTACGGTTTTATACTGTTGGATGTTGAGAATAGAATAGTTCCGAGGTTGGAGGCTTTATGGTTTTGGGTGAGGCTGAGGAGCTTAGCAGGCTTTACGAGAAGTTCAGCCGGGACCCCTACTGTGGTTTACTTGGAATAAGGCTGCTTGAGCTTAGGCGCGGCTACAGCAAGGTGGGGCTGAAGGTTACCGAGGACATGATGAACTTTCACGGGGTAGCCCATGGAGGGCTGATACTGTCGCTGGCTGACGCTGCCTTTGCTGCCGCCGGCAACTCCCACAACCAGGTGGCAGTAGCCCTGAACATCAATATAAACTATCGGAGGCCTGTTAAGGCAGGAGAGGAGCTGGTAGCCGAAGCCTCTGAGGAAAGCCTCGGTAAAACCACAGCCCTTTACAAGATGACCGTGAGAAACTCAGCCGGCCAGCTGGTTGCAGTATGCGAAGGACTGGTTTACAGGCGTGGCGAAACCATAATTTAACTCCACCGCAGAAGCTGCTTCCAGTGTTAGACGTAGGGAAACTGCTAAATTTACTGGAAACCCTAGGTTTTGCTGTTCAAGGTGGAAGAGTTGGGCAGCATCCGAATAGCCCTTCTAGGCGTAGGCATGGCCGGCTTAAGCCTTCTCGAGGCTTTAAGCTTCAAAGGAAGCTTCGAGGGGCTGTGGCATCGGAAGATAGGGAACTATGGAGTTGAAGACTTAGAGCTTGCAGCCGTCTACGATGTGGACGCTTCCAAAGTAGATAAGCCTCTCGGCAAGATTTCAGAAGCCCTTAAAGGCTTTGGAGATGTCAAGGTGAAAGCTGGCTTACACCTAGACGAGCCTACCCCAGGGCTAAACATGGCGGAGAACCTGAGGGGCTTAGAGGAAATAGCGGAGGAATGGAGAAGCCTCAAGGTGGACGTAGCTGTCAACCTGATTACTTCTGGAGGCTTCCGCTCTTCTCGGGCTTACGCTGAGGCTGCCTTAAAGGCTGGCGTATGCTTTCTGAATGCTACCCCCACAAGGATTGCCTCCACCCCGTCCACGACTGAGGCTTTCAGGAGGGCGAAACTGACGCTGGCGGGAGACGACCTGATGAGCCAGCTTGNNTTCTGCATAGAGGCTTAATACGTTTCCTGTCAAGGCGGGGGCTTACGGTGGTTAAAAGCTACGAGCTGGATGTGGGAGGAGGCTTGGACACTCTGGCAACCATTCGGACAAGTGTGAAGGAGGCTAAACGCAGCCTTATCGGAGAAGCCTTAAAGGCTGAGCTGACCTATGCTTTCCCAACGATGGCGGGCACCACCGACTACGTAGACTTCCTCGGCAGGCGAAGAGTTTCGTATATCTACATAGAGGGGAAAGGCGTTTTAGGCTCCAGCTTCAGGTTGGATGTAACTCTTCAAAGCGTAGACCCTCCCAACGCCGTGAACATTCTGCTGGATGTCATCAGAGCTCTTCAGGTAGCTAGAGATAGGGGCGAGTATGGAGCGCCTCCGGAGGTCTGCGCCTACGGGTTTAAGCTTCCTCCGAAACCTCTCCCGCTGGAGGAGGCGGAAGCATCTTTCACCGAAAAATACGTGGGAAAGGCAGGTTAAAGTCTTCCGAGGAAGATTTCGCCTAGGTCACTGCGGGAGAGAACCTCTTCGCCTTTGCCTGTAAACATTATTTTTTCTGCTACCATCACGTAGGCTTTATCAGCTATTTCCAAGGCTCTGCGGACGTTCTGTTCCTTAAGTTTAAGGAGAGAACTTCAGCGTGAATTTACCCGTGGAAGTGTAGGGCGGCTTCTAAAACTTCTCTGGGGCTTCCTTCAAGCTTGATTATTTTTGGAAGTTTTCCAACTGCTCCAAGACGGCTTCCGCATATTATTAGGGCGCCTCTTACGCCTTCGATTTCTTCGGCTTTTTCTAGGCCTTTCCTCACGGCTTCGCTTGCGACGCCTTTAACCGCGTTGCATACGGCTTTGGCTGCTGCGTCGGCTAGGGCTGCTGAGCTGGCTACCACCACGGCTGCGTCGGCTTCACCGAAGTTTACAGCATGGCTTACCGTGGCCGAGCTTGTGGCTACTCCTAGGGGGAAGTCTTCCGGGGTAAGGTGGAAGCCGACTTTCCCCGATAAGGGTGAGTTGCCAGCGTAGATGGCTAGGGTTAGAGGCTTGTTCGAGCAGGCAGCTATTTCTCCACCGTCTTCCACCAGGCCTATTCTTGCCCCGGTTTTGGTTAGGGCTTTTAGGGCTAGTTCGGCTAGGGCTCCCGGTATGGCTGCCATGGGGCCAACTCCAGCCTTCCAAGCGGCTTCAGCCGCCAGCTTGACCACTTGGGGAGCCCAGCCTTCAACTTCGACGGGTTCAAGACTGTAGCGGTATAGCGGGTTATGGGTGAGGTAGGCTTGAAGCTGAGCTTTATGGTAGGTTAAAGCTGTTATGGCAGCTGAAACTCCTTCAGCCCGGTCGCTTACCACAAGCAAATTTGAATAGCCAAGTCTAACTCTAACCCTGTAAACCCCGTCTCTGTATTCAGCCTTCAATTGTTATCATCTCTTTTTAGCTCGTGGTAGCCATGCTTAGGGCTTTGAAGGGGCAGGCGATAACGCAGGCTTTACATCGGACGCAGAGCTGCTCGTCTATTTCAAGCTTCTCCATGGTAAGCGTTATGGCTCCGGTAGGGCAGGGGGAAACACAGGCTCCGCATAGGACACACCTGTCTTTGACTACTTCGATGGTTGGCCCCAGCTCTTTAACTTCAACCCCTTCAGCCTTCAAGGCTTCAATAACCATTTCAAGCTGTCTTCCGGAGGCAGGAACGTCTACAACCATTTCACCTTTACTCGGAGTTACCGTTGCCTCCAAGATGTTTAAGGGAACATTGGTTTTCAGGATAACCGTGGACAGGACAGGCTTCTTAACTTTTTCATGGGCGTAAAGAATCTTAATTTTCATCTTGTTTCACCCTGCCTTCTACCTCTAACAAGCTTCGCTAGGTCGTCGGTGGTAACTATGCCTAGAACTTTGAGTTCTTCATCCACCACGGGCATACCTGAAATCTTGTATTGGAGAAGCCTCCTAGCCACCACGTCTACGGCCTCATCTGGTTTAGCCACTATAACCCTAGAGGTCATGACCTCCTGGAGGGTGTGCTTATCTTCAGCTAGGGCTTTCGCCAGGTCCCAAGAGGTGACTATTCCAAGAAGCTTTCCGTCGCCTCTAACAATAGGGATGTGGTCAACTCCATGCTTGACTATAAGCTGGGCTACAGCCTTCACGTCGTCAGTAGGCTTAGCGCTTATAACCTGGCGGGTCATAACATCCCTAACTCTGGGCTCGTAACGTTTAACTTCTAAGGGCGTGAACTCCCTGACGGTGGGCAGAAGCTCGGCGGGCCTGGTAAGCGTGAAATCCCCCTTCTCAATCCATTTTTTCAGGGTTTCAGCTATCTCCACGGCTTGAGGCAGGCTTGACATGGCTGAAGACTTGACGGTTTCACCTTGAATTTCAACGCTTCCAGACTTCAGTTCGGCGTAGGAAACTTTCTTTACGACGGGTCTGCTTCTGGAGGGAACTCCGTAGTCGAGGATTTCCGTGTAGATTTCTTCGTCTGGGGTTGCGGCTGTCTCAGCAACCTTCCTGTTTATCAGCGGTATGGGCACGCCTACCCCCACGTAGAGGGTTGAACCATACCTGTGGACGGTTGCCCCCCGAAGATGTTTGGCGCTCATCTGTTTGAGGTCTCCCCTAACCATGAGGGTTCCCATTCCAGCCTTAGGGTTATGCTGGGTTCCCTCACCGATTATGTAGCCTATCCCACCTCCAAGGAAGATTCTTGTTCCAATACCGATGGTTTCATAGTTCCGGTCTTTGGATAGGGGGTTAAGCTGGCCTGAGCCGCTGTACATGACGTTTCCATAGTTTGGAAGCAGAGTTCCCATGTAGGTGTAGAGGATGCGGTCTGTGCTGTTGGTTGCAGCGGCGTAACGCTGGTAGGCGTTTCGAGGATTAACAAGGACAGCCTGGTTTAGCTCGTCAAGCGTGATAACGGTTTCAATGTACTGGCGTGGATAGCAGTCTGTAGGCCAGCCTTCAGCCCTAAGCTCAACCTCCTTCCCGCTTACTAAGTCCTCTATTACATGTCCTCCGCCATAGTCTATTCCCCTAGTTTCGCTGGCAGCAGTTGCCCCAACATACACGTCTACGGCTGCAAGCCCCTTATAGGCTGGAACATCGTTAAGCCAGCACCTCCACATCTTTATCGGAGGCTCAGCATGGCCGAAGTTTATGAAAGCCCCTGAACTGCACATGGCTCCGAAGGTTCCTGTTGTAACCACATCAACTTCTTCAGCAGCCTTTTCTACGCCGTAGCGTTCAGCGTATTCGACGAATTCGTCTGCGGTCATAACTACAGCGTCTCCACGCTTGATTTTCTCGTTTATCTCCTCGTAGGTTCTCAGGGTTTCAGCACCCCTAGGCTCCAAGTTTAACTCCTCCTAGACCGTTAAAGTTAAATTTCAGCCCTGAACGGGGCTGGAAGACGAGTAAGCCATAGCATTAGCCTATTTAAGTGTTCCTCTCTCAAGCTTGAGCAGGCTCAGCCAGCAGAATGTTATGTTTACACCCTAAAAGCTTCACCCGGATTTCAGTTCCTATGGGTGGAAGCCGCTTTAAACCTACGACGGTTAGGCTTCTAAGCCCGTCGAGGGTGGAAGCAAGAGCTTCACCTTTAAACCATCCGGGCCCAACGATTTTAACCCTAAGCTTCTGCCCCACCTTGTAGGGGATGGGAAGCATAACCCTGCGCTGAATGGAGAAGTCCCCCCTTGAGATTACAAGCTTAACTTGGAAGCGTCTTTCAAGTCTTCTAAGCTCGCTGTAGAAGCTCTTCCAGCTCTGGGCTTTCACGCCTTCAGGCTTACGCCCCCTCTTATGGGCTTCATACCTTTGAATTCCTAGAGGAGGCCAGCGTTTTCCAGCTCCAATCTTCAAGGCGAACTCCACGATTCTGGGGATTTCCCCGTCGTTTAACCCTGGAACCCATACTGGCGCTATAAGAAGGTCTGTCCTCGTGTTCTGCACCACATGCTCTGCAACGGCTAAAACCCTCTCAACCTTGTAGGAGGATGTGCCAGCCAGCTTCACGGCAAGTTTGCTGTCTAGGGCGTCGATTGACAGGTTAAGCCTTGAAAGCCCTGCCTCCGACAGCTCCTCAGCCAGCCTTTCGCTTAGCAGATATCCTTTACTCTGCATGGAAACCACCTTCACGTTGGGGTTCTGGCTTAAAGCTTCAACCAATTCAACTATTCGAGGATAGGTTAGAGGGTCTCCAACAGTGTCTATGTGAGCCTCTAAACCGTCGCCTTTGAAGGCTGCTACCTCCCTGAAAGCTTCAACAAGGTATTCCAGTTCCACCGAGTACTCGGCTTGTCTTCGCCTAGACTTCGGCCCAGCATCCGTCGAACAGAAAATGCAGGAAAGCGGACATAAGCTTGAAGGCCTGACCTGAATCAGGTTTGTACCTCTATCTATAAGGCCGAAGGCTAAGCAGCCAACCAGCGGAATCTCCCTTCTAATCTTAAAAAGAGGTTTAACCAATCCTTCAGCCCTGCTAATTCCAGCTTATAGGAGAGGTCTTCCCATAAAGTTTACTTCAACCATGAGGAGAACACCTTTCAGCTGAAGTTCAAACTTTTAATTGTTTACGTTTCTCCTTCCGCACGGTCTTCGAGCAGATTTTCCACGATTTCCACCAGTTCACCGGGGATTTCAGCCCTCCTCCAGGACTTATCCACGGCCACATGCCTTGTACGTGCTTCAGCCACAAGCTGACCGTTAGACTTACGGGATATCTTATATTTTATAGTTAAATGGCTGGGTTGAAGCTCTTCCAGTTCAGGTTTCACCTCTAAGAGCTCTCCAAAGCGGGTTGGAGCCAGATATCTGCATTCAGCTTTGGTTATAGGCAGGGAAACACCGAAAACTTCTACGGCTTTAAGTCTAACACCAGGCTTAGGCATAGCCTTTCTCCTTACAGCAGCCTCCATAAGCTCTTCAAAGGCTTCGGAGATAAACCTGAAGTAGCTTAAGAAGTGGGTTACACCTAAAGGGTCAAAGTCGTAGCTTCTAACCTTAACCTCGACTTTCACAAACAGCCCTCCAAAAACTTCTCACCCCGCAAAGTAATAAAGGTATAATTGTAAGCCGCATACGTCAAAGACAGAACTGAAGGATTAAACATGGTGAAGCCTTTCGAAAGCTTACGGAGGCAAGTATTAACACCGGCCAGAACAGGGAAGCCCGATTCAGGTTTCTTTTCGGGTTTTGAAGCCCCGGGCGGGCTTCTATCTTGAAGTATAAAAAGACCTAAAAATCAAGCAACCAGAGGCCAAGATAAGGGAGTGTGATGGCAGGCTCGGAGGGTTGAAGCCTACTTGAACCGCGACCTCCTG
>LUCC01000061.1 GCA_001593855.1 Candidatus Hecatellales archaeon B24 | reverse complement strand
CCCACCAAGCTTAAAGGTACAGCGGGAAACACTCCGAAAAGGATGCAGGCTAACGCCAAAACTATCAGCGGAATCTTCATGGTTGCCGGAATCTCTTTGACCTCTCTAAGCCTTTCAGGTGTGGAGCCTAGGAAGGCTGAGTGAACCACCTTAGCGAAGCTTGCCAGGGTTAAGGCGCTGGTGAACATTGCTATAACCGCAGCCCAAGCGTATCCAGCCTCTATGGCTGCACCATAAATCATCCACTTGCTGACGAAGCCGTTGAAAGGTGGAACCCCTGAGATGGAGGCTGAAGCCACCAGGCAGGCGAAGGCTGTTATGGGCATCCGCTTAGCCAGGCCTCCATAGTCGTCAAGGCTTCTTGAACCCGTCGCATAAATTAAAGCTCCAGCGCAGAGGAAGAGGCATCCCTTGAAGAGGGCGTGGTTCAGCAGGTGGAAGAGTCCGGCTGCCAGCCCAAGCGTTGTCCCCAAGCCTACGCCCAGAACCATGTAGCCTATCTGGCTTATGGTGTGGTAGGCTAGAAGCCGTTTGAAGTCAGACTGGACTAGGGCGTTCATAACTCCTACCAGCATGGTTACACAGCCAATGGACAACACCACCAAGTTCCAAGAGGGAACATTGAAGAATCCTGGGAAAACGGTGTACATTCGAGCTAGGAGGTATACTCCTGCCTTAACCATGGCTGCAGCGTGAAGGTAGGCTGTAACGGCTGAGGGAGCCACGGTGGCGCTGGGAAGCCAGTTATGCATGGGGAACTGGACAGACTTGGCTACGGCAGCAATGATAAAGGAGGCTATGGCAAGAGAAGCCAGAAGCATTCCTCCCCCCGTGAAACCCTGCCCTGCCAAGGCTTCAAAGGACAGGGTGTGAGGTGAAGAAGCCAGGTAAACAGCGAAAATTCCGAGGAGCAGAAAGACCCCTCCCAGATGAGTTAGCACGAAGGCTTTGAGGGCAGCTCCCACATCCTCCAGACGCTCCTTGTGGAAGCCTATCAGCCCGTAGGAGGCCAGGCTTGTCAGCTCCCAGAAGATGAACATGGTGAAGAGGTCTCCCGCCAGGAAAAGCCCCACCATAGACCCCCCGAAGAAAAGCATCCACATGTAGTAGCGGGGAAGCCCTCCCTCACGCCTCATCTCGTCCACCGAGAATAAGAGAGCCAGAAAGCCGAAGCCTGAAGCAATCAAAGCCAACAGCAGGCTTAAAGCATCCACATACAAGCTGAAAGCCATGCCTAAAGATGGAATCCAAGGCCACGTAAAAGCCAGCGGCAAACCTGCTGGCTCAGTCATAACCTTAGATGCAGCGAAGACTAGGAGGGCTGTTGAAAGAATCATTCCGGAGGCAGCGAATCCCCCTTGAACCCTGGCAGGTGCCCTTCCAAGGCCTGACACCACCGCAGCCCAGATGAAGGGGACAGCTATGGAAAGCAGCAGCGCGAACTCCAACGTTAAGGCTTCCACACTCATACGCCTCCTACAGTTTTTCTAGGGCCTTAACTATCCCGTCTATGATGGCTTGAGGCCTAGGCGGGCAGCCGGCAATGTACACGTCGACGGGTATCACCCTGTCTAAGGGACCGGCGAAGTTGTAGCTCTCCCTGAAGATTCCTCCGGTGCAGGCACATGTTCCCACCGCCACCACGAGTTTGGGGTCTGGAGTCTGAGCGTAAACTCTTTTAGCCCTTTCAAGGGTCTGCCTGTTGAGGATGCCTGTGACCAGCAGGATGTCTGCATGCCTCGGCGAACCCTGCAAGACTATGCCGAACCTTTCAACGTCAAACCTTGGCGTAAGCGCAGCTATGATTTCAATGTCACAGTTGTTACAGCTTCCCGTCCCCACATGGAAAACCCATGGAGACTTCTTCCTGCTCAGGCGGAAGAGGCTCACTTCAGGCACCTCCAAGCAGTAGACCGACGGCTCCGCTAAGCATTTCAACCACCGGAGTTGGATACACGCCGAAGAGGACGCATAGGAAGGCTAGGAGAAGCATGGGTGCCAGCATGGCTGAGGAGGCCTCCCTCGCTTCCAAGCTTCGCCCTGAAGGCTCACCCATGAAGACAGCATGGAAAAACCTTAGCAGGTAGGCTAGGGTTGTAACGCTTACCACCAGCATTACGACCACCAAAGCAGGATAGCCAGCTTCAAAGGCAGCCATGCAAACGAAAAACTTGCTGACAAAACCCGTGAAGGGTGGAACTCCTGCCAGGGAAAGCACCGCTATCAACGTTAAAACAGCTGTAACAGGCATACTGCGGGAAAGCCCTCCCAGCTCCCTGAAGCTTCTGGTTCCCGAAGCCTTGATGACGGCTCCAGCGCAGAGGAAGAGGAGGCCCTTACCCAGGCTGTGGCTTAAAACGTGGTAGAGGCTTCCAAGCAGCCCCAGCGGGGTGGCTAAGCCTGCACCCAGCAGGATGAAGCCTATATGGTCCACGCTTGAGTAGGCCATCATCCGCTTCATGTCGGTTTGAGCCAGGGCCAACATCGTTCCAACCACCATGCTTATGAGGCCGAAGGAAACCAGCAGGCTTCCAACCTCTCCGCCCGGGGTTAAAACTGAAACCGCGGACAGAAGCCTCATAAGGGCGAAGGCTGCCGTGTGGATCATGGCTCCGGAGAGGAGGCTGCTCACGGAGGAGGGAGCCTCAGCATGGGCGTCTGGAAGCCAGGCGTGCAGGGGCACCATTCCAGCCTTCAAACCTAAACCTAAAACGGCGAAAAGCCCGATGTAGGGGAGAACCACAGCTGAATCGTAGGGGACTCTGCCTTTAAGCTCAGCCAGCTGAAGGGTTCCGAAAACCTGGTAGGTTAAAAGAATGCTTAAAAGCATGAAAACCGCGCCCAGCGTGCACAGGATTACATATTTGTAGCCTGCCTCTGCAGCCTCCTTCCCCGTTCTATGGGCTACCAGAACGCAGGAAGCCAGCGTCATGACTTCCAAGGCCACGTACATGGAGACAAGGCTGTCAGCTAACACCATGGCCAGCATGCCTGCCACGAAAAGGTGGAGGCACAGGTAATACCGGTCAAGGTTCATTTCACCGTCCATATACTTCACGGAGTATAGGGTTGCTGTGAAGCCTAGGAGGGTTACGGTTAAAGCCATGAAGACGCCGAGCCCGTCTAAGCTTAAGCCGGGAAGGCTGAAGGCAGGCGGAGAGCCTCCTGAAACCAAGAGGAAAAGGTGGAGGGCTACGAGGAAGGCTAGAAACTCTAGGGCTGCTGAAAGCCAGTTCCGGGCTTTACCTGAAACTTTCCCTACGGCTGGAGATAGGGCTCCGGCGATTAGTGGGAGAAGCATAAGCCAGAGGAGAGGACTGAAGATGTACGGCAAGCCTTGTTCACCACCTCAAAAGGTTCGCCCTCCAAACGTCTAAGCTCCCATACCGCTGGTATACCAGGAACGCCATCCACAGCATAACGCCTACAACCGCCAGCTCCATCAGGTCGAAGGCTATGGAGGCTGCCGGAGGCCCTGCGAACTCTAGGAAGAGCCCGTGAGCCGCGTTTATGGCAACGTAGACGCCTAAGACCACCTTGAAGAGGTCTCTTTTCAGCATCGCCATGAAGACGCCTAGGGCCAGGCTTAACGCCCAAACCATAACCGGCAGGCTTACCTTGAAAAGCGATAAAGTTGCTGCCGCCGCGACCAACAGAACACCCAGGGCGGAGAGGGATAAAACCGCTGGCAGGGCTGCTGTCTCCCTTCTGACACCCGTCCTCCTAACGAAGAGCAGGAGCAAGGCGAAAACAGCCAGGCTAACAGCCAGCCTAACCGTGAACCCTTCCACATGGGTGAAGCTTAAAGGAAGCAGGGCTAAGCCGTGCAGCAAAGCGAAAAAGGAGAGCTGATGGAAGTCTTTAAGCTCTGAGATGGCTAGGGAAAGAAAGAAGACAGCCAGTGCCGCCACTACCAACTCCGCCATACCCTTTTTCACCTCGGCCTCCAAGCATAGATTTTAGGCCCAGCCAGCTCCCTAGGCCTCCTACCTTTCATGCCCTGCCTGGCTGCAGCCTCAACCTCTTCAGGCTCGCCGAATTTCAAGGCTCCTGTAGGACAGGTTAAAGCGCAGACAGGCTTCTCACCTGCTTCCAGCCGTTTAAGGCATAGGTCGCATTTGCTTACCACATGCCGGTCTGTGACTTCTAGGACGCCGAAGGGGCAGGCTACCATGCAGGACTTGCAGGCAATACACAGCATCTCGTTAACAGCCACTAGGGCTCCCCGCTTTTCTAGGGCTCCGGTTGGGCAGGCTTCCACGCAAGGGCTTTTACGGCACCGCCTGCACTGGGCTACGAAGGGGGAGACTTCCCCGTAGACTTCGACTTCCAGCTTCCTTTCAAACCTTTCCCTTTCGCAGGCTACTTCGCAGCTTCTACACTCCATGCACAGGTCTAAGTCGAAGAACAGGTCAGCCAGCCTCCTCACCCCGCAGCTTTTCTATTCTAACCCTGCGAACCCCGTAGTCAGGTGTGAAAACAACTCCTCTGGGAACCATGCTGGAAACCAGAACTTTCAGGGGTAACCTCTCACCGCCGTCAGCTACAAGCTTAACCAGGCATCCGGACTTCAGTCCTAGCCCCCCAGCGTCAGCAGGGTTTACTTCAACGTACTCGTAGGGTTTGCCGAGAACCTCCTCAACCAGGCTGGAAGCTATCTTGGAGGCTTGACCGAAAAGCCTTGGCTCCGTAACAGCTATGAAGGGGTATCGTTCGTCAGCCTTTAGGAAGTCGGCTTTAAGGCTTAGCCTTGGAAGCCTTGCAAAGCCGTCTTTCGTGGCGAACCTCTCCCTGAACAGGCTGCTTCCACCCCACCTTTCAGGCTTAGCCTTAAGCAGCTCCGGCGAAAAATTCCGGTAGACGGGAAACCTGCTTGACAGGTCCCCCCACACGTCTTCAGGCTTCCTGTAGGGGAAGCTAACCCCCAGACAGCCTGCAAGCTCTAGGAGAAAGTCGAAGTCCGTTTTAACGCTGCCCGGAGGCTTAACAGCCCTTTCCAGCCACTGAACAAGCCTGTCCACGTTCGTCAGGCTTCCCTCCTTTTCAGCCCAGCAAGCCGTGGGAATAACAAGGTCTGGAAAGACGTCTGAAGGCTTCTCCGGCTTAAACTGCTGGGTGGAAACCGTGAACTCTGCTTTATCAAGCTCTACGGGAAACCCTCCTAAAGCCAGCAGAAACCTGACATTTCGAAGGCCAGGCTTCTCGGCTAGCATGTCTTTAACGCCTTGAGCGTTCGGAGGGCCTTCAAGGGCTATTAGGCCTCCACCCTCCTTCGGGCAGGCAGGTTAAAAGTGCCAGGCTGGCTAACGTCCTAACGTTTTCAGCCTCCCTATGCCTGAGAACGGAGGCGGTGTACAGGATGTAGGGCTTATTGGCCCTCGCCAAACCTTCAGCCGCCTCAGCTATAGCTGATAGTGGAATACCCGTGGCTTCCGAAATTTTCGGCATGGAAAGCCTGGCTAGGGAGGCCTTGAAGGCTTTCAGGCCTTTAACACGTTTTTCAAGGTATTCTACGTCGTAAAGCTCCTTTTCTGTTAGATGTTTAAGCATTCCGGCCAGTAGCAGTATTTCGGTGTTGGGTTTGGGCTGTAGGAAGATGTTTGAGAACCAGGCTGTCCTGCTGTTTCTTACATCTAAAACCGTGAGACATGCGGCATTCTCAAATTTCGCCTTCAAAAGGTATCTGGCTGAAACAGGACACTGCTCTAGGGGGTTCCCGTAGATGAACACGTAGTCTGCTTCTGCCATGCCCTCCAGCGTGCCTGTTGAGGCTTCCAAGCCGAACATCCGCCTTAAACCGGTGGTTATGAAAGGTGAGGGGGAAGCCTTAACCCCTAACGCTTCAGCCAGCCTGTAGAGCAGAAAGTTTTCCTCGTTGGTGCAGAAGCCTGAGGAAAGAAGCAGCGTGGAAGCCGGCCCATGCCTTTCCAAGCTTTCCTTCAGTTTTTCCGCTGCGATGTTTATGGCTTCCTCCCAGCTTATCTGCCTGTAGCCGCCGTTCTCCCTGATTAGAGGTGTGGTAAGCCTTGCTTCGTGGTATGGAAGCTTGTGAACTAGGTTTCCCCTGTCGCAGAGGGCTCCTCCATTAACGGGATGGTCAGTATCATACTCTATTTTTTCTATTTCTCTTTCGCCGGTTAGCCATAGGCCGCAGCAAAGCGAGCACAGCGGGCATACGCTTCTAACCTTCAAAGGGCAACCCTCAAAACGGGTGAGGTATATCTTTTAACATTTCGAAGGGGAAGACTGGGCCGTCCTTGCATACGTAGTAGCCCTCGATGTTGCAGTGGCCGCATTTCCCAAGGCCGCATTTCATCATTCTTTCAAGGGAAAGATAAATGCGTGAGGCAGGAAACCCTAGCTGAAGCAGCCTCTGCACGGTGAATTTTATCATTATGGGTGGACCGCAAACGAAGGCAACGCATTTTTCAGGGTTAAGCTTAACCAAGTCGAAAAGGGTTGTGACCACTCCCACATGGGTGTAGCCGCAGGGTCCATAGGGTCCACACCGCCATGTTTCATCCCCCACATCCACTGTCAAGTATACTTCGACATCTTTCTCCATGAATTTCTCCCATTCATCCTTGTAGATTATGAGGCTGGGACTTCTCGCCCCGTAGAGCAGCTTCAACTCTCCATACTCGCTTCTTTCAGCCACCAGTGCGTACAGGAGGGAGCGGAGGGGGGCTATGCCTATGCCTCCGCCTACAATCAATAGGTCTCTGCCTTTATACTCCTCTAAGGGGAAGCCGTTGCCGAAGGGGCCTCTAACGCCTACCAGCTCGCCCCTCTTAAGCCGGTGGGCTGCACCTGTAACGCTTCCAACCTTGGCTATGCTGACCTCGAAACTTTCAAGGTTGAAAGGAGAAGAGGAAAAGGTGAAGGGCGCCTCTCCAACGCCGAAAACCGTCAGCTCAAGAAACTGCCCGGCCTTAAACTTCATCCTACCCTCCTTAAGCTTTAACTTTAAGGTTTTAACTTCAGGGCTTTCCTCCTTAACCTCCAGCACTTCAGCCAGCCTTGGCAGATACGGGTTTGAGGACATCATCCTCCACCTCAGATCAGCCCTGCAGCCTCCCTGATGTCTATTTCTCCCGGGCAAACCTCAACACATCTGCCGCATCCAACGCAGCCGTACTCGCCGTATCTCTGCTTGAAGTAGACGAACTTTTTCAGGAACCTCTGCCTCAGCCTAGAGTTCAAGGTGGCCCTCGGATTCACTCCTGCCGCCACCCTTTGGAAGCCTTCGAAAAGGCATGAGTCTATGGTTTTAAGCCTGCCTCCAAGCTCCCTCTGCCGGTAGTCTGAAATGTAGAAGCAGTGGCAGGTTGGACAGGTGAAAACGCATCCTGAACATTCAACGCAACGCTTGGTGAACTCCATGAAGTATTCTTCTCCCACCTTGGACAGGTCCTTAAGAGGCTTAGTGTATGCTTCCTTAACCTTACGGTAGACAGCCTCCCTACGCTCACTCCTCTGTTCCAGCTGCCCTTCAGACTCTCCTGCGAACAAGTCTTCAAACTGTTTAAGCAGTTCTTCACCCTTCCCGCTGCCAGCTTCGGCTAGGTAGCCTCCTTCAATCCTGCTCAGGTTTAAGTCGTAGCCCTCCTCAGGGTAAGGCTTCAACCCCACCTCCGTACAGAAGCAGGATGGTGAAGGCTCAGAACAGTCCAAGCTCACCAAGAGTATGTTTTCCCTTTTAGACTTGTAGAAGGGGTCTGCAGGCTCCTCCAGCATCACCATGTCAAGCTTCTCTAGCGCCTTAAGATCGCAGCTTCTCAGGCCTAGAAGCAGAAGGTTTTCAGGCTTTTTAACCTCGTAGCCCAGTTCCACCACTCCCTCAGCAAGCTTATAGGTGAAAAGCTCTTCGCTGGGAGGCTGGAAGAAGAATTTGTAGGGGGTTAAAGGCCTGATTTTCAGTTCTAAGCGGTTGAAGTTCGCATGGTTTAGCTGGGAGAGGATGGGAGGTTTCCCCGGAGTCTCCACGATGGGAGCAACTAATGTATAGTGTTTGGACAATGTAAGCAAAAATTCTTTTAAAGATTCATCATTTATGAACATTGTTCTTTTTTTATTTTTAAAGATATATTAGGCAGGGATTATAAAGCTTTTTCCCAATGTTGAGCTTTTCTACACATATATGAATGCCAATTAAAAAGTATTTACAGGGATGCTTAGATTACTGTACTTTACCTACGCATATAAACAGTTTTCTAATGGACTAAAGCTTTTCGTAAACCTTTCTCAGAAACTCTTCATCCGGGAGAATGCCTTCCGGAGGCGAAACCACGGGTTTAAGTTCTAACTGAACCCTGTCAAGCCTGTAAACCTTTCCTCCAGACTCAAAGCCTGAAACCGCCACAGGAACCCTGAAGACAGCATGGATGGAAGTTAAGCTTTCAACGTAGTCTAACACGGCTAAGGGAAGCCTTGGAAGCCTTCTCGCCGCTTCACTTGGAAGGCTTGAAAGCGGGTTTGAGCCTACGATTAAGGCTGAATCCACTTCACCCCTCATAATCGACGGGACAGCAGAGGTTTCACCCGGCTCATGCCTGACGTTTCCATGGGAGAAATCTAAGGCGTAAGGATAACCTCCCTCTTTTAAGGCCGTTTCAATGAAGCCGAGGCTGTTGTAGTGTCCGGGCATGGGTATTGCTACGCATTTTGTTCCAGCCTTTCGAAGCGACTCTGCAAGCTCGTGGAGAGCCCTGAGGTTGGCTTCAGCCATTCCTGTGCCGAGGAGGCCCAGCCCGTAGAAGATGGCTACGAAACGCGAGTTTTTAAGGTCTCTTGTCAGGCTTGAAATCTGCCTTAAAGGCAGGCTTAGAGAGATATCGCCT
>LUCC01000060.1 GCA_001593855.1 Candidatus Hecatellales archaeon B24 | reverse complement strand
AAAAGTGATAGAATCAAGTTTACCGAGATGTTCTGTTTCCGTTAACGCCAAAAATTTTAAGCTTAAAATTTAACAGGTTTTTAGTGGAACTATGCCAGATCCAACAAGAAGGCAGTTCATCAAATATCCCTGCACCACCAGTTGGGTAAAGGTCTAAAGAAACCTTATTGTTTCTGTAGATTTCTTCTCTAAAGACAAGACCTCATTATGTCTAAGATCAGTAGTCGCATAAAGCAGGAAGAGAATTTTATCCCTTAAAGTTTTACCGGTCGGTGGAGGTGCATTTTCCCCATAGGCCTCTCAAGGCCTCGGCTCAGGTCAGTTTCTTCATCCCGAGAAAAGTTAGGGGTTGCAGCTGATTTAAGGGTTTACTCTTTACCGGTTTTCTGGCTTTGAAGCCTTACAAGGTGGGTTATGTATCCTGCTATTTGGTCTTTAAGCTTTTTAGAGTCCGATGCCACCATACGGTTTACCAGCTGCTTGTTTTTCTCGTAGTCGGCGGTGAAAAGGCTTGGATATTTCTCTAGAAGGCTTCGGGAAATCCTTTTGACAATCCCTGTCTTTACACGCCCCAAACTCGGCCTATCACCCGGGCTTAAATTCTCAAGAACGGTAAACCTTAAATAACTGTTTCGGCTTTCAGCCTCCGCTGCACCGCATAAGGGTGGTAGCAATTGTCAGGGGTGAGCAGGATTCCTCTTTGAAATCTACCAGTTCGCAGTTGGATTTGTAGTATCCTTATCAGGAGTTATGATTCCCGGGCCTCTTCTAATCTACATTTTAGCTAAAAGCCCTAGGTGGGGGGTAAAAACAGGGCCTCTCACCTCGCTGGGCCACTTCACCGTTGAGGTCCCCCTAATAATACTCATAGTTTCGGGTTTCCACCTGATTCTTCAAAGCCCCTCGATAGTTCTGTCCTTCGGCATTCTAGGCGGCATTCTTCTCACCCTCTTCGGCTTGAAAGGTTTCCACGGGAAAGGGGGAAGAGAAAACGGGAAGCTGGACGGGCTTCCCCACCTAGGCCTCCACCCTGTTCCAGGAGGAATCCTCTTCAGCACGTTTCTTAACCCTACAGTGCCCTTGTGGTGGGCGACTTTGGGCTTCGCTCTTCTAATGGACGCTTATCTGACGGCTGCCATGTTCGGCGTGCTATTCTGGAGTCTAGGCCACTTCACAGCAGACCTCACATGGTATACGCTTGTAGCCTACACGGTTTGGTCTGGAAGAAAAACCATTCTGAAACGCCAGGAGCTGCTGGTGAAAATATGCAGTTTCCTCCTCACAGGCTTCGGCTTATACCTTCTAGCCAAATACGGGATGCAAGCCGTGCTCCTATTCTAAAGCTTCATTCACCCTGGCGAAAAGCCTTCGGCAGTTACCTACTATCTGAGCTGCCACCTCTTCCAACGAGCTTCTTTTCACCTCCGCGATTTTCTCCACCACTTTGGGTATCAGGGCAGGGGTGGTTTCCAGGTTTTGGAAGGGCCCCTTATACTTTACAGGCCCGTCGGTTTCCGTCATAACCCTGGAAAGCGGAGTTTCACCGGCTACCCGCTGGATATGCCTTGAGTAGCAGATGGAGGGGCCTACCGTTATGTAGCAGCCAGCATCCAAAATCCTCTTTAAAACTTTGATTTCACCGCTGAACCAGTGGAAAACCATTTTAACTCGGTAGCTGGCGGATTCCTCGAAAACTTCTAGCGAACTTCTCCTCGAATGGGCTATTACCGGAAGCCCAGCCTTTTCAGCAGCCTCCAGCATGGAATGGAAAACCTCCCGCTGCCTCTTCCAGGCTTCTAGGTTTCCCCTCGTGTAGGCTGTGTCCAAGCCTACTTCGCCTACAGCGGCAAGCTTCCCTTTACATCTGGCAATCAGCTCTACAACCTCTCCCAACTCTTCTGCTTCAATTTCAGGGGCAGCCCACGGGTGGACGCCTATGGCGGGCAGAACTTTTAGAGGATGGCTTTCGGCGATTCTAAGAGTTTTAAGGCTTGTTTCCAGGTCTTCACTGTTGGCTATCACTATTCTTACGCCCTCCCTTTCAGCCTGCTCTAAGACTGCCTCTATTTTCCCTTGGTAGGCTTCGTCTGACAGGTGGATGTGGCTGTCGATGTAGGTTGGCTCCGGTTTTCCCCTCTTTAAGCTTATTTTGTCAACCTCCCGCTTCTGAGGCTTTATTTTTACCTTTTTCAAGCTTAAGCCCCCCTTTTCCCCAAAGCAAAAATTTATTTAGGGAATTAGGGCTTAAAAATAAAAATGGTGCCCAAACTTGGCAGAAAAAGAGATTTCTCTCGCACCGCTTCACAGGTTGATTAAGAAGGCTGGAGCCTACAGGGTTAGTGAGGCTGCCGCCGAAGAGCTTAGGAAAGCCCTGGAAGATTTAGCCGTAAAAATCGCCAAGGAAGCCATGGACTACTGCGCCCACGCTAAACGTAAAACCGTTAAAAGGGAAGACGTAGAGCTGGCTGTTAAAAAATTCCTGAAAGAGTAAAGGAAAAGGTTAAGTTTACCCTCTACACGGCTACAAGAATAATGAAATCATTAACGTTAGTGCCCGTGGGCCCGGTAAAGATAAGGTCTCCTAGACCTAGGAAAAAATGGTAGGAATCATTATCGTATAGTAGGGCCTCCAAATCCAGTCCAAGTCTCTCAGCTCTCTCAACCGTGTAGCCGTCCACCACAGCTCCAGCAGCGTCGGTGAAGCCGTCTACTCCGTCGCTTCCCATGGCAGCTAAGGCTACCCCTTCAAGCCCCTTTAACTTTTTTGAGGCACTTAAAGCCAGCTCCTGATTTCTTCCACCTTTCCCTTTTCCCCTAACGGTTACAGTGGTTTCTCCTCCCAGGATTATGGCTAGGGGCTTAGGCAGGAGGGCCTCTGTCTCCGCTGCTTCCCTTAGGATGGCGGCCAGAGCCGTCCCCACATGTCTCGCCTCCCCTTCAAGGGTTGAAGCTAGGAAAAGCCTGTTTAACCCCAGCCTTTTAGCCTCCTTAACCATCGCCATACAGGACTTCCGGTTGGTCCCCACAAGAACATTCAAGGTTTTAGCGAAAACAGGGCTTCCAGGCTTAGGAGTTTCCTCTAGGCGTCCTCTAGCCCCATCCTCCAGAAGCCTTCTAACCGCTGAAGGAAGCTTTTCCAAAGCCTCATACCGTACACATACTTGAAGGGCTTGCTGGTAGGTTGTCGGGTCTGGAACCGTCGGCCCCGAAGCTATATTCTCCAGCCTATCTCCAACCACATCGGAAATTATAAGCGAGATAAGGCTTGCAGGGTAAGCCTTCAAAGCCATTCTCCCACCTTTAATGGCTGAAATATGCTTTCTAACAGTGTTAACAGCCTGGATAGGTGCTCCAGACCTCAGCAGAAGGCTCGTGGCCTCCTGTTTTTCAGCCAGGGTCACTCCCTCCGCTGGAAGTGGCATGAGGGCTGAGCCTCCCCCCGAAATCAGGGCGAAAACCAGATCTTTCTCTCCTGCCCCCTCCAGGAGTTCAACCATCTTTTTTACGCCTTCAACCCCCTGCTCGTCTGGGATAGGATGGCTGGCCTCGTTAAGCCTTACGTGTTTCACCTTAAACATTCTGGAGGTTCCTCTTGGAACGTTCACAATTCCGCCTGTTATCCTGTCCCCCAGAATTTCCTCGAGAGCTTCAGCCATCCTGCCCGAGGCTTTACCTCCTCCAACTACTAAGATACGTCCAACCTCGGGAAGGTTGAAGCTTCTCCCTCCAACCCTGAGGGTTTCTCCTTCCAGCCTTACATGCTCTCTAACGCAGGCCTTGGGGTCGGCAGCTTCAACTCCAACCATCAAAAGTTTTAAGGCTAGCTCTCTAGCTCTCCTAGTAGCCTCGCTTGCAGCGTTGTCAAGAAGTCTGCTTAGATTCGAAACTTTCATGATAGTATTATCGCTTGGAAAGAGAAAACGGTTTCCCCGCGGCGAAACAGCTAAAATATGACTTAAACCTACTAGCCTATGAGCGTCTGAAAGGAAGCCCGGTGGTGTAGTCAGGACAAGCATGGCGGGCTTTGGACCCGCCGACGGGAGTTCGAATCTCCCCCGGGCTACCATTATACCCAAGTCAGAAAAAGTCTGGTTCAGGAGAAGAAGCGGGTTTCTTGAAACTGAACTAAAACGTAGGAGTATTCCCAGTTCTTGATTTTAAGACTTAAAATCTGCACAAAATAGCAGATGTTCTCGTGAAACATAGTAAAAAGCGTCTTATTTAGACAAAAATAAGGCTAAATCTTTGGTAATGCGGGGAAGAGATTTGAATCCCGGTAATTTAAACCGATATTTGAACCTATACGCGTGCGTATGATATTGTTTTTGAACCGACGTGGGTTAGGTTATCTCTATTTCTTTTCTAACTCCGTCAAAGCATGCCTTGTATTTGTCTAGGATGTCTCTTCCGATCATAGCTTTGATTTGTGCTTGCTTGGGTAGGTCTCTTCCAAAGACCAGAATGTGGAACTCTTTGCCTAAAAATTCAATCTGAGCCCGATAGAGCCTGATGATGTCTTTGCCGCTTCCGGTTATTACGGTTGTGTCTCCGGCGTAAGGTAAGCCCAACTTTTTGGCGTCTTTTTCGGGGATTAGTGTCCTTCCAGCACCAGTATCTAAGTAGGCATCGTATTCGGATTGTCCCTTAGAGCCCTTAACTTTCAGTTTCAATATTGGCATGTCGTTCTTGTACGCCACTTTCATGGGGTTTCAGCCTAGAAGAGGTATGTTGGAGCCGGTTGGGGTCCAACTTTTCTAAAATAGAACTTTCTGTCTGGATATTTCTTTACGGCTTTTTCATAGGCTTCGTCTAGGCTTGAGCCGATTCCTGCGATGTCTCCATATTCAATTTCAATCGCCACTATCTTTCCCAGATGGGTCTTTTCCAATTTTTCCTTGTTCTGCGCATAAACTTCTTCGCCTTTGATGACAAGCACGGACTTCATTTCAGAAACCCAATTGAAATTGGAAGTCAAACCTTAAATACGTAACGTTTAGCGAG
Organism: Candidatus Hecatellales archaeon B24; assembly: GCA_001593855.1. GTDB lineage: Archaea > Thermoproteota > Bathyarchaeia > Hecatellales > Hecatellaceae > B25. Next base: position 361 of record LUCC01000060.1, on the reverse strand, counting down.
ATTATGCAAGCGTACCACGAATCTCCAGTCAGCCAAAACCGATATTTTAAACCGATATTTGAACCTACCCTGGGCTACCAGCCTCCAGAGGCTACTTTATACCATCCGTAAACTTCCCCCTACTCTTTTTCCTCTCGGTTTAAGGCTTCCATGTGGTGACAGGTACCAAGCAGGCTGCCCTCTCAGGCGAAATAGGGTTCAGGAGGGTGAAAGATGATGGACGGTGATACCTTTATCGGATTAACGGTTTTCCCAGGCTCAAGCGGGTTGCCTGAGCTTACAGGGAAACACTTACCCAGTTCTCTCGTCAACCTTTAAGCTTACCGAGGTTATGAGTTTCAGGCCAACGTTCCCCAGGTTT
>LUCC01000059.1 GCA_001593855.1 Candidatus Hecatellales archaeon B24 | reverse complement strand
CCCATCTAGGAGAACGGTTTTAACCATGTTAGGTTTAACCCTGCTCTCCGTGTTTTCAGCCTTTCTGCTTGGAGGCTTCAAAATAGTGTTCCCGAAGCGTACAGCCTTGGAAGCCGGGAAAGCCTTAAGTCTGCCCCAGCCGAGGCTTAAAGGAGAAGTCACCGTTGAAGAAGCCATAGCCAGCAGGCGTTCTAGGAGGAAATACTCTGAGAAACCCTTGGAGCTGTGGGAGCTAGGCCAGCTGCTCTGGGCTGCTCAGGGGATTACGGAGCCAAACCTCAAGTTTAGAGCCGCCCCCAGCGCTGGAGCAACCTACCCGCTTGAAGTCTACGTGGAAGCTGGAAGCGGAAGTGTAAAAGGACTTCAGGCAGGAGTATACCACTATAAGCCTGAAAACCACAGCATCTCCATGGTTAAACCTGGCGACTTCCACGGTGAACTCCGCTCAGCCGCCCTCGGCCAAGAATGGGTTGGAAGAGCAGCTGTAAACCTCGTGATATGCGCCGTCTACGAGCGGACTACAGGGAGGTATGGTGAAAGAGGCAGAATTAGATATGTTCACATGGAGGCAGGTCATGCGGGTGAAAACATTTACCTGCAGGCTGAAGCCCTGGGACTGGCAACCGTAGCTGTAGGAGCCTTCTACGACGAGCAGGTTTCAGCCTTGCTGAGCCTGCCTGAAAATCATAAACCCCTCTACATTTACCCGGTTGGGAGGAAGCCTTGAGCTTCATCATCCAGCTTAGCCACTGCGGGCTTGCCACCACCGCGCTATTCCATGGAGCTCTAACCCTCCTCACAGGGGTTATGCTTCTATCGGCGAGGCTTTCTGGATGTCGTCCGAGGAGAAGATGGCTTGAAATCTTGAGGGCAGCCCATACGACGCTAGGAATTTTAACAGGCTTCTATGGGGCTGCCGCATACCTGGTGGCGCCTGGGTAGGCTGGGTGAAGGATTGAGCTTCAGGGAATACTCTTCAGCCCTCGCGAGGGAGCTGGAAAGCCTCGGCTTCCAGCGTCCCACAGCCATCCAGCTGCTGGCGCAAAAGCCTATTCTTGAGGGTGAAAACGTTCTGCTGGTGGCTCCCACTGGAAGCGGCAAAACGGAGGCCGCTGTTTTCCCTGTTTTCGAAAGCCTCTTAAGGGTTAGGGGGAGCGGCGGCGAGAAGCCTGGAATAAAAATTCTCTATATCACCCCGCTTAGGGCTCTTAACCGCGACATTTTCAGGAGGCTGAAGGAGCTTGGCCGAAGACTTGGCGTGAAGGTTGAGGTTAGACATGGCGACACGCCTGCGGCCACCAGGAGGATTCAAGCCCTGAAGCCTCCGGACATGCTTATAACCACGCCTGAAACCCTGCAGGCTATTCTGCCCGGGAAACGTATGAGACGCCACCTTAAGGCTGTGAGATGGGTTATCGTAGACGAGGTTCACGAGGTTTTATGCGATAAGCGTGGAGCCCAGCTTGCCCTAAGCCTTGAAAGGCTGAGGAGGGCTGCTGGAGAATTCCAGCGGATAGGTCTTTCAGCAACGCTTGGAAGCCCTGAGGAGGCTGGACGCTTTCTGGCTGGTGCAGGACGAAGCTTCAAGGTTTTAGAGGCTGAAAGCTTCAGAAATGTTGAAGCACAGGTTGAAAGCCCCCATCCAACCAGGGAAGACTTGAAGAGGGCTGAGGAGTATTCGCTTCCCCCTGGAGCGGTTGCCAGGATTAGAAGGCTGGTGGAAGCTTCTGAGCTCTACCGTTCAACCCTTGTCTTCACCAACACGAGAGAGCATGCCGAAGCTTTAGCCGTGAACCTTAGAAGGCTTTACCCTAAGCTTTCCCTGGGAGTACACCACGGCTCCCTTTCAAGGGAAGCCAGAATTGAAGCTGAAGAGAAGCTTAAGGAAGGCTTTCTCCGCGTTCTAATTTGCACGAGCTCGCTTGAGCTCGGAATAGATATTGGAGCTGTAGACCTGGTAATCCAGTATCACTCGCCTAGGCAGTCGGTTAGGCTTGTTCAAAGGCTTGGGAGAAGCGGCCACAGGATTGGGGGAACAGTTCGGGGGCTAATTCTCGCGTCTTGGCCTGACGATATTTTGGAGGCTGGAGTGCTGCTTAGAAGAGCCTTGGAAGGCTGGCTTGAAGGCCCGATTATGCACAGGGAGGCTTTGGATGTTCTGGCCCACCAGCTTGTTGGTTTAGCCTTGGATTTAGGTGGCAGGGTCAGCCTTGAAGCTGCCTACAAGGTTTTCCGTAGGGCTGAACCTTTCAGGAGGCTGGAGGCTGAAAGCCTTTACGCGGTTGCCAGCCAGCTGGAGGCTGAAGGAAAAATACGTCTCATGAATGGAAACGTTAAAGTCAGGGTTCCGGGAGGATACAGATACTACTTTGAAAGCTTGTCCACCATCCCTGAGGTTTCAAGCTTCCTAGTGGTGGACTACGCTGGGCGGAGGGTTGGAAGCCTCGACCAGGAGTTCGTGGTTAAGCATGGTAAGCCTGGAAGCCAGTTCATTCTTAAGGGTTCGGTCTGGCAGATTTTAAGGGTTGACGAGGAGAGAAGGCTTGTAGAGGTTGAACCTGTAGAGCCAAGTCCTGCCGCCGTCCCCGCCTGGGAAGGCGAAGTCATACCTGTACCCTTCGAAGCCGCCCTAGAGGTTGGAGAGCTTAGAAGGCGGATAGGTGAAGAGCTTACGTCAGGCGGAGACCCCCTTAACCCTTTAAAGCGTTACCCCATCAGTGAAGATGCTAGGGAAAAAACGGTATTGGCTGTTAAGGAACAGCTGGAGGAAGGATTCCCCGTTCCCTCTGACAGGCTTATCCTGGTTGAAAACTTTGAAAACTATGCCTTGGTACACGGGTGCTTTGGGGACAGGGTTAACAGGGCTTTAAGTCGGCTGCTGGCAGCCTTGGTTACGGCGAGGATGGGAGTTGAGGTGGCAGTTCAATCCGACCCTTACAGGCTAGCCCTAATTTCGCCCAGACCCTTAGACCCCTACTTCCTAGCCAGGGAAATAGAAGGCTTGAAGGCTGAGGATGCCCGCGGACTGTTAGAGGCAGTTCTAGACCAGACTGAACTCTTCAACTGGAGGCTTTGGAACAACGCGAAAAGGTTTGGGGTTGTAAGCCGTGGGGCAGAATACAGGCTTAGAGAAGCGCAGATGCTTCTTAAAGCCCTTAAAGGAACTCCTGTTTACAGGGAAACCCTAAGGGAAATCTTCCTAGAAGACTTAGACTTAGAAAATCTTGGCAAGGTTTTGGCGTGGATTAGAAGTGGGAACTTAAAGGTTGAGGTAGCCCCTCAGGGCGGGAAACCTTCACCCCTAGCTTTGCCGTTGCTGGATAAAATAGCACCCCACGACCTTTTAAGGCCGGCTTTCGAGCGGGGAGAAGCCCTAGAAATTCTTAAGGCCAGAATAGCCTCCAAGCTTGTACGCCTCTTCTGCGCCTACCAGGGGGACTGGGAAACACTTAGGAAGGTGGAAAACGTTCCGGAGAAGCCTAGGTGCCCTAGGTGTGGCTCAACGCTTATAGCCGTTCTAAACCCTCAGGACCGCGACTCCTTGAAGGCTGCGAGGAAAAAGCTTTCCGGCAGGAAGCTCAGCCGAGAGGAGGAGAGGCTCTGGCTCAGCCTCTGGAGGAACGCCAGCCTCGTCCAAAACTATGGGAAGAGGGCAGTGATAGTGATGGCTGCACGAGGGATAGGCCCTGCCACCGCTGTCAGACTGCTTAGACAGCCTCATCGAAGCGAAAACGAGCTGTACCAGGCAATTCTTAAAGCTGAAAGAGAATACCTGCGGACAAGAATCTTCTGGGACTAAAAACTCGGATTTAATCTTGTTCTATTATTCTAAATTCACAGTAGGGTGCACCTTTAGCTGCACATGCAACTTCAACCGCCTTAAACTTCATGCCGTAAAGGTCGGTGAAGAAGCCGGCTAGTATCCCGCGGAAAAGGTCGCAGTTTAACTCCTCCATTTCCAAGCCTTTTCGGGCGAGGGCTTCCCAGAGCTCTCTAACCCTAACCCTAGCCTCAATTCTGCCCTCCGTTGAAATCCCAAATGCTTCTAGGATCTGCCATCCCGCCGAGACATTATACTTAAGAAAGTTTTCCACCACTTTTTTGGGAGGAAGCTCTATTCCTCCGCTTACAGCCGCAAGCATCTTCTTAAAGTGCGCGCTCAGCTCCTGCCCGTAGTCGAAGCCCAGCTTATAGAGAATAAAGCTTGCCCCAGTGCCGAAAGCCTTGTAAAGCTCGGTTAGAACCCTTGAAAGCGTTTCAGCGCTGAAGATAATCATTCGAACTCCTCCACGGCTTGTCATGGGAAAGTGAAGGAGGTCTACAATAACGTTGTTCTCAGGGCCAATCCACTCCACGGAGAGAACTCCCTTCAAGCCTTTTAGAGACCCTAAAAGCTCTTCTAGAGCTTCAACCTTGCTTGCGTCTATAAAGAAACCCATTCCAGGCTTTCTTGGAACATCTGCTTGTAAGCTCTTAAAACGTTAATCTTATGCTTGGCGAAGATGTCTAAGACTGCGTGGTGGAACTCGGCGTTTTCAAGGCTGGAAGACGCTATTCTACGGATTATCGATAGCACTAGCAGCCTCTTCCCAGACTCCACCACTATGAACGGGAATTCTTTGGGTCTAAGGTTTTTCTTCAAAAATTTTTTCCACCTTTTATAGACAGATTTAACCCACATAATATATTAATTTAAGGGTTTCTCATCTTCTAGAGGGAAGAAGTAGGTTTTGACCTTTAAAAGTTGGCCTTTATCACCTATGAGGAGATTAGGCTTAAATCCTATGGCTTACTTATCCTTCCTTTTGGAGGTTTAGAGGTTTGGAATTTAAGGGTAGAGACATCATTTCCATTAGAGACTTCACCCGTGAGGAAATAGACTACATCCTGCGTACCGCTGAAAAAACAGAGCAGATGGAAGCCTCCCAGGAACAGTTAAACCTTCTGCAGGGGAAATTCCTCGGAATAATCTTCTTCGAGCCGAGCACCAGGACGAGGCTCAGCTTTGAAGCTGCCATGAAAAGGATGGGGGGAGGCGTAATAGGCTTCGGAGAGCCTGAAATGAGCTCCGTCAAGAAGGGTGAAACCCTGGCTGACACCATCCGGGTGGTGGAAAACTACGTGGACGCTCTGGTTTTAAGGCATCCTATGGAGGGTTCAGCCAGGCTTGCCGCAGACTTCGCTGAGGTTCCGGTGATAAACGCTGGCTCCGGTGCTGAGGAGCATCCCACCCAAGCCCTCCTCGACCTTTACGCTATATATAAGGAGAAGGGGCAGATAGACGGGTTGGAGATAGGCATCCTAGGCGACCTCCGCTACGGCCGCACGGTTCACTCGCTTTCTTACGCTCTCGCCAACTACAAGGTCACCCTGCACCTGATATCTCCCCCGGAACTTCGAATGCGTAGGGAAGTCTTCTGGGATATAAAAGGGAAAATCCAGGTTGAGCAGGCTGAGAATG
>LUCC01000058.1 GCA_001593855.1 Candidatus Hecatellales archaeon B24 | reverse complement strand
TCTTTAACCGACGGATAGCATTTCACGCCTAGGATTTCCATTGACTTCGGGTTCACCGGTATCACCCGGATTCCTCCCCTGTTCTTAAGCAGGTTTTCGAAGGTTATCCGGCCGAACTTCCTTTCGGACGTTGCTCCTATAACGGCTACAGTCTTAGGGTGGAAAAGAGCTTCAAGGGTTTCCCTTTTATCTTCGTTCATGCTGGCCCCTCCGAGGCTTCAAGCTACGAGGTTTATTTTTCTGGCTTGCTCCCAGAGTTCATCTTTGAAGTCTGGGTGGGCTATTTCGATTAGGGCTTTAGCTCTTTCGCTGGTTGTTTTATCTTTGAGGGAGGCTATTCCCCACTCGGTAACCACGTAGTCAGCGTAGAACCTTGTAACCGTAGGGATTAGAGGTGCCTTAACGTTTCCGCTTAGGGTGGGGTGAACGACGATTCTTGAAACTTTCCCGCTGGCGGCTGTGGAAGGCAGCACGATGATGGATTTCCCGTTGGGGCAGAGGAGGGCTCCGAGAACGAAGTCAGGCTGGCCTCCAGCCCCTGAATACTGGTCTAACCCAAGCATGTCCGAGTATATGTTGCCGTACAAGTCCACTTGGAGAGCCGTGTTTATCGCGGTCATTTTATGGTTCATAGCTATAATCCTGCTGTCGTTTGTGTAGTCTACAGGCTTCATTTCTATGATGGGGTTTTCATCCAGCCAGTCGTACAGCCGCCTGGTTCCAGCGTTAAAAGTGCAAACTATCTTCCTCTTGTGAATGCTTTTCTTCTCGCAGGTTAGCGCGCCTTCCTCCACAAGCGTTATGGTGCCCTCCGGAACCATTTCAGTGTGCATGCCCAAGTCTTTTTTCTCCCTTAGGAAGGAGGTTATGGCTTCGGACATTCCTCCATAGCCTATCTGAATGGTGGCTTCATCCTCCACGAGGCTGGCCACGTTTTCACCTATCTTTTCCTCCACTTTCGTAATGCTCACCTGGGGTATCTCGTAAACCGGCTCAGACACTTCAACAAGGTAGTCTATCTGGGACAGGTGGACGAAGGAGTCCCCGCAGGTCCTAGGCATGTTATCGTTCACTTCAGCTATAACGGTCTTGGAAGCCTCTAGGGCAGCCCAAGCGTAGTCGACGGATACGCCTAGGCTGCAGTAGCCATGTCTGTCAGGCGGGGAAACCGTCGTTATAAAAACGTCCGGCCTGTAAGGTCCCTCCTTGAACAGCCAGGGAATCTTGCTTAGGGGAATAGGGTAGAACTCGGCTTTCCCCTCCCTGATAAGCTGAACTATGGAGGGCACTCCGCCAGCAAAAACCGTGGCGCACTTCACATGCTTCTCCATTCCAGGCTCTAAATACTTGTCTTTAAATTTTCCGAAGGGTCTGAGATGGAAGAGCCTGACGTTTTCCAGCTCCCAAGCTCTATCCATCAGCAGGCTGGGCATTAGGTGGGGTTCCCCGCAGAGGTTAGCCAGCACAACTCTGTCTCCCGACTTCACGGCTTTAGCTGCTTTCTCAGGAGAAACAAGCTTTCCGCCGTATTCCGCCTTCCAGGAGATTTCCTACACCTCCTTAAGCTTAAGGCTTCTTAACTCCTACCAAGAGGCTTAATGCTAAATACTTGTCGCCGGCTTCCACGGTTACGTCTTCCGTAAATTTTATTATTGGAGTGGGAAGGCTACCTATTTGTAGGCTGGCTTTCAAACGGCTGGGATAAATGTACGACCGTAACGAGATCGACAGGAAACTTGTTGAGATTCTCAGAATTCTCAGCGAGCATAATGCGCCTGTAGGCGCTAGGCTCATCGCTAGGAAGCTTAGCGATAGAGGGTATAGGCTGGACGAGAGAACCGTAAGATATCATCTAAAGTTTCTTGACGAGCGTGGGTTAACGAAAAACCTCGGCTACGACGGAAGAGTTATCACGGAGAAGGGGCTGGAAGAGTTAAGGAACGCCTTTGTAACAGACCGCATCGGCTTCATCATCACGAAAATCGAATCTCTAATTTTCAAGGCAAGCTTCGACGTGAAACGGGGAAAGGGAACGGTCATAGTCAATCTTGCAACCCTGAACAAGAGGCATTTCAACCAGGCTTTGAAAATCATGAAGAAGGTGGTTTCAGCAGGGTATGCTGTCAGCCCCCTGATAAAGGTTTTCGGCGAGGAGGAAACCTTTGAAGGTCAAAGGGTTCCTAAGGGTAAAGTTATGATTACAACCCTCTGCAGCATAACGTTGGACTCTGTCCTCCACCATGCAGGCATACCAATCTCACCAATGTTCGGAGGAATCATTCAGATTCTGGAGAAGAAACCGCTCAGGTTCACTGAGCTGATTTCCTATTCAGGTTCAACCCTCGACCCCCTAGAAATATTTTCAGCCAAAGGCCTAAGCTCGGTTCTAAAAGCCGTAGAAACAGGAAACGGCTATGCTTTGGCTAACCTGCGTGAAATTCCCATGGACGCGGTTGACAGGGCCAGAGAAGAACTTAGAAAAGCTGAAGAATTTGGCATAGGAGGCATCATTGAGGTGGGAAGTCCTAACTCGCCGGTTCTAGGTGTACCTGTTAGAATAAACCATGTGGGAATAGCCATATTTGGCGGAACAAATCCTTTGACGGCTTTAAGTGAGGCAGGCATTCCTGTGGAGGTCAGGGCGATAGGCTCCTTGCTGAACATCAATGAAATGATTGATATTAATAAACTATAAATTTAACATTCTACGAGTTTTAAGCGTTAAATAAACCTTTTCATAGAAAAATTTATATACATTTTTCCCACTTACAATATAGGAAATAACTTGCCTATATCCTATAAAGAAAGAGGAATAGGCTTAAACCATCGTAGAGGTGTTAAATATGTCAGGAGCACACCTAAACTCTTCTTATTTAAACGCTAAATCTACTACGGGCACTATAACTAGAGTGAAGGACACAAGTAGTATAAGTGGGATGTGTCCCATATGCATTTATAACTGTCCATTTTTATGTCAAATAGGTCTTTCAGCACTCCGCGGTAGGGAAGCTATATACCCTATACCTAAATATTTTGGTTATAGTACTGCTGGAGCGCTGAAGGATTTCGGTCTCGACTGGGCTCACTTTAACATTCAAGCTGGATTAACCGGAGCTGAAGGTGCCGAGCCAGACCCTGATAAAGCCATTTTCCTTTCGGCTTCAACGGAAGCTGTTGTGGGGGGGATGCGTTTAAAGCTTCCCGTCATGATCGGAGCTTATGGCTCAACTGATGTGGCTAAATTAAACTGGGAATGTCTTGCTGCGGGTGCAGCCTTGTCAGGTATAAGCATAATCATAGGCGAAAATGTTTGTGGAGTTGATCCCGACACTAAAATAGCTAGCGGCATGGTAACTTATTCAAAGGAGTTAGAGTGGAGAGTTAAATCTTTCAGGAAGTTCTGGGACGGAAAGCACGGCGACGTCGTGGTACAAACTAATGTTGAGGATCAAAGATTTGGTGTTGATGTTTATGCCATTTCAAAGCTTGAAGTTAACTGTATCGAGCGGAAGTGGGGTCAGGGTGCTAAGGCTATCGGAGGTGAAATACGTGTGAGAGATCTTGATAGGGCCATAGAACTGAAGAAGAGAGGCTATTTAGTGATTCCAGATCCAGAAGATACAGCCGTTCAGGAAGCCTTTAAACAGAAGCTCTTTGAATCCTTTGAAAGGCATAGCAGGATTGGGATGCCGAAGGGAAAGGAAGTTCTTGAAGATGTGGATTGGCTTAAAAGCCAGGGGGCGAAAAAGGTTTCCTTAAAAACTGGAGCATACCGACCTGCTGCTGTGGCTTTCACCATGAAAATAGCCTGCGAAGCCAAATTCGACTATGTAACCTTTGACGGGGCTGGAGGGGGAACAGGGATGAGTCCGGTTCCTATGATGGATGAGATGGGTATACCAACCGTTTATTTGGAAGCCATAGTGCTTAAGTGTGCCCAAATTCTGAAGAGGAAGGGTAAACACGTGCCAGACCTAATTATGGCAGGAGGTTTTGTCGAGGAAACTCAAATCTATAAGGCAATAGCGCTAAGTAACTTTGGCGATGGCCCCCTAGTTAAAGCCGTGGTCATGGCTAGAGCACCCCTAACAGCCGTAATGAAGGCTAAGTACTTCGTGGAACTAGCTGAGAAGGGTAAGCTCCCTAAAAACTTCGCCGAAGAGTACGGCTCAACACCTGAAAAATTCTTCCGCTGCATCGCTGACCTAAAAGCTCAATACGGTGAAGGGTTTAAAGAGATACCATGGGGAGCCATCGGCCTCTACAGCTACCTCTACGACAGGATCAGAGTAAGCCTCCAGCAGCTCCTCGCAGGCTCCAGAAAGTTCCGGCTAGACCTAATAAACAGAAACGACCTAATAGCCCTAACTGAAAGAGCCTCAAAAGTCACAGGAATACCCATGCCCCACGAAAGCGAAACAGAGCTCATAGAGCAAATTTTAAACTAAAAATACCAGATTTCAAATTTTCATATTCTGATGGTTCTTACGGTTTAATCCAATCTTTCCATGTCTTCTATGGGTATAAGGCAGTGGGGTGCAAGGGTTTCCACTGGAACCCCTGCCTCCCTCATGGTGGCCCCGGGAATCAGCCCTCCTATAATGCATATTCCAAACCTGTCTATGGCAACCGGTACACCTAGGACAGGCTCGTTGGGATGTCCTACCTGTATGATTCCTCCCCAACCCCTGCTTTTAAGCTCGTCCAGAATGTTTGTCACCTGTTCCCTAGCTTCAGCAGGGGCTTCCCTGAAGTTTAAAGGCAGAATGCCTGAGCCTGTGTCCAAGAAGTACCGTATGGAGGTTACTCCCCGGTATACAAGAAGTTCCAAGGGTGGGAGAGTGGTGCCGTCGTAGGATAAAAGCTCCACGAAACGTACAGGCCTGTAGTCTACGAACTGGGCTAGGCCTCCATACTTCAGCATAATCGGAATGCCGGCCTTTATTAAAACCCCATCTATCGTCAGGTTGCAGACGGTGAAAACGGCTACCTTTCCTCTGGAAATGTTTAAGCCCTGGTATTCTTCCCCTTCACGGAGAACTTTGAAGTAGGGGGCGGGCAGAAGCTTCATTTTGCAGAGTTTAACCATCAAGTCCAGCATTTCATCCAAGTGCTTCTTCCCTATTATGGAGATGTTAGCTACAACCTTCCCCTTATCCTCTAGGGGGTCATAGGTTATCGAGTAGGCGAGTGCAAGGTAGCGGGTTAAAACCGAGCCAAGCCTCTGGTAGGCTAAAGCCCTCTCAAGCTCTTCAAGGCCTGCCACCGTTATGGTTCTACCCTGCCTTCCATGGCCTTTAACCATCCCCTTCGCCTGGAGAAGTTTCAGATGATACCGGATGGTTCTGTCGTTGAGGTGGAAACCTCTTCTCTCAAGCTCTCTTCTCAAAACCGTGGAGCCAACGGGGTATCTGAACTGGCTGAGAATCCTTAAGATTTCCACTTCTTTCCTAGAACTCTCATTAAACTCGGAGAACATAAGCTACCCCAATGGTTCCAACGGTAACCAGTTGAATCCACATTCATAAAAGAAAACATTCTCTTAAATAAAAGT
>LUCC01000057.1 GCA_001593855.1 Candidatus Hecatellales archaeon B24 | reverse complement strand
AGTAATAAGTGTATGTTTATGGGTGTTCAGCTTCCTGAAAGGGATGGTAGGATAGTTGAAGGATGAGGTTCTTCTGCTAGGAGATTTAACCTGGCCTGAAGTTGAGGACGCTGCTAAGGCCGGAGTTAGAACAGTCATCATTCCTCTAGGCTCGACAGAGGAGCATGGCCTGCACCTACCCCTCCTAACCGACACCATCATTGCTTACGAAGTGGCTGTTAGGGCTGCCTCCAAGGTTAAAGCCTTCGTATGCCCACCCGTACCCTTCGGGGTATGCCGGACAACAGCCGTCTTCCCTGGAACCCTAACCATAAGCCTTGAAACCCTTCAAAGCTTGGTTGAAGAGCTGTGTCTAAGCCTTCGCAGGCATGGCTTTCGAAACCTAGTCCTAGTTCCAGGCCACCTGGGCGCAGCCCAGATTGTAGGCCTAGAGCTTGCAGCCCAAAAGCTCATCCGCCAGCATCCAGACCTTGGAATAGCCTTAGTAAGGTTTCCCGAGGTTTTGAAGGATAAGCTGGCTGAAGGGATGCTGGAGGACCCCTTAGACCTTCATGCTGGAGAAGTTGAAACCTCGCTTATGATGTTTTTAAGGCCTGACCTTGTTAAGGCTGAAAGGGTTAAGGCTGAACATCCGAAGTTCCCAAAGCATGTGGTGGCGTCCAACCCCCGGAAATACATGGAAACAGGGGTTATGGGAGACGCTTCTAGGGCTTCAAAGGCGAAGGGTGAAGCCATCCTTAAAGCTCTCGTAGAGGGCGTGGTGGAGGCTGTGAACATGCTGGAGGCGGGTAAAGCTTAAACCAAACCCAGCCTTCAATCCTATTAGGTGAAAGAACTTGGAAAGGTTTGGGAGGCGTAGGTTTTCGCCGCTGCTAGCAGGGCTGTCCCTGCTGAGCCTGCCGGTAAAAATTCTGGGAGAACTTTCAGAGGTTCCTGAAAAAGACTGGGAGCGCTTCCTTGAAAAGCTTTTCAGGAAGATGGTTGAGGTTGCACCTAAGAGCTTAGTTAAGGAGAGAAAGCTTCCGAATGGAACCGTAATTCGGGAGGTAGGCCCCATCGTTTGGGGTATAACCTTCAAGCTTGACTTCGAAGGCAAACCTGTAATCAAAAGCTTTGGAAACGTTAAACCTTCCATGCTGAGGGCTTTCACCGAACCCTTCACCGTTGGAGAGCATAGGGAGCCCTTATACGACCTGTCGGAGGAGGATGGAAGCCTGAAGATTACCGTGGAGATTCCAGGAGCCTCAAAGGAGCAAATCCAAGTTACTGCCACCGAGAAAACCTTGACGGTGAACGCTCAGGGGAAAGGACGTACCTACTTCCGGGAAATCGAGCTTCCAGCAGAGGTTGAACCTAAAAACGCTAGGTCAACCTACGCCGACGGAATTTTAGAGGTAACCCTCCCAAAAAAGGAGGCTCCACCCAAGCTTAAGGGTGAACCCATAAAAATAGAGTAACAGTCTGAAGAGGGATATGCTGCTCCATAGCTCTCAAAATTTGCAGCTGCTCAGAAGCCTCCTATCCTATGGAAAACCCGTACCTTGGAGGCTCATCCACGACTGGAAATGTCATGCCTGCGGCGACTGCTGCACCCGCTACGTAGTTGAGCTTAACCCTCGAGAGTACGCTCAGATAGCCCACACCTACGGCTTCTCCTCGGTAACCGTCAGCGCAGGAAAAATCTACCTTAAACGCAGGCCCGACGGCTCCTGTCTTTTCCTCCACAACCTTAACGGGAGAAACCTATGCGGCCTCCAGCATGCGAAGCCTGAAGCATGCAGACTTTGGCCTTTCAACCCTCAAGAGTCCCCTATATTCGGCCATCCTGAACTCTCCCACTACCGTTACGGGCGTAAAAGCTTCTATGTTTACGTTATTCCCGCCTGTCCAGGCCTATCCTACGGTGAACCCTCCCGAAGGCTTAAAGAAAAAGTGATCCCGGAAATTTTAGACATGAAGTTTAGAGGCCGTATAAGCCAGAAATATTCAACCTCAACCGTTGTCCCTAAGCCTTCAACCTTGTACCCGCCTTTAACCGTGGTCAGAGTTTAACTGTCGAAGAGCACCCTAACCCTGAAACCTTTCTCCATCCTTTCAATTTCCATTAGATGGTAGGTTACAGCTTTGATTTCAACCTTTGAGGGATGCTTCTCCAGGTTTAAGGGTTCCCCGTAGGCTGAGGCTTTAAGCTTCAAGATTTCCCCCTCCCTTCTGATGGGGTAAATCTTAAACTCGGAGAAAAGCAGGCTTTCAACCTCGTATTTCACTAGGAGGGCTTCCAGCCAGCTGTACAGAAGCTCCTGCTCGTCGAAGCCTTCAGCTGAAACTTCAACTTCAACTCTATGCTCTACAAGCCTTAGGTCCGTCATGGTGTCAAACATGGCTTTAGCAGCCTGCCTGAAGGCTTCCTCAAGACTTTCCCCCCAAGCCTCCACATACACGTCGCTTGAATGCTCGAGGAAGCGGTATCCCCCCTCCACGTTTAACCCCTCAAAAGGAATAAGGGCTCCCGTAAACATTAGCCTTGCCCTGCCTCCAAGCAAACCTGAGGTCTCGCTAGGCTGGTTTAAAAACAGTTTTTATTTGAGGGCTGTACTAGGGCCTGCTGGAGGGTTAAGCCTTGGGTTTTGAGGTTGAAAGCAGGGGAATAAGTTTCAAGGCTCTTAAGGCTGACCTTACAAGGCTTGAGGTTGACGCCCTAGTTAATCCGGCTAACAGCCTTCTAATTATGGGTGGAGGAGTTGCCGGAGCCTTGAAGAGGGCTGGAGGCTTGGAAATAGAGAGGGAGGCAAGGAGGTATGCCCCCTGCCCCGTAGGTGAAGCCGTGGCCACAACAGCGGGTAAGCTTAAAGCCAAACATGTTATTCACGCTCCAACCATGGAACGCCCAGCCATGGCAACCAGCCCTGAAAAAGTTTACAAGGCAACCCTTGCAGCCTTGAAATGCGCCGACAAGGTGAAGGCTTCAAGCATAGCCCTCCCAGCCATGGGTGCAGGGGTCGGAGGCGTCCCACCGGTAAAGGCAGCTGAAGCCATGGTTAAAGCTGCGAGAGAGCATTTAAAAGCCAACGTTAACCTCCGGAAAGTAGTTTTTGTAGGCCTAAGCGAAGATGTTGTTCAGGCTTTCGAAAGGGCTTTAAAGCATGTTCTCTTAGAGAAGGCCTAGGAACCTTTATTCTGCTCTAAGCTTATCTTATAAGCTGGATGAGGCTGAAGGCTTTGAACGGGGAAGACCTTGAGCTGGAGAAGCTTAAACTTAGGAAGCTTAGGGAGCTTCAGGCGAAGATGGCTAGGGCTGAAGCTGAAAGGCAGAGGAAGCCTCCATCAGACCCCTTAAAAGTGGTTGAGGAAAGACTTGTGGGGAGGGGGAAAGAAGTTTTAGAAGCCGCCCTAGAGCAGTATCCTGAAGCAGCTAGGGCCTTAGTCAAAGAGCTAGCCCGCCTAATCCTTGAAGGCAGACTCGTAGGAGAAATATCAGGTGAGACTCTTCACCAGCTTTTCAGGGCTCTAGGCTTTCCCGTAAGACTTGAAACACGGATATTCTACGTGGAGAAAGGTGAAGTTAAAAGTTTAGCGGAAAAACTTAGGGAGAAAGTTTCCGGCCAATAGCTCGGGCTATTCTTTTCTTAAAGCTTCCACAGGGTTCAGCTTGGAGGCCCTCCACGCCGGGTAGAAGCCTGCTAAGAGGCTTATGGCTAAGGTGAAAAGCCAGACGAAAACCAAGCTTTCAACCTCGAAGAGAGGCTGGATGAAGGCTGCTCTAGGCCCAAACTGTATGGGCTTCATGAGGAGGAGGTGGGCGCCGAAGTAGCCGGCTGCCAGGCCTAATCCTCCCCCTATGATGCCTACTATTAAGGCTTCTGAAAGAAACATTATGAGTACATGCCAGTTTTTGAAGCCTAACGCCTTCAGCAGCCCTATCTCCCTGGTTCTCTCCATAACCGAGGTGAAAAGGGTTGTAATAATGCCTACGGCCGCCACCATAAGCGAAACCATGGCGATGCTTACCGTGAAGGTTGAGAAGCCTGCCATAGTCTTCTCGATAACCTGAACGATGGCCTTAGGCGAAATAACCATAACATTTCCACTGTAAAGCTTTAGAATTTCCTTCTCAACTTCACTGTTCAGGTCTGATGAAGCCGTAATTACGGTGATGCCGTCGTAATGGCTTCCACGCTTGAAGAGGCTGTTAGCGGCTTGAAGCGAAATCAGAGCTGAACGGTCGACGTTGGCGAAGCCTGGCGCACCCGTATACTTCAAAACGCCCTTAACCACGAAGGACCGCTTAACAGCCTCCCTTTTAATCTGTCCTGTAGGCCCTATGGAGGTCTGTTCATATTCAGCTGTAACCACCTTGCCCACCCATGCAAAGGGCCTTGCCTCCCCGGGGGGCATGGCAACCTTTGACCCTAAAACCATGCCTGTTGAGTCGTAGGGTGAAATGAAGGCGCCCTCCTCCAGCTCGGCTGTGGGGTAGAGAAGGTTGATTTTAGACTGGTCAAAGCCCGCCACCATAACCCTTAGAGTTTTAACTCCTGAGCGTAGGACGGCTGCCCCCTGAATGAAGGGTACAGCGTCGTCAACCCCGCTGACCTTCTTGAGGAGGGTTACGTCGTGAGCGTCAAGAGTGACCGACGAGGTTCCAGGCACCACTATAAGTGAGTTTGGAGAGAGGCTGCTGAAGCTTGAAAGCACAAAGTTTTCCATTCCAGCGTTCATGCCGTTTAAAGCAGTCATTAGGGCTGCGCCTATGAGAACCATGAGTATGGTTAAAATAGACCGGGTTCTACGCTCTCTTAAAGCCTCGAAGGCGTAGCGGAAAATCTCAAGAGGATTCAAGCCGTTATGGCCCCAAACATTTCTTTAGAAAGGGTTCCGCTAAATCTTTTCTTCCATCTTCCTACGTTTTCCACGTCTTCTCCATGCTATTCCTCCCGCTGAAACAGCTGCCACCGCCAGCACTATCAAGGCGTAGAGATATAGCTCTGGTATTTGAGGTCTTTCAACTTTGCCTGGCATGGGTGAAGAAGGCGTTATCTCCTTGGAAACCTTGACGGTGAAGGTTAAGAACTTCACATGCTCTTCATGGTATTCATCTTTGTAGTACACTTTAACTTTCAACTGGTATTCTCCTTCAGCTGTATCAGGCTTAACCACGGCTTTCAGGGAAACAGGTAGGGGGGCATTCGGGTCCAAGTCTCCTATGTAGACTGGCTCCTCAACGGGTTTAAAGGGGTCTTCCGAAACTACTGAAAGAGTAGTGTAAGTAGCCGTGGTAGTCCCTCTGTTCAGAAGGGTAAAGGTTAAGGTGAAGGGAACTCCCGGGCCTGCCGGCCCCGCACTTACATCGTAGGTTGCAAGTTCAACTGTCCCATGGAGAGGCACGCCTACGAAGCTTCTTGAAGCTCTAGAGATTCCAAGCTCATCCACATAGCCTATATCAACGGTGAAAGTGTATATGACGCCTTCCTCTGCCGCCGGTGAAGACTTAACCTTATATTCTATGGTTCTGGCTTCCCCAGGCTTAAGACTTCCAAGGTTGAAGGTTGAAGGTGTCAGGGTTGAGAAGCCTTGGGGGGCTGAAAGCTGAACGGCAACCTGCTGAGCCTCAGAGTCCCCAGTGTTCCTAACGTTCAAGGTTAAAGTGAAATCTTCACCCCTGTA
>LUCC01000056.1 GCA_001593855.1 Candidatus Hecatellales archaeon B24 | reverse complement strand
ATATTTCTGGGCACTGCTCAATGCTTACCTGGCGCTCGATAAGCTTGGTTGCAAAGGACATACAGTTTGTTTCACCGCACTTGCCGCAGTTCGTCCCGGGCAGATACTTGTAGACATCCATCGGACGGAGAATTTTAGGCATAAACCGTTTCACCCCTCATATTTTCATTGTAACCCAGTTTTCGTAGGGAATCTCCTTCCAGTCCTCTTTCAGCTTGTGCTTTGAGAGAACCTCAGCTGCCTGCTTCACGATTTTAGCTGCCAGAGGATGCATCATCATTAGCAGGTCTGCACCGGCCAGCATTCCCGCAAGCCCTGTTGCAGCCTCCCACAGCGGGCCTCTGTACTCCCTAGGCCCCCACTCTGCGATTTTAGCCCAAGCCTCCCTGGCAGCCCAAGCATTGGTTGCAGCACAAGAAATCGGAATCTGCATTGACGGGTCTCCTTTAAGCCCAGCAAGCCTCATCCGCTCCATCATGCTGAAGCTGTATTCAAGACCGTATCCAAGCCCTCCGGTTGAAGGGTCGGTTATAAGGTTATTCTTTGGGACTCCGAAGTCCATAAGCTTACTGTTAAGCTCCTTAACCTGGTTAATATCTAGGAAGGCCAAGGCGATCAGGTCTAAATTGTTTTCCGCTATCGCCTTAGCTGAAACCTCCAGGTCCATGTCCAAGGTTACCGAGGCGAATACAATTCTTTCGCCTTTCACAACCTTGGCAACCTCTTTAAGCACTTCCAGGTCTTTAGCAGGATCTCCTGCACTTCCAATCATGAAGGGGTCTGAAATCTTATCCGCCATCTGGTCGATGAACTTAGCTGCCTCCGGCGCAGGTGTGCTGTTTGGAAGCGAAGGATCCGTGCTGATAAGGTGGAAGGTCACTAGGTCGGCGCCATACTCTTTCATGCATTTTTCAGCCCAGGCAGCCCTGTCCTCCAGCACGTCCGCATACCACTGCTTAATGGTTTTAGGGAGGGGAGGCAGCACGTCTACTCCGAAAACGTCTAAGGCTACCACAGGACGCCACGGAGTAGGCTGCTCAAACCTGTAGAAGGCAGGGCATTTCTCGCCTCCAATCTTTATAACCCTGCTTCTGGTTCCGCCCTCCCTGCTTGTAGCTCCAATCTGAACCTCGGCAATCTGGGCGGCATAGGTTTGAGCTGGAGGCTTAAATTCCACCTCTTCAAGCTGCAAGGGCTTTTCTTCGGGGGCTGGCACCGCAGGGACTTCAGGAGCAGCTGGCGCCACGCTGGGCTGGGCAGCCTGCAAGACCACTGGGAGAAGCTCGAAGGTTAACTCTTCAGCAGCTATTTCAACGTCTTTAAGCTCAACAGCCTTAGCCTTGTCGAGAAGAGCTAGAAGCTCTGCAACCCCTATACCGCGAACGCTTGAAACACCTTCCTCCTTCTTCTTTTTCTCTTCTTCCGTCAACCATGCAACCTCCCAAAATTAATCTTTTTTAATTATCAGCTGCCCTATCTTGACCTTGGCTCCCTTAAGCGTGATACGCATTCCTCCTCCACCTGCACCTCCAGCTGGAAGCGGAAGACCTTGCACCGTAACCCCTGGCATCGCAGCTGGCACCGCCTCAGCCGGCTTTTCCTCTTCTACTTTAACAGCCTCCATCTCCTCGATCTTTTTAGCCAGCGGATGACCTCTTTCAACTAGGAATTTTTTCAGCGATTCTATGTCTGAAGCCTCCTTTTCAGTTGCAATTTTGTCTTTAAGATGAGCTGGTATCGCGTCTTCTATCCTTGCCCTCAGGGTTGAAGCAATCCATACAACCCTGTTCCATCCTCCATCAGCCTGCATGAACTTTGGAGAACGGTAGTATTCCATTCCAATGCCGAGGAAGCCTTCCGTCTGGATTCCTCCTCCAACCTGAGTTGCCATGCTTGAGAAGGGCAGACCGTTCACGGTTGGGGTTTTAAATCCTCTGTCAACGCATCCGAAGCCGTCGACCTCTGGAATATAGAACAAGATTGTTTCAAAGCATCCGCACGAGGTGTGGGGGAAGCCGAAGGCGCTGTAAAGCCAGAAACGCTTGTTCGCTCCCAGCGATCGTTTCTCCACAATCTCGTTTGCACCTGTGTATTCGCCTCTTATGGAGTCTAAGCATTCTCCTTTTTCAACCGGTATAATGGGGCCTTTAGGGTCTACCCTCGCTGCAGCCCTAGCGTCAAACCAGTTTATCGCCCCGCATAGGGAAACCCTCTGAGGCGTAATTATACATACGTGTTGAGGAGCGAAGGACTGGCAGAGGACACAGCTGTAAAAGGTGTCTACGTCTTCGTCTCTCATGCCTCTGGCCCTGGCATCTCTTGCCTCGTAAACCTTGAGGGCTTGCTCGTAGACTTCTTTAACCTTTTCAGGGTCCGTGTAGAAGGTTGTCTGGATTTTTTCTATGAATGGCATTTCGGCCTTGTAAAGTTTGGCTAGGGCTAAACCTATCCACTTGAAGGAGTTTAAACCCTTATTATAGGCTTTTTTACTGATTCTGCACCATATGTCGTACCGCTGGTTCAGGTGCATGTAACCCTCAATATAGTTTGAGAAGTCGTGCACCCTCCTTTCAATAACAGATTCAAGGTCTTTCTCCACCATTTTCCCTGCAACTTCTATTAGAACCGCGTATGGGTAGGAGTCACCCTCCTTCAGCTCGTTGAGGTCTGGACCTACAATGCTGACCTTCCCGTCTTCAACCTCATCCATGGACCTAGACAATACAAGTTCACATTTATGCTCAACTTTCGGCCCTCCAAGCTCAACGTACATGTCCTGCTTTCTTATCCGTTCACCCTCGTAAACCGGGCTTATTTCAACAGGCATAGACTCGGACAATAGGCTTTTCTCCCTCCCCTCCGAAAGACATATTTCAATCTTAAATTTGAATTACTTTCAGGTTTTTTAACATTTCCAAGCCTTACACTTCAGCCTAAACCTTTTATAAACTCTTCAAGAGCCTTCTTCCACTCGTCGTCTTTCATATTCGGGAAACTCCAGTCAGCGTTCGGGTGATACCACTTACACAGGGTTACCGTTTTAAGGTGGGGGGCGAAATGTTTCAGGGTTGAAAGCCCCTGCGACGCCAGCTGGTAGGTTATCCCTAGGAAGAGCACTAGGTCGTGAGGTGGAGGCTTTTTAGGGTCTACGGTGAAGCTGGAGTCTTGAAGCCTGTTCACTATTTCAACTATGCCCATGCTTACCGCGGGATACTTTTTCTCGAGGAAAATTTTAAGTGTGTGAGCAGTTGCAACAATGGGAATATCCTTTTTCTTCGAAATCTCTATGGCGTAGTCTGCCAGAGACTTCCCGTCCAGTTCAACTTCTAAAACGTATTTTCCAACTATGAGTAGGGGGTTTTTGGCTCGTTTAGTTAGGGAGGCGTAAACCGTTGGGGCTTTAGCTGGCGAAAGAGCCATCTGGGGGCCTGGAATATTGCCGGTTTCATAAGGAGAGGTTCTTGAAGGTAAAATTGTTGACATTCACATTTTCCCTCCTCTAAACTTTTTTAACCCTTATTAGCCTTTCAAGCAAGGTTGGGTCTATGGAAGGCATTGGATGAGGCTGCCAGCCCTTAGCCTTCAGGAACTCCATGATTTCATCTTTAAACGTTATCGGAATGTCTGCTTCGGTTCTTACGAGCGACGGCAAATCTTCTGGAAGTTTACCGTAGAATTTCCTGTATAGGTCAACGTAGTTTGTAAGCTTAATCATTCTTCCCTTGGTGGTGTCGCTTGGCCTGATGCAGAGCTTAGCCGTCCAGGTCATACACTCCTCAACGGTTTCAGCCACGTAGACTAAGTGCTCCGGTGCTGGGCCTACGAACACCCTTTCAGCGGTTCTCGCATCGTAGACTTTGAAGCTTTCCTCGTCTTCAACCCTTCCAAGGTAGAGCCTTCTATATTTCAGCCCTTGAGGTCCTACGATTACTGGAACGCCAATCCTATTGAAGCCTGTGGCTATGCTTGCGGCTTTCTGGCTCATGGCACCCCATGCAACCCCGCACGCTCCAACCCTGTTAAGAATGTAGTCTGCTATCTCCTCGTAGTTTCCACGCAGCTTCCTCCTAGCGTAAATATAGGCGATTTTTATGCAGGCGTCGCTGATATGCGGGTTGGCAACACAGGAGCCTTCGTTTGAAAGCTCCCCACGCAGGAAGCCTCCTCCGAAAACCTCGTAGGGAGACCTTCCCTCCTCATCCTTGTAGAAGGAAATTGCCATAGCGGAGCATCCGGTGGACGTTACAATGAAGCCTCTGCGGGCGAACTCGTAAGCCATTCTTCCAACATCCGTCATGGGAGTAGGCCAGTTTGCACAGCCCACGTAGGCTACAACACCCGGTATTTCGCCGAGAACTATAGGGGCGCCAACTTCACGGATTTCAGTGTCAAGGATGGGCCCACGCCCAGTTCTCACCTTGTACTTCTCCGTTCTGAACTTCCGTTCGCTTGCCGCAACTATGAGGCTGTGAACTTCGATCTGCTGCGGGCATGCCTCCTCACATCTTCCGCAGCCTATGCACCGGTCGTATAACTGTGCTAGCAAGTCTATGTTCCCGTTTTTAGCAGCATTAACAGCTTCGTCTGTGGGCAGGTCCCACGGACAGTTTCTACGGCATTTACTGCAGAAGGTGCACTTTGAAGCAGCATCCTTAATCTGCTTTATGCTTGGGATAACCTTATACTTTTTACGTAGAGGTTGCATTCTTAAGGCTGTGAGGGTTGCAACCGCCCCCACCTTTTCAGGGTCAAAGATTGCGACGCCCTTAACCTCCCTGTTAACAAGCTTGTTGACTATGGCTTCCACCGGCATCTCAGTTAGGTCAGGAAGCCCGTAGCAGGCTCTCTCGTTGGCCGCGATAACCGGAGTGCTAACCCTCCAGGCTTCCTCCACCGCGTCCGTTCTAATACACTGCTCGTCGAGAACTATGACATCTGCAATTCCGCTTCGAATGTATCTGAGCTCGTAAGACATTGGACCTATAATTTTGGCTTGATCCGTGTATCTTGTTATGTCGTGGGCTGTGCAGCATAAGCCTGCAACCTCTATGGTTTGCCCGGGGTCTCCCAGCCCGTTTTTACGCATGTAATCTATTATTTCTATGCTTGGAGCCACGTTGTGACCGATGGCCAACGTTAAAGGCTTGGTTACATCTACCACGCCTGTGCCTATCTCGGTTAGGGGGGCGTTGGGGTCACCCTTTGGGAAGCCGTAGGTGACTATTTGCTCTACGTCTGCAACCTCCATGGCCACATGGTCTATCATGCTCACATGCAGAGCTTTAGATTCAAAGTCAACGTAGTCTCCCTCCTGCCCTGTGTGGCATGCAGCCAAGCACTGTGCTATTTGCTCCTCACAGTAGTCCAGAATATAGGTTAGGTCTCCGATTGTTTTAGGTCTCATCCCGCATACGAGCCTTGTATGCGGCATTTCACATTCTACTTCAGGCCCGAGGTTTATCGGGTGGTCTTCTCCATACTTCAGAAGTAAACGTTCAAGCAGGTGGCGTGCGTGAGCTGTATGGGTTGAAGCCCCAATACAGCATGCAAGCAAAACAATTCTCGCCTGCT
Source organism: Candidatus Hecatellales archaeon B24 (assembly GCA_001593855.1). Taxonomy (GTDB): domain Archaea; phylum Thermoproteota; class Bathyarchaeia; order Hecatellales; family Hecatellaceae; genus B25. The sequence continues at coordinate 94 of LUCC01000056.1, read as the reverse complement.
GGGTTTTAATGTCTATTCCGCAGGCTCCACGTTTTCCACCTGAAAGGTCGCATTTACCGTAAGTGCACAGGCAGCATAAGTCGCAGAAGGGTGC
>LUCC01000055.1 GCA_001593855.1 Candidatus Hecatellales archaeon B24 | reverse complement strand
CTACCAGTAAACCCCCTGAAAACAACAAGGCAAACAGCCCCCAGCAAAGCCTCCCACACCCAGAAAACCCTGGAAACCCCGTAAAACATCAAAACAGCCAAGGGAAGATAGTAAGAAACCGTAGGTGTCTTACATGGTGGGCCGGGCCGGGTTTGAACCGGCGACCTCTGCCGTGTGAGGGCAGCGTCATACCACTAGACCACCGGCCCTTTTTTCCGATGATAGTTTATTTGCTGGAAGGCTTTAAGAGTTCTGCTGTGGGGAAGCTTTATTATATGTAAAATGTGGTTTATTAGAACTGTTAAAGGGGTGCTTGCTGTGGTACGGGTTCCTACGGTTTCTAAGCCTGAGGTTCAAGCTTTAGCTGCTAGAGCCTGGGTCAGCCACATGCTGGGCACATTAGGCTTTCTTCAGGGAAAGTTTGGAGAGCAGTCTGTGAAGGCTTACATAGACTGGATGGGAAGCCAGACGGCTAAAAAGTTTAAGGCTGCTAGGGCGTCCAGCCCAGCTAAGTTTGCCGAAGCAAATGCGCTTACAGCCAAGAACGTTTATGGAGGCAAAGTTAAGCTTAAGACAGGTCCTGACCGAGCTATTCTCAGGATTACTGAATGCGGCTGGCTTAAAGCCTTAACCGAGCTTCCGGCTTCAATCCGTGCTCCAAGGGAAGACTACTGCGATGGGTGTTTAGCCTTCTTCTCGGTGGTGGCAGCAAATTTAGGCTTGAACCTTAAAGGGAAACTCTTAGAGAAAGGTTGCAGGATGGCTGTTAGAAAGAAGGCTTAACCCTTCCTCCCTTTTTCTATTTTAAACTACTTTTTGGCGCCTAATTCACGTTTCTTCCAGCGTAGATTTCTGCTGTGGCATTTCCTGCATTTCTCGGCGGTGGGAGCGTTCCGCACCCCGCAGACCCTGCATATTTTAACGTAGAGTTTATGTTTTTGGGCTAGGGTACGCTTGAAGTAGTCTGTTACAGGCATTGCGTCTTCCCAAACCTTCAGCCTGAATTGGAAAAATGAGGACTGTAGGGTTTCTTAAGCTTTTCCCCGAGGAGCAGCATACGTTATCCTTAAGGGTTCTATGGTTATGTAGGAGAGAGTTTGCTCCACGCCTTCAACACCTGAAATTTCCTTAAGAATCTCATCCAGCTTGTCGGCTTCTATTAGGAGGGCTAAATCCATTTCTCCTGCAACCCTGTAAGCCTGCCATACCGGCAATTTTGAAACCATCTGGTAGACTTTAGGTCTTTTAGACGGCGAAACCTTAACGAAAACTATGGCTATATTTTCCGAGAAGCCTAAAGCTTTAATACCTTTATCCGTTATCTCGATGAATCCTCTTCCAGTTCTTATCAGGCCAAGAGACTTAAGCTTCCTTAAATGAATGTTCAGAGCCTGCCTTGTTATTTTAAGCTCCTTAGCCAACGTAACCTGGTCTATATTCACAACATAGGAGAAGGCAAAGGAAGCCCTATCGAAGAGCATACGCAGTATTTTTAAAGCTTTACCTAGAACTAGGGGTTCAAGCTTACTCATAAAGCATCACAGGTTTAAAGTAAAAAACAAAGTTATATTTAAATCTACTTGTAAGGGGACCGCAACATATTTATGTCTATAAATTGCTAAAAAGAGTAAACACCGGTAAGCTACGACAAAACAACTGGTGCATGGGAAATGGCGAAGGTTAATGCCATCCTAATAGGCAAAAAGCCCGTAATGAACTACGTGCTGGCGGCCCTGACCCTCCTACAAAGCGGAGAAAGCGAAGTATGCATTAAGGCCAGGGGAAGAGCCATAAGCCGAGCTGTAGACGTAGCCGAAATAGTCCGGCGAAGATTCATCCAAGACATAAAAATCAAGGACATAAAGATAGGCACGGAGCAGTTGGGCTCAGAGGAAGGAGGCGTCCCCACCAACGTCAGCACCATCGAAATAACACTGGCAAAGTGAAAACCGGTTTTTACGGGCTGAAACAACCCCCTCTCCTCCATTTTTTATTCTGGCGTAGCCCTCCGAACGAAAACATCATATAGGGTTGACTGTAAAGTTTTCAGGAGGCTCTGGAAGAAGACTTCAGGTGTCTAGGCTTGAAAGTTACTTTTGTAGGTTCAGGCGGATACATCGTCACGGCTGATAGAAGCTGCCCAAGCATCCTGGTGGACGGAGAGCTGCTTCTCGACTGCGGTTTCGGCGCCCTCAAAAACCTGAGAACTCTAAATGTTTCTTTAAAGGATTTGAAGAAGCTTCTCTTAACTCATCATCATGCAGACCATGTTGGAGACCTCGTAGGCCTCCTCTGGGCTATGGCCATGGAGGGGAGGGATAAGCCCCTCGAGGTTTGGGGGCCGGAGGGAACTGACAGGCTTACCATGGACCTCCTGGAATACATGAATACCCCGCCGGAGTACACCGTTATCAAGATTAACTTTAGAAATTTGGCGGGGGGAGAAACCTTGAACGGCGTGAAAGTTTTAAAGGCCATCCATAAGCCTGTCAACCTAGCCTACAGAATCGAGAGAAACGGCAAAAGTCTGTGCTACAGTGGAGATACCTCCTACTGTGAGCAGCTTATTTCCTTGGCTTCCAAGTGTAACCTGCTAATTCATGACGCCGTCTTCTTGGATGAACAAAGAGAAATCGCGGTTTTAACCAACCATTCAACGGCTGGAGAGGCTGGAAGGGTTGCCAGAGCCGCAGGGGTTGAAAAACTTGTTCTATTCCACATTTTACCCTTCAACAGGGCGTTTGAAGCCGAGCTTTTAAAGCAGGCTAAAAGGGAGTTTGACGGTGAAATCCTCATCGTTAAAGACTTAGAGGTGCTGGAGGTGTAGCCTTCAACGGGCGACGGTGAGAAACCAAAATCTCTATATTGCGCTAGGGGCTAACTATTATGAAAATCTTTCCGGCAAAATCTTGGAGGACTGGGAGACCCGATGCACACGAAGATTTGCACCGTAGACTTGAAAAGCGGTATTCTATGTCCTAAATGCGAGGAGAAGGTTAGGCGTGGAGAGGTTACCCCCCTCGACCTAGAGGTGGCTAAGGTTCTTTTAAGCCTTGAATCTAAGTATTCAGCCCTTCAGAACGCCTATTTTTACAGGGCTGTTGAAGCTGGAGACACCCTTGTGATCCTTATGGGAAACAGGGATGTCCCTAAAATTCTAAGCTATGGAGGAAAGCTTTTAAAGGAAATATCGGAGCGCACTGGGAAGCGTAGAATCAGAATTGTGGCTTACAACGCTGACAAGCGTAGGCTGCTGGAGGAACTTTTCGCTCCTGCTTCCATTCTGACCATAAACACGCTTTGGCTTCCGGACGGCTCTACTGAGACCAAGGTTGTGCTTTCAGGGAGGGAAGCTAGGAGGATCCCCATCAGCATTAGCACGGTTAAGGACCTGGCTAAAAGCCTGATGAACATCAACCTTAGGGTTGAATTTGAGGGTACGCCAGCCTATAAGACTGTTAGAGGTTGAAGGCTTAAATGGTTGGGTAAGCCTCTCCAAGCCTGCCAGCCTACGGCACTCCATGAAAACTCTATTATAAATGTTTTTGAGCTAATTATGGGGGCGAAAGATTGGAAGACTTGGACAGGCTAGAGGACTGGCGTAGAACCCATTACACCTCTGAGATTACTCCTGAAATGGCTGGAGAAACTGTAACGGTTTTCGGCTGGGTTCACGCCATCCGAGACCTCGGAGGAATAAAGTTCATCCTGCTCGCTGACAGGGAGGAAACCATTCAGGTAACCATCCCCGTTAAGAAAGCCAGCCCGGAGCTCCTAGAGAAAATCGAAAAACTGAAAAAACAGTATGTGGTGGGAGTTAAAGGCAAGGTCCGAGCCTACGAGAAAGCTCACAGAGGCGTAGAGCTTATCCCCAGCGAAATAAAGATTTTGGGAGCAGCCGAACATCCTTTGGACCTAGACCCGACTGGAAGAATTCCGGCGGACTTAGACGTCAGGCTTAATGCTAGGATTTTAGACCTTCGGAGGCCTGAAGGCTTAGCCATTTTCAGGGTTAACCATCATGTGCTCAGGGCTGTGAGAGACTTCTTGGAGGGGGAGGGCTTCCTCGAGGTTCAAACCCCTAAAATTATTGCTACAGCCACGGAGGGGGGAGCAGCCCTTTTCCCCGTGGTATACTTCGACCGGGAAGCCTTTCTAGCCCAGAGCCCCCAGCTTTACAAGGAGCAGTTAACCTCGGTTTTCGAAAGAGTCTACGAGGTTGCCTCCTACTTTAGGGCTGAAGAGTCTCGGACTGTGAGGCATGTGGCAGAGTTTGTCTCCATAGACATTGAAGCCGCCTTCATGAACGTTGAGGACGTGGTTAACCTCCTAGAGAAGCTCATAGTCTACGTGGTTTCCTACGTTAAGGCGAAATGCAGCGGCGAGCTGAAAGTTTTAAAGGCAGATTTAAAGGTTCCGGCAGCACCCTTCAAACGCTACACTTACGACGAGGTTTTAGGGCTTCTGGCCGACAGGGGAGTAAAGGTTCCCTGGGGTGAGGACATACCTACCTCCGGCCTCAGAGTTCTAGGAGACCTCCACCCTGAAACATACTATTTCATACTGGACTGGCCTACAGAATCCAAACCTTTCTACATCAAGCCCAGGGATGACAGCCCAAAGCTGTGTGAGGCCTTCGACCTCATGTATGGAATGCTTGAACTGGCCTCGGGAGGAACTAGAATTCACAGCAAAGACCTGCTCGTGGAAAGGCTGAAAAGCCAGGGTTTAACTCCTGAAAGCTTCAAGCATCATCTACGCGTTTTCGACTATGGTATGCCTCCTCATGCCGGGTGGGGCCTAGGCCTGAACAGGCTTGTTATGGCCCTGACACGCCGGGGAAACATCCGTGAATGCATTTTATTCCCGAGAGACCGTGACAGGCTTACACCATGAACAAGTGGAAGCCGCTTTCACCGTGAAGGAATCTTCAAAGGAAGGATAGTTAATATACGGGGAAGTGCTCATTATAGTAGGTGAAGCCTGCTTGTCTGAGCTTACTCCTTTTAAGAAGAGGGCATACTTGCTTGTGGAGGTTGAGCCTGGAAGGGAAGCGGAGCTCATCCGCAGGCTGGAGGAGATGGATAAAATAGTGAACACGGACTTCGTCCACGGCGAATACGACATAGTCGCCGTCCTAGAGGGAAACTGGAGGGAAATAGACCAGACGATAATCGCCGTTAGAAAACTTCCAGGACTCCGCAAAACGGTAACCCTAACAGTCTTCGACCTACCCCTAAAAGCCCTCGAATAAACCCCACCCCATTTTTAACACGAATTAAAAGTGTATTTTGATTTTTGCAACCGAGATTTTAGATAGCTGGATTAAGCAGCGTTTTGAATGGCCTCCAGCTGTAAGCGGAAAAGGATTTTCCATGAAAAATAAGGTTAAAGAGCGGAGGCTTACCAGCCTGGCGGTCGAGCTAAGGTGACATAAGGCAGAACTTCCTCGTATGTTGGTATCCATTTTGGCTTAATCTTTTTACCTAGCGGATGTACTTGATGTGAGCCCAATCCTTCCGGAAGCGGGTTTTTCTTTAGTTCTTCCCTAAGCTTTTTCGTTGCTTCCTGATCGACTTCATACGCGCAAGCTTCTTCGTCTATCACGTTGATTACTACGCCATAGACGTTGCGTGCACATTCCAGCGATATCCAGCCATCCATCACGTCCTTTAGTACGAGTTCTGGGTCACGCTCCCTAGGGTCTCCAAAGCCTCCTCCACCACTTGACGTGTAATATAT
>LUCC01000054.1 GCA_001593855.1 Candidatus Hecatellales archaeon B24 | reverse complement strand
GAAACTGGTGCTGGCCAGTGGGGTTCAGGCTTATGTTTCGGTGCAGCCTTAGTAGGCATAAAATGCGACGTCTTCATGGTAAGGGTCTCATACTACCAGAAGCCTGGCAGAAGGGTTATGATGGAATCCTGGGGAGGAAGAGTTGTACCTTCTCCCTCGGTGCCTCCTGAAAGAATCTACGAGGATATGGTAACTGAAACGGCTAAGAAGGCTTTAGCTGAAGATCCCAACCATCCTGGTTCACTTGGCTGGGCAATATCGGAAGCTATTGAACACGCGTTAAAGAAGCCTTATCCACTCAACTATTCGCTTGGAAGCGTTCTCAACCATGTTTTGATGCACCAGACAATAGTTGGGCTGGAAGCATACAAACAATATGAACTAATAGACGAATATCCTGACATAATATTCGGATGTACGGGTGGAGGTAGTAACCACTGCGGACAGGCTTTCCCCTTCATCAAGGATAAGTTGGATGGAAAAAAGCCTGACCTGAGAATCGTTGCCTGCGAAGCCTTATCCTGCCCGAGACTTACAAGGCCTAAGTATATTGGCTACGACACTGGAGACACTATTGGGTATACGCCATACATATGGATGCATTCGCTGGGCTGCGACTTTGTCCCAGCGAAGATTCACGCCGGAGGACTGCGATACCATGGTATGGCCCCCCTACTCTGCGTCTTAATATACTCGGGGTACCATGAAGCTCAAGCTTTCCCACAGACAGAAATATTTGAAGCTGGCCGGATACTCTCAATGACAGAAGGCTTTTTAACGGCTCCAGAACCCTGCCACTGCTGGGCTGGAGCCATTAGAGAGGCTAGACGATGCGCCGAAACAGGAGAGGAAAAAGTAATACATGTTGCTGACAGCGGCCACGGCTGGGTTGACGTCAGAGGATACGATGAATACTTGAAGGGCAAACTAGAGGTTCTCCTATGACTGCCAAAAATTCCCATTTTTATTTTTTAAAAGTTTTAGGGTGAAAATAAGGCTCCAAAGGATTTCTAACATAGAATTAAGCTTTTCGGTGGGAAGCGTATATGAAGAAGCTTGGCTTCATTGTAAATCCCATCGCTGGTATGGGAGGCCGTGTTGGACTTAAAGGAACAGACGGGAAGGAGATTCTTCGAAAAGCTTTGGAATTGGGGGCAGAACCCATAGCTCCAGCTCGAGCCGTTGAAACTTTGAGAGGACTGAAACCTCTCAGCTACCTTATAGAATTGGTAACCTACCCGGATGAAATGGGAGAAGCTGAAGCGAAGGAAGCTGGATTTTCACCAATAGTTATAGGGTCTATAACGCCGGGTAGAACTACGGCTGAAGACACTAGGAAAGCTGCGAAGGAAATGATGGAGATGAAGGTTGACATCATAGTTTTTGTGGGTGGTGATGGAACTGCCCGGGACATTTGCAGTGTTGTTGAAACTAACATGCCTGTTTTAGGTGTACCTGCAGGAGTTAAAGTTCACTCAGCAGTCTTCGCCATAGATCCCGAAGGTGCCATTCGGCTTTTAACTTCCTTCATTCAAACGGGTTTACCTCTAACTAGGGCTGAAGTCATGGATATAGATGAGGAAGCCTTCAGGATGGGTAGAGTTTCAGCTAAACTCTTCGGTCACATGCTTGTACCCTTTGAAATTGACCTAATACAGCCCACTAAAATTTCAAGTCCAGCAACACGGGAAGAAAAAGAGCATCAACTCTCCATTGCAAGGTATGTTGTGGAGAAAATGGAGCCTGATACCATTTACATACTGGGACCCGGAACAACTGTTAACACTATAGCTGAGATTTTGAAGGTCAGAAAGTCGCTGTTGGGAGTAGATCTGGTGCAAAATCGAAGACTTCTCGGGTTTGATGTTAATGAAAGACAAATTTTGTCGAGAATTAGAGGTGAAAGAGTTAAGGTTATTGTGACACCTATAGGGGGTCAGGGCTTTATCTTTGGAAGAGGTAATCAGCAGATAAGTCCAGCTGTTCTGAAGGCTATTGGAAAAGAAAATGTTATTGTGGTCGCTACCCCAAAAAAGCTTCAAACTCTTAAAAAGTTGAGAATCGACACTGGTGACCCTGAAGTTGATAAGTGGTTTAAGGGACCACTCCGCGTAATCGTAGGGTATGGCAAAGAGCAAGAAATGCGAGTAGAATAAGCTTGCTTTAGAAAAGTTTTAAATATTTTTTTAAGGAGTGATATATGGAAGCGCATTAAAGGTGGGAATTATGAGTTTACTTGACCTAGCTAAAAAATTTGCTGAGAAAAACCCTGAGTATTCGATTACTGTGGAAGAGGAGATGCCAGGAGTTATAACGGACACCATTATGAAGGTTGAAAAACCAAGGATTACGATTTACCTTAGGCCTCGACTGGGCTTTGTTACAACCTCTCCAAATAGAGATAAGTCCTTCGCTAAGAGGGTTAAAGGCCTCGTTGAGGAGGCAGCAAAGGATGGAATTGAACTGCATATTGAACCAACTGAAACCCGCTTAGTAGTGTCAAAGGTTAAAAACTTTGAAGAAGCGGTGAACTCTGCTGAGAAGATATTATCTTTCCTTAAAAAGCACAATTTAGAATGGGGCTCGTAAAGGCACGGTTAACCGACAAATCTTTCCTATCTTTTTAGGTAGAGGAAAATGGTTAGAGAATTGTCTGATGAGGCTAGGACTTTCCTGAATCGTATTATAGAGCAGTCGATAACCTATAAGATTGAGAAGGTGGGTGAAGGAGGCTACCAAGTCATCGGTATACGTGCAGGCAGAGTAGTCTGGAAAAGCCGTATCGTTTCAAGCCTTCAAGAAGCAAACCAAATCATCATAGAAATGGTTGACGTGGGAGTTTAGTGGGAAAAAGCCCGAGCTACTTGAGAGGTTTCTTAGGCCTTGTGTAGATAGTTTTGCAGTCTTCGTAGAGCAGGCATTCTCTGCAAGCTTCATTTGCTTCGCTAGGGATAGCCGGTTCTAGTTTTACCTCGTACCCTAGTGACTCGTATAGTTCTACTGCCTCACTCAGTCTGGGTTCGCTTGCGGTGAACTGCCTTATCCATCCTTGCTTCCGAAGCTCTTCCTCCCTAGGCGATTTTCCACCCATCTAGTATAGGTCCTCCTCAAGCTCCACATTCTGTTCAGGAAGCTTCCCATGCTTTTTAATGTATTGCTGCAGAAGCTCGCTTTCCCTCATCGTGAACATTTTCGCCTCCTCATACATGAAGTATTTGGCTTTAGGATTGGAAAGCTGTGCTTCTAAATCCTTTCTCAGGTTGCTCGTTCCCTTTATGTAGATTACAGCCTTGTTCTCGTCTAGAAGCTGGAAGACTCCTTCAGCCTCAGGGGTCTGTGCCACGTTTTCCTCTGTCAGCTTCAGCCATTTCTCAGGCGGCAGTATGGGCGGGGATATCAGCAGCCTTAAGTCGCATCTTAGACATCTACCAGCCTCTTCAACTGCCATCTTCTCGTTAAAGCCAAGCTCAACCTCAGCGAAGTTCCCTTTACGGTTTTCTAAGGGCAGACGGGGCATTTTAACACGGGGCTTGTAGGCGAAGCCTTCCTCCCTTCCAAGCCACCGGCTTATCTCTCCAACATCCACGAATCTGTCCTCTAGGGTTCCACTGCCTCCCAGATACCTGTCGATGGCGAAGGCAGCGTTCCTTCCAGAGGCAACTGCCTCCACTATGGATGCAGGCCCGTTTACAATGTCCCCACAGGCGAACACGCCTGGAATGCTTGTCTGCATGGTGTCCGGGTTGACCTCTATGGTTCCGGCCTTCGAGACCTTTATCTGGTCTGTTTTCAGCCATGAGAAGTCTGGAGCCTGACCTATCGCAAGGATTAAAATGTCAGCCTTGATTGTTTTCGTTACGGTTTCGTCAAAGGTTGGGTTAAACCTTCCCTCCTTGTCGAAAACAGAGAGGCAATGCATAAGCTCAACGGAGGAAACCCTGCCGTTTTCGCCTAAAATTCTTTTAACCCCGTAGGAGTTGTGAATTGCTATACCCTCTTCAACTACCTGTTCTATTTCCCATGGGAAGGCAGGCATTTCCTCAGGCTTCTCGAGGCATGCCACCTGCACTCTGTCAGCCCCAAGCCTTAGGGCTGTTAGGGCTACGTCCATGGCCACGTTGCCTCCGCCTATAACGAGGACCTCCCCCTTTAAACCTGTAATTTTCCCGAGCCGTACATCCCTGAGGAAGTCAAGGCCTCCCATTATACCTTCAAGCTCTGAGCCTTCAACCTTCAACTTCCTGCTATTTTGCAGCCCAACAGCAAGCAGGATGGCTTCGAAACCTTGGTTTCTAAGGCTTTCAAAGGTTAGGTCCTGTCCGAAAACTACGCCTGTCTTGACTTCGACGCCGAGACTTAATATTTCTTTAAGGTCTTTTTCGACTACTTCCCTAGGCAGGCGGTATTCTTGAACTCCGTAGCGTAGCATTCCACCTGGCTCAGGCATTTCCTCGAAGATGGATACGGAGTGGCCTAGCCTGGCAAGATAGTAGGCTGCTGTTAGCCCAGCTGGTCCGGAACCTATTATGGCAACCTTCTTGCCGGTGGGCTTAGCGACATGTAGCTTCTGCTTCCAGATTTCAGAGTCGTTTTCCATGGCGAAACGTTTGAGGGCGCAGATGGAAATAGGTTCGTTCACCTTCCCCCTACGGCAAACGTTTTCACAGGGTCTTGAGCAGGTGTGGGAGAGAATGTTTGGAAGCGGAACCTTCTCCCTGACTATGGCTGCAGCCTCAGCAAATCTTCCCTCCGAAACCAGGTATACATATTTTGGAACGTCTACGCCGGCCGGACAGGTGTATTTACATGGGACTAGGTCGACCTCGCGTTCCGCCGCCTTTAATTCCTTGTCCATCAGCGCCCCTGTGGGGCAGACCTCCACGCAGGCACCGCAGAACCTGCAGTCGGAATCTTTAAGTGTAGGGGCAATGGTTCCGACGATGACCTCTCCGTTCTTGTAGACGAAGCCTAAGGCGCCTACCCCACGAAGTTCTTGGCATGCTCTCACGCAGCGTGTGCATCCTATGCATAGGTTGTAGTCCCGGAGGAACAGGGGTTCATTTTCTATTACAGGCAGATGCTGGGGGACATATCGGGGGGTATCCTCTCTTATCCCGATGTACTCCGCAACCTTTTCAAGTTCGCAGTCTCCAAACTTCGGACAGCACCGCTCATCTACGGGCACGTCAGTTGAACACGACTCCCTGTCGCAGCCTTCCTTTTGGGCGCAGATTAGGCAGGCGTGAGGATGCTTCGCCATAATCCGCATTAACTCTTGTTTTCTAGCCTCAACAACCTGTGGGGTGTCCGTGTAAACCTTCATGCCTTCTGAGACTGGCGTGCTACATGCGAGGGCTAGGTCTTCCCAGCCTTCAACTTCAACCAGGCAGAGTCTGCAGCCTTCGAACTCCTTCTCCGGAGCGTCGCCTTCTATTTTTTCTTCTCCACGGAAGACTACGGCGGTAGATTGGACTTTTCCTGGAGGAGGGAGGTCTGGATGGTAGCAGATGGCTGGAATATAGATGTTGAGTTTTCGGGCTGCCTCTAGGATGGAAGCCCCTTCCTCAACGGTGACCTCGGTGTCGTTGATGAAGAGTTTAACATGGTTGGGAATTTTTTACCCCCCGGCTACCAAGAATGCGTTATCGCCTTAGGTTCGCAGGCTTGAATGCATGGAGGCGTTGCTTCTCCGCTTATGGGCTTGCATGGATACTTTATCTTTTTACGGTGCTCCTCGGTTACTGCAGCCATGATTCCGCCTTCAATGTCATAGTCGTTTGGGACGAGTTCAAGCACTCCAGCCGGACAGGCTTCCACGCATTTGCCGCAGCCGTTACACTTGTCAGTGTCGATTATGATGAAGTAGTCTCCTGAGCCGTCCTTATAGCCGTAGTGTACAAGCATTATTTTTTTCTCCTTCTAGCGTAGACCTAGCTCCTTCTCTCTGAGGACTTTAGCGAAGAGAGCCGCACCCACCGAGCCGGCAAGTATGGGGTCGAACATAGGTTCTAAGGGTTTAATGCCTAAAGCCTTTTCAAGCCTTGACGCTATACCCACGTTTTTAGCCACTCCACCGGTGATTACGAAGTCCTTTTCTATGCCAACCCTGTTCAGCAGGTCTATTATCCGGTCGACCATGGCTAGGTGGAAGGCTGCGGCAACCTTCTCTTTAGGCCATCCCTGACGTAGCAGGCGTAGGGCTTCAGCCTTCGCGAAGACTACGCAGGTGTTGCTTACCGGGGGAGGCTCCTTTTCAACATCCAGTGAAACCTTGCCCAGCTCCTCCACGGGAACCCCTATTAGGTCGGCGAACACTTCAAGCCCTCTACCAGTTCCAGCTGCGCATTTATCGTTCATGAGGAACGATACAACCTTACCTTTCTCGTCGCATCTTATGGCTTTGCAGTCCTGCCCTCCGATGTCAAGCACTGTGCGGACGGTGGGACCGTAAATGTAGTGGGCCCCCCTGGCGTGGCAGGCGATTTCGGTTATGGTTCGGTTGGCGAAGGGAACGTTTACTCTTCCATATCCGGTGCCGACCACGTAGTGGATGTCCTCGATTTTCAGGCCGGTTCCCTCCAGAGCCCATAGGGTGACTTTTCTGGCTGTTTCCTCGCTTACCCCTCCAGT
>LUCC01000053.1 GCA_001593855.1 Candidatus Hecatellales archaeon B24 | reverse complement strand
CCCGTTTTTGCCCGTGGATTTTTTTTAGTTCTAATTTTACAATTTATAAGTTTTAACTCGTTATTTTTAAGTATAAATTTTCCATTAGAAAAAAGATGGAAACTAAACATTTAATAATGAATAACTTATCTTAATCTTTCTGTTTAAAGGATAGCTGGTCCTGCAGAGGAGTGCTGAAAATCCGTGGAAGCCGTAAGCCCCTACACGTCAGGCAAGCTTTTAACCCGAACCATTAGAATAGATGATACCACGCTTAGGGATGGACATCAAACGCCTGGAGTGACCTTCACCGTTGAAGACAAAATCGAAATTGCGAAGATGCTGGATGAAATTGGAGTCCACCAGCTTGAGGCGGGAATACCTGTCAGCTCGCCGGAAGACTGGGAGGCTGTAAGGCAGATTGCAAACGAGATTTCAAGAGCCAGTGTCATGGGCTGGAGTAGAGCAAACCCTAGAGATGTGGAAGCCGTAGCCAGAACGGGAGCAGACGCCATAGCCATCTCCATGGCCACAAGCCCTGTCCACTTAAAGTATAAGCTGGGAATCAGCTGGCAGGAAGCCTTAAGCAGGGTTAAAGAAGCCGTGAAGAAAGCTAAAGCCCTTGGATTATACGTTTCAGTTTCAGCTGAGGACGGGTCGAGAACACCTTACAGGTTTTTACGCCGATATGCGGAGGTTATTAAGGAGGCTGGGGCTGACCGGCTTAGGCTGGCTGACACCATAGGCATTTTAATCCCCGACGTAACTAGGAAGCTTGTGAAGCGGATTATTAGGGATGTTGGAATAGAAGTAGAAATTCACGCCCATAACGACCTAGGCTTGGCTGTGGCTAACACGCTGGCAGCTCTCGAAGGAGGAGCCAGCTGGGCTAGCGTAACCGTCAACGGGCTTGGGGAGAGAGCTGGAAATGCAGCTCTCGAGGTTGTGGTGACAGCCCTAAAGGTAATCTACGGCAAGAACGTTGGAGTTAAACTTGACAGGCTTTACGAGCTTTCAAAGCTTGTAGAAAAAATTTCAGAGGTTCCCATAGGACATTTCACCCCCATCGTCGGTGAAAACGTTTTCAGGCATTCCAGCGGGATCCATGTTCACGGACTTTTGAAGCATCCCTACACCTACCAGGTGATAGCCCCTGAAGAGGTGGGCCGTAAAACAGAGTTTGTCTTCGATAAGTACAGCGGTAAGGCGCTCATAGGCTACAAGCTTAACATGATTGGAATAGAGCTTCCAGACAAGGTCGTGGAGGAGTTAAGGTTTCACCTCGTTCAGAAAGCTTACAGGCTTAAGAGAGCCTTAACCGAGGAAGAGCTGAAAAACGAAATTGAGAGGTTTGTAGCGTCTAGAGGCGTTGTAGCCAGCGAAACCCTCTGACGTGGAGAAGGCTAACCCGGCTTTCTGAACCTTGCTATGAAGTATCCAAAGCCGTGGAGGTGCGGGTGGAAACGCTGGAAAAGCTCAGCTCCATCGAACAGGCGGAAGCCTGGTGCACCTAAGCTTACAGGGGAAAAATCCGGTTTAAGCCCGCATTCCAAGGCAAACCCGGCGTTTTCCTCGCATTCCTCTAGGGTTATGGTGCACACGCTGTAGACTACCACGCCTCCCGGCTTAACGATTCTAGCTGCAACCTTAAGGAACTGCCTCTGGTAGTGGGCTAGAGAACGGATTTCCTCTGCAGTTTTTACGCTGTAAAGCATTGGCGTTACACCAAGTGCACTGCATGGAGGATCCACTAGGACCCTGTCAGCCTTAACCTCTGGGAAATCCTTGTCGACGTACCTTGAGTCCGCCTCCACGAGTTTAACGCTTCTGCATCCAAGTCTTGCCAGCGTCTGCTGGGTAGCCTCAATTTTCTTGGAGCTCCTGTCGAAACCGTATATTTCAGCTTGACCTTTGGTGAGCTGGTGGATGTGAGAGAGTTTTCCTCCTGGAGCACAGTTTAGGTCTACTATGGTTTCACCTGGTTGAGGATTTAAAACTCTAACCGTGGCCATGGAGGGGAGAGATTGAGGGTGAAGGAAACCCTCACGGTATTCTACAGTTTCCCTGAGGCTTGGAGCCCTATACAGCGGGTTAGTAACTCTTACAGCCAGCCCAACACGGAAAGTTAAGATTTCGCTTTCACTCATTTCAGCTGTTCCAGCTCCAACCAGGTGGCCTCTCGGGCTTAAAATGGAGGCCATGCTTCCCCTACGTAGGCCATGGCAGCGGGAAACACCGGGGGCATAAACATGAGCGCCAACCATGACGGATTCAGCGGTAAACTTGTCTACCACCACCTTCAACGGATAATTCGGCACAGGATTAGGGCCTTCAACAGGGATGGCTAAAGCTTCTTCAATAACAGGATCCCGGTAAACCTTCCAGCCTAACGTTTTAAGCTTAGCCGTAAGCTCAGCCGGAGAAATTTTGAGGGTGTTAACTCGAACATAGTAGCTGGGCGGAGGCTTAACTAGTGCCCCTAAAACCTCGTTTAAAGCTTTCCCGTAAACCTTTCTAAGCATTTCCGGGATGCCAGGCGGCAGTTCAACTTTTTCTGGTAGGCTTCCCACTAATAACCGCTCCCCAGAAAACCTAATCCCGTTCAAGCCGTCAAGGGAGAGGTTTAACGGCGCCTAACCCGACGTAATCCTTAAAATTTCTTTTTTAAGCATTCCCTCAGCCTTCTCTAAGCCTTTAATCTTTCCTTTAAGTTTAAGCCTTGCTTCTCTAAGCATGGTCTTCCTGTTTTTAAGCATTCTGCGGGTTTCCTTCGGGTTTGGAGAGCCCAGCGTCAGCCTTTCAGCAGGAATCCTTTGGGGGCTGGTGAAGCGTTCGTAGATTCTTCTTGGAAGGCTAACCTTTACACCCAGAACTTTCATGGAAGCTTTTTCCAGGAGAGTTTGGGCTTCTTCCAGCCTTACACTTTTCTTCAGGGCGAGACGTATGGTTTCCCCTACAAGGCGGTGGGCTTCCCTAAGCGAAAGGCCGGCGTGCTTCACGAGGGCTTCAGCTAGGTCTACGGCTGTAGCATAGCTTTGAGATGCCACCTCACCCATCCGGTTCCTGTTAAACTTCAGGCCTTCCACAACCTTAGCCATAACCCTTAAGGTGGACAGGGTTAGACTTAGAATTTCCCAGAGGACGGGTTTAGCTTCTTGAAGGTCACGGCTGTACCCTGTTGGAACTCCTTTAAGGCTTGCTAGGAGGGCTGAGAGAAGCCCGCAGACTCTTCCAGCTTTAGCTCTGACGAGCTCTAGGAGGCATGGGTTCTTCTTCTGGGGCATGATGCTGGAGGGGGAAGCCAGCTCGTCGGGAAGCTCCACGTAGCCGAACTCGCTTGAACTCCAAAGCACTAGGTCTTCAGCCATCCTGCTTAGGTGAACCATGAGGATGGCACAGGAGGCTGCAGCCTCAACCATGAAGTCTCGGCTGCTCACGGCGTCCAGCGAATTTTCAGCCAGTTCTTCAAATCCCAGAAGCTCAGCGGTTCTAGGCCTGTTAAGGGGGAGGGTTGAGCCTGCCAGGGCTGAGGCTCCCAGGGGACACCTGTTCACTCTTCTATAGCAGGCTTCGATTCTTTCTAGGTCCCTAAGCAGGTGGTCGACGTAGGCAAGCAGGTAGTGGGATAGGAAGCCTACTTGAGCGTGTTGGGTGTGAGTGTACAAAACCATTAGAGTTTCCTTTTCCTCGCCAGCTCTGCCTATAAGCCTATCAGCTAGGTCTAGGAGAGCCCCCCAGATTTCTAGGAGACCCTTCCTAAGCCTGAGCCTTACGTCTAGGGCGACCTGGTCGTTTCTCGACCGTCCCGTATGGGTTTTGCCTCCAACCTTAACTCCTATTCTACTTAGAATGTAAGCTTCAACAAGCTCGTGGACATCTTCAAATTTTTCCAGCTCCAGTTTTACCTTGCCTTCACGCCATTCGGTTTTCAGGCTTTCCAGTGCTTCAAGAATTCTGCCAGCGTCCTTCCTGCCTATTATGCCCTGTTCACACAGCATTACGACGTGGGCTTCTGTTCCAAGGATGTCTTCCTCGAAGATTTCAGCGTCCTCCCTCAGGGATGAGAGGTATAGGGCTGCCTCCTTTTCTAGGGGCTTCCCAAGTCTTGAACGGTATATTCCACCTCTTTCAGCCTTCAAACCTTTCCAGCCCCAGCCAGAAATAAGGCTTCTAAAGCTCTTTAAATTCTCCCCTTGAGGGTAGAGGCTCCGCGTTTATTCCAAGCTTACGCCTGATAGCCGAGGCTAAAGCCTCTGAGAAGCCGTAGCACGTGTACACCTTCTTAGGCCTGGAAGCCTTCACATAGCTTAAAAGCTGGGGGAAGTCAGCGTGACTGCTCAAGGGGAAAGCCTCCAGCCCCGTCCACTGGTAGCGTACAGCCCAGCCTGTAGCTATAGCAGGAGAAACCCTTCCAGCCTCGAAACGCCCGAGGAAGCCCTTAGGATACACGAGCACAGCTCTGCCAGGCTCAGGCTTACCTTCCAAAATTTCAGCTTCAAGCTTAACTCTGAACCTTCGGTGAGCCCTGTTAATCCTTGCAATTTTAGGGTGAACATACACTTGGAGGCTTGTATACTGGTTTAGGAGGCAAACTATTTCCTGGGCTTTCCCAACAGGGTAAACATGGAACACGGGTATTCTGCCTTTTCCAGCCTCCTCCACAGTCCACTTCACGATTCTACTGTAAACAGCGTTACGCGAGGGAAACCTGTAGCTTGGGCTTCCGTAGGTTGCCTCCAAAATCAGGATGTCACAGTCTACGGGTTCAGCGGCTTCCGTGAGCAGGCTGTCGACGAAGTTAAGGTCTCCCGTGTAGGCTATGGCTAAACCTCCAGCCTCCACTAGGAAGCCTGAAGAGCCGAAGATGTGGCCTGAATTGAAGGCTTCAACCCTGAAAACTCCTGCCTTAAATCTTTCACCGTATCTTACCTGTTTAACCTCCATGGGAGGCTCTTTTCCTGCTGCAGCCTTGAACAGGGCTAGGGTAGGCCTGGTAAGGTAAACCCTTCCTTCACCCTTCGTTTTCAGCCCTCCCGTATGGTCGCCGTGGGCGTGAGAAACTAGGAGGAAGGCTCCTTTGGGCTTACGTTGAACATCCAGGTGTAGGCTTTCACCTTTAAACTCTAAGGTTATCCCTTTATCCCAGAAAATCCTTGCAGACACCTGTTTAAGTCCTCCCCCTTTCCCACATGCAGCAGATTTAAACTTTAAATTTTCCCTAGGCTTTAATAGCTGTTGGTGGAGGGCTGAGGGTTTGAGCAGGACTAAGCGGAGGGAAAGCAGGGCTCCTATGCCTACCTCCACGGCTGGGCTGCTGCGGTTTTACGAGGAGGAATCCTTCGGGATAAAGGTTAAGCCTGAAGTGATTATCACCATAGTTGTAGCCTTCATTCTGGTGGTTTCGCTGGCTCCTCTCCTGCTTGGAGGCTGAAAGAAAGCTATTTTCCCTTGGAAGCCTTCTCAGGTAGAATTTCTATTCTCTGAACGGAGTTCAAGTGGATGAAAACCTCGCTTTTCCTCTCCTTGGCTACGATTCTTGGGATGGGGTTTGCAACGGTTGTCCTCAGAACTATGGCTTCAGCGTCTGCCAGCCATATTCCAGGCGGGGTGTGGCTTACAGCCTCGATTAAGCCTTCATAGCCGAAGTCCCTTTCAACTATGACCACAACCCTCCGCCCTACATTCCGCTCGAGAAAGTGGAATATGGTCGGGCTTATTTCACCTGTACTCAAAGGCTACACCTACAAGCTGCCTTCTCAGCTTTTCAGCTTCCTCCCGGCTTAAAGACTGCTTCTCCACTTTCCCGGGAACCTCTGAGACAAGGGCGCTGCTGCCTAAAGGGTCTTTAACTATCACCGTGAAGACTTCAGCCCCGTCCATAGCCCTCTTAAGCTTCGCTAGGAAGGCTTTGAGGCTGCCTTCAGCTTCCCTGTCCCCTTGAAGGGTGGAGGCAGCTTCCTCAACCCTTGCCAGAAGCCCCTCCACGTTGGTTACATAGCCTTCAGAGGCTGGTCCAGGCTTGATTTCGACGCCCAGCTCAGGTATTTCCAC
>LUCC01000052.1 GCA_001593855.1 Candidatus Hecatellales archaeon B24 | reverse complement strand
CAGCGCTTCTTATCCTGAGGATTTTCTCCTGTTCATGTTTGGGCTCGGCGAAGAGGATTTCAAGGGAGCCGCTCTGCTGGCATACCTCAGCTATCTTCTGGCTTTCATAGAGAATCTGGTCGCGGTTTTCTCCCACGATGACTGTGAGGAGGTAGCAGCTTCCCTCTCTAACAGGCCATTCTTCGCCTAGGTGTTTCGCTGCCTTCTCGATTAGGTCTCGCTCAACGTATTCTATGGCTAACGGTATAACGCCGCTCTGCAGTATTTTAGGGACAGATTTTACGGCGGTGCTTCTGTCATTGTAGGGGACAATTAGAGTTGCTGAAGCTCCAGGCTTAGGATGCAGCTTTAAAATGACTTTCGTTATTATGGCGAGGGTTCCCTCGCTTCCAATGATTAGGTTCATGAGGTCGTATCCTGTGTTGTTTTTCTGCAGTTTCCCGCCGAGCTTAAGGATTTCGCCTGTTGGAAGAACGACCTCTAACCCTTTCACATAGTTCCTCATAACCCCGTACTTGACAGCTCTAACTCCGCCAGCATTGGTGGCGACAAGCCCCCCAGCATGGGCTGTTTCGTCGCCTGGATGCAAGGGGAAAAACAGGTCAGCTTCGTCAGCAGCCTTTATCAGCTCTTCCAAGGTAACTCCAGCTTCAACAACAGCCATCAGGTTCTCCCTGTCCACTTCTAAACCCTTCATTCTTTCCGTCGTCAAAACTATGCCTTCCCGTGTTGGCACCGCTCCTCCAACCAGTCCAGTTCCGCCTCCCCTAGGGAAAACCGGAATTCCATGTTCGTTGGCAAACCTTAGAATTCTGCTTACTTCTTCCGCGTTTGAGGGTTTAACCACGACTATGTCGGAGGCCGGTTTAAGCCTGAGCTTGGGGTAGGTTTCATCTTTCAGGTAGTCCTCCAGCTTCTCTCTCTCGTAAATCGTGTTTTTCTCGCCTACAATGGCTTTTAAAGCCTCGGCGATTTCCTCTATTTTTAATTCTCCCAAGCTCCAGCCACCTGCTAGCTTATCATGGCTGAAAGATATAAAATAATTTCCTATGCTGTTCGCTTGGACGCGTGCAATTTCATCTGCTGTCAAGTATTCCTTCGCTAATTGAAAAGAGAGGTCTGCCGTTTATCAAATCGAGGCTTCCAGAAAAAGTAAAATTACACGCGGATTTTAATAGCTTTGGTGGTTGAATGTATTTTGCAGGAGTAGACATCGGCTCGCTGACAACTAAGGTTTGCATAGTCGACGTTGAAGGCAAGCCTGTAGCCTTCCTTATCAGGAAGACCACCGTTAAGATAAAGGAAACAAGCGAGGACGCGTTTAAAGAATGCCTTCGGAAAGCAGGATTAAGGCTTTCAGATATACGCTACACCGTGGCAACAGGGTATGGGAGAAACCTGGCGTTGTCAACCTTCGCAAACGAGAAAATCACTGAAATCACATGCCATTCGAGAGGAGCCAAGCTTCTCTTCCCTAAATGCCATACGGTAATAGACGTTGGAGGACAGGACTCAAAGGTTATGAGGCTTAACGACGCTGGCAGAGTTTTAAAGTTCACCATGAACGATAAGTGCGCCGCTGGAACCGGAAGGTTTCTAGAGGTTATGGCGGACGCTTTAGACGTTAAACTGGAGGAAATGGGCGAGCTGTCTCTCAAATCGAAAAGCAGAGTTCAGATAACCAGCACCTGCACGGTCTTCGCAGAGTCCGAAGTAATATCGCTGATAGCGTCTGGAGGAAACCCTGTTGACATCGTTGCAGGCCTCCACGAAGCTATCGCAAAGAGGATTAGCGGCTTGGTGAAGCAGGTTGGAGCGGAAAAAGACATAGTAATGACGGGTGGAGTTGCAAAGAACATAGGCGTTGTGAAAGCCTTGGAAAGGGAGATTAAACACAACATATGCGTTCCTTCCGAGCCTCAAATCGTAGGAGCCATAGGTGCAGCATTAATGGCAAAGGAGAAGGCTTCGCACGGTGGCCGTAAACCACCTAAAAAATAGAGGCAATCCCTGCTTTTTCCACGCAAGCTATTCACCTTTCACCAGCAGGGAAAGTATGCCTCCTGCAATTGAAGCGACCCCTGCGAGGGTGAGAGAAGTCATAAAGCTTCCCGTTAAATCTGCTAGGTATCCTCCCACACTCGGCCCTATCATCTGGCCTATGCCGAAGAACACCGTTACGAAGCCTATTGCCGCGGATGCGGCTTTAGCTCCGACTAGGTCTCCACAGAACGCCTGAACAATGGTGGGTATGCTGAAAATCGTTATTCCCGCAACGATGGATGCAGCGGCCAGCCCTACTATATCCTTTGAAAAGCCGAAGGCTATGAAAGAGATTCCAAGCAGGGTGTAAACCGTTGCAAGCCCGTAGTTTCTGCCAACCTTGTCTGAAACTGTTCCCCAGAGGGGTCCGCTGAACATCGACAGTACTCCAACCATAGACCAGAAGCCTCCGGCAAGTTCAATGCCATACCCCTGCAAAACCATGTGAGACGAGTAGAAGGTTGCAAAAATTATGTAGGAGAAGCCGAAGAGGGTGTAAACCAGCCCAAGCCTGAGCAAGGTCTTCGTTCTGTAAACCATGCCTATGCTTACTTCCCTTTGGCCTTCTTCAGCGGCCACAGGCTTAAGCCCTAACTTCTCCGGCCTATCCTTTACAAGCACATAGCTGACGGCAGCGATGACTATGCCTGCGGTTCCGAGGAGGAACCATCCCACCCTCCAACCATCCTGAAAGTTCAGAACCACCACAGGAATAACTATACCTACAATGATTATTCCTATACTTGACCCTGCATTCATTATTCCCGTCGCCAGACCTCTCCTCGCCTTACCAAACCATGAAGATACAAGACCGAGGAATGACACGTTCACCCCGGCTGACCCCACCCCAGTGAGAAATCTTGCTATGAGCGCATCTTCGAAGGACCTGACAAGCCCTGTTAAAATCATCGTCACCCCGATTAACACCAGCGAGTAAACAGCAACCTTCCTTCCCCCATACCTTGACGCCAAATAGCCTCCCAGCAGGGAGAAGGAAACATACCCCAGGAAGTTGGCGGATGCTATCAGCCCCATATGCGTGTAGGACAATCCTAACCCTTCACGCATAGGCTCCAGAATCGGCGTGTAACCAAAACGGGCGAAACCTAAACCTACAAGGATGCCCAGCATTCCGGCGACAGCGATAACCCATGAATAGTGAATCTTAACCATCTACGCCACTATCCTCTGGCGTACAAAATTTAAAACATTAACTCCCAAGCCGTCTTCAAAAATTATTTCTTGGAAGGGTTCACCCTTCCGTCTTCGGTTTGATAACCCCCCTCGGACATATCTGGGCGCAGACTCCGCAGCCTGCGCATAGGGCTTCATCTATCCAAACTTTCTTCCCGTCGTAAACTATGGCTGGACAGGTGAAGGATGAAACGCACTCCAAGCAGAGGTCACAGCCGTCTTCAACCTTAAATGGCACGATTTTAATTCCTTTTCTTCTCCTTTCCCTGTTCCAGAGTACAGCGCAGAGTCTTCTCGCCACAATAACTGAAACGGCTTCATGCTCCAATGCCCTTCTCAAGGTGTCCTCCATCTTCCTGATGTTGTAGGGGTTCACAACCTCCACGAACTCCACGCCGCATCCCTTCGCAACATCTTCTATTTTCACCGGCTTCGACTGCTCGCCGCATCCTCTGACAGGAAGCCCTGGGTGAGGCTGAAATCCCGTCATCGCTGTTCCAGAGTTGTCCAGGACTACAAACACGAACCTATGCCTGTTGTAGACAGCGTTAATCATGGCTGGCACGGTTGCATGGAAGAAAGTAGAGTCTCCCACCGTAGTGATAATCTTGTTTTTCAAAACCTTGCTCAGCCCGTTGGAAACTCCTACCCCCGCCCCCATGCAGATGCATATCTCAACAGTTTCAAAGGGCTTGCTTACCCCCAACGTATAACAGCCTATATCACTTGGTAAGGCTGCACCTCCAACATCCTTAGACACCTTCTTAATCGCGTAGAAGGTGGCAGCGTGGGGGCAGCCGGGACAGAAAACCGGAGGACGTGGGGGGGCTATCGAAGAGATGGTGTTAACCTTTTCAAGAAGCTCGTCGGAGCCTCCTCCGCCTTTACCCAGCATTTTCGCTAGGCCTCTTTCAACTATAGAAATATTATACTCGTAGCTTTCGGGGAAGCAGCCGTTCTCTTTCCCGTAAACCTTCACGCCGTAGTCTTTGGCTATGGCTTTCACGTGAAGTTCTACAAAAGGGTCGAGCTCCTCTACAACGGCAACCTTGTCGAGCGAGCTTATAAAGTTCTCTATAAGCTTCTCCGGAAGCGGATACTGGGTTAAAAGCTTTAAAACCGGTAGGTCCACACCAATCCTGCCTAAAGCCTCCTTAGCATAGGTATAACTTATCCCGCAGGCGATTACTCCCTCTCTACCTTCTCCTCCCTCAACCCTGTTTATTTCTACACCGTCAAAACGTCTTCGAACTCTCTCAATTTTTTCCAGTAAAACCTTCTTTCTCTTTATGGCGTTTGCAGGCACAAGAACATCGGACAGCGGGCTTCTCTCCCATTCAACCCTTTCAAGCTTCTTTTCAGGCAGCTTTCCAAGCTTAACAACTCCGCTGGTATGGCTAAGCCTAGTGTAGCTTCTGAACATTATGGGAAGCTGGAACTCTTCAGAAAGGTTGAAGGCAAGCTTCACCAAGTCCTTAGCTTCCTGAACGTTAGACGCTTCAACTATTGGAACCCTAGCTGCCCTCCCATACCATCTGTTGTCTTGCTCGTTCTGGCTGCTGTGTAGGGATGGGTCGTCGGCGCTGACCACGACGAAGCCTCCTCTCGCCCCAACATAGGCGAAGCTGAAAAGGGTGTCCGACGCAACGTTAACTCCGACATGCTTCATCCCACACATACCCCGCTTCCCGGCGAGGGATGCTCCCGCGGCAACCTCGAAGGCCACCTTCTCGTTGATAGAGTATTCCATGTAAAACTCTGTTCTACCCTTCAGCAGTCTGCAAGCTTCGGAAAGGGTGTCAGCAATTTCAGATGAAGGCGTACCAGGGTAGGCAGCGTAGACATCTATGCCTGCCTCCAGGGCGCCTCTGGCCATAGCCTCGTTGCCTAGAAGAAGCACGTTTTCTCCTTCAACGTCTTTAACCACATCCCTAATCATGTATAGCCCCCCTACATACTACTGGCTATCAAAAAGTATTTTTAGGTATAGTCCGTGGAGAAAATTTGAGTATGCCGTATTTCGCCGGCGGCTTTCAATTAACTTTAACAAGGTTTAAATATTCTTTTTCATATAACTGTGAAAGCGATGACGCAGCTTAACGTTCTCCTAGTCGGCGTAGGTGGACAGGGGATACTCACGACCTCCGCCATACTGGGAAGGGCAGCTCTCAAAGCGGGAGTGAATGTTATAACGGCTGAAACCCACGGTATGGCTCAGAGGGGTGGAAGCGTTGAGGTTCACGTCAGATTTGGAGAGGTTTACGCTCCTCTAATCCCCCTCGGAGGCGCTGACGTGGTGGTCTCCCTTGAACCCGTGGAAGCTGTTAGGTATGCAAGGTATCTCAACCAGAACACGCTTGTCATCTTGAACAATAGAAGCGTGATACCTCCCATCGTCTCGTCTGGTTTGGCTAGGTATCCTGAAATAGGCGAAATTGTGGAAAGCCTGAAGAAGATCGCTGGGAACGTGCGGGTGGTTGAAGCGTCTAAGATCGCTGAGGAGGTTACAGGAGGTCTTCAGGCAACCAACGTGGTAATCATAGGTATGCTCGCCCGGCTTGTGAAGCTGCCCTTCAGCTATGAAGCAGTTGAAGAGGCGGTGAAAGAAGTTTTACCTGAAAAACTACACCCAGTAAATCTTAAAGCCCTGAAAGCCGGATACGAGAGTGTAACGGTATAGTAGGCATGTTCTCCAAACTGGTGTGAAAAAGGTAAAAACCTTCTATGTTTCCGTTGTCTATGAGAGGCCTAAAAGTCTAACAGCATTGCTCTAAGGGAATGCATGATTTCCTCA
>LUCC01000051.1 GCA_001593855.1 Candidatus Hecatellales archaeon B24 | reverse complement strand
AAAAGAGGAAGAAGATTATTCTTCTCCTTTAAGCTCCCTAAGCCTTCGCTTAACCTCTTCAAGCTGGCTCTTTAAGCTTTCCATTTGGGCTTCTAAAATTGATATTTCCTCTTCTCTGGACGGAGGAGACGGCATTGGAACCGGGGGCATACCTCTGCCCATGCCTAATCCTCTACCCATCCCCATACCCATCCCCATACCTCTGCCCACACTCATAGGGGACGAGCCCGCAACGGGTGTAAGCCTGCCAGCCCGATAGGCTTCAACAGCCTCCCTAACTGTTCCAAAGGCTCCTGTGAAAATCTGAATTCCAGCTGACGCTAGGACCTGATAGGCGTTTGGACCCACGTTCCCGGTTATTACAGCTATAACGCCTTTATTTGCCACCATCTGAGCTGTTTGGATGCCTGCTCCGCTGGGAGCCATAACAGAAGGGTTTGCTACGGCTTCAAGCAGCTTCATGGAGTCCACATCCACTATCAGCAGGTACGCGCATCTTCCAAATCTGGGGTCGACTGGAGCGTTTAAGTCTGCACCAGTTGCACTTACACATATTTTTGGCATTTATATCCCGCCAGAGTAATGTACTTTAGCACATAATAAGTTTTACCCCAACCCTGTAAGAGACTTCACCCTACCCCAGAGCTTTCTAAGCTCCTCAGAAGCCTTACACTTGGGAGCATACTCGACAACAGGTTTCCTGCCAGCTGCAGCCTCAGCTACGGTTCCGTCGAAAGCAATTTTACCCACCAGCTCCAAGCCCTCGTTAAAGCAGAAAACCGAAATTTCCTCTGAAACCTTAGGATTAACATTCCACATGTTAACAGCCACCATAGGCTTAACCTCCTTGAAATGGCGGACAAGCTCTAAGATGCGGCGGAGGTCGTGGAGCCCTGAAACCGTGGGTTCAGCCACCAGCAGGGCGAAGTCTACACCCGTAATAGAAGATATAACAGGGCATCCTATCCCGGGAGGACCATCTGAAAGAATAATCTGCCCTCCTCTTTCAGCCGCAGCCTGCCTGGCCCTATAGCGTACTAGAGCTACAAGCTTCCCGGAGTTTGCCTCTCCAGGGTTAAGCCTGGCATGGATCAGGGGGCCATATTTGGTTTCGGAAGCGTAAAGGCGTCCTGAGTCTCTATCCTTCAGCTTTACGGCTTCAGCAGGGCATAGCTGGACGCATACCCCGCAGCCTTCGCAGAGCAGCTCGTCCACCTTAAACTCTTTTACAGCTTTAAACCTGCAATTTTCCTCGCAAACCATGCATCGAGTGCACTTTTCCAAGTCTATACTGGCAACCTTTGAGCCGGAGAAGGCCTCTTCACGCCTGGTTTCAGGGTTTAAGAGTAGAGGAAGGTTTGAGGCTTCCACATCGCAGTCGGCTAGGGTAAGCTTGAAGCCGGCTGTGAAGGCTAGGGCCGCCAAGGAAGCCGTTATAGAGGTTTTGCCTGTTCCTCCTTTGCCGCTGACCACTACAAGCTCTTTAACCATGATTTAACCCTCTTGAAGGCTTTGGAAGACTTCCCTGAATTTTTCCTTCCACTCTGGCATAGCCTTGACGAAGGGTATCCCCTGCGAGTAGAGCTCAGCAATCCTCCGGCTGTAGGGTATCTCCATTAGAACAGGTATGCCTTCCCTCCGGCAGAAGTCGTAGACGCCGTCTCCTCCAAGCCCCGCCCTGTTAACTACCACGCTGAAGCGGAGGCTAAGCCTTCTAGCCACATCAACCATTAGGGATAGGTCGTGGAGGCCCATGGGGGTGGGCTCAGTTACCAGAAGCAGATGGTCTACCTCCCGGATGGAAGCCACCACAGGGCAGGAAGCCCCTGGAGGAACATCAATTATAACGTTTCCGGTGGGGTTAGCTTCGGCCCTAACAGCCTCAACAACAGGAATAGGCCTGGGCTCTCCTACGTTTAGAACACCGTAGACAAGGCTTAGGCCGCCTTCAGCCCTGCAGCCTTTCACCACTCCTACAGGCCTTTCCACTTCTGCTATGGCTTCAGCGGGGCATACCAGCCTGCATCCTCCGCAACTGTGGCATAGCTCCTGGAAGAAGAGCAGCCTGTTTGGAAGCTGGGCTACGGCGTTATACTGGCAGAAGTCGGAGCATTTGCCGCATAGAAGACATTTTTCCATGTTAAAGGATGGAATGGAGACCGTTACAGGCTTCTCCCAGGCTGGCTGATGGGTTAAAAGCAGGTGAACATTAGGCTCCTCCACATCGCAGTCTAATATTTGAACTTCACCTTCAAGGGAGAGAGCAAGATTCACAGCTACCGTTGTCTTTCCGCAGCCTCCCTTGCCTCCTGCAACGGCCAGCAGCAACCTTAAAGAGCACCTGGAAGGGTGAACGGCTCAGCAGCCTTTACAGGCCTCTATGTTCAGGGCAGGTGGAGCGTTCTCCTTGGAATCTTAAAAGCCTTCCAGCCTTAAAATCTTCTATGGCCTCCCTGACGGTTCGGGAATTCCCGCAGTAGACTTCAACCCCTGAAGCCTTCAGAAGGTTTGCAGCCCTAGGCCCTATGCCTGAGCATATTAGAACGTTAACCTTCCAGTCTTTCAAGACCTCAGCTGGCAGGGGGCCGCCTCCCATGTGCCTACCAGTGTTGGGCACAACCTTAACCTCGCCTGTTTCCAGCTCCACTAGGGTGAAGGTTGGAGCTCTGCCGAAATGCTCTGAAACCTCCTCATCCAGGCCTCCCCAGCCCATCGTCGGCACGCATATCCTAACCATTCAAGCCTCTCTCCCAAAAAGAAAAGGTAAAAGGGGACTAGCCCTGGCCCTTCCTTCCAAGCATACGTTTAAGCTCAGCTATCCTGGTTTCCACGCTTTTGATTTCCTCTTCAAGCTCACGCTTGTAGTCTTCAAGCTCTGCTATTTCCTCTTCAGGGGTTGGCGGAGGAGCCATGTATGGGGGGAACGCTGGGAACATTGGAAACGGTGGAGGCTGCGGAGTTTGAGGCTGAGACGGTTGACTCTGAGGCTGGGACTTAAGCTCTTCAAGCCTCTTTCTGATGGCGTTTATCTGGGACTCTAGCATGCTGCTCAAGCATTTGCCTTTCCTGTTCGGCTGTGAAGGTTTGGGGGAACGGTGGAAGGCTGGGAGCGAACCATGAGGGTGTCATAGCCCATCCTGGAAGGCCGGGCATCCATCCTATTCTCCTATATCTTCGACCGTAACTATAGCTCATCTACTTTACCACCAGCCATAGGGATAATATCCCCATGGAGGCCTATAAACCCCCCAGCCAGCGTAGGGTGCACCGTAACCGTAGGGTGCTCCATAGGCCCACCAAGGATAGCCTAGAAGCCACCAGCAGGCTCCTCTGCCAAACAGCCATCCAGGTCTCTGCCATGGCGGAAGGTAGCTGAAGGGTCCTCTTCCAGGCCAGGGACCCCACCATCCTCCGCGTCCACCCCATCCGAACCATGCCATTTCTCCTTTCACCTCTAAGTTAATTGTGCATATGCACGGTATTTAAGCTTTTAATCGGCCGGGGAAAAGTTTATGTGCATAAACACGAAATACTATATTAACCATGCCAACCCACTTCCAATGCGAACACTTCAAGGAAGGCTACTGCACCCTGCTAGGCACACCCATAAATCCGAACACGCCAACTTGCCTGAACTTCACCCCGAAACGTGAAGAAGCCAAACCTGGAGGCTACCCAGGCTGGGAGCCTCCACCCCCACCCCGCTGGCAAAGCTTCTACCAGTTAAACGGTTTCCACCCGCCTCCCCAGCCCGTCTTTAACATGGGCTATCGAAGACGTTTCCGCCGGCATGGAAGGTTCAGACCTTAGCCGTGAAGTAGGTTCGCTTCTCAACCATTCTCTTGGCTACCACGCCCTTAGCCATAAGCCTTCCAAGTATTTTTGAAACCTCCGCTTCCCTAGCGTTTAAAACAGCAGCCAGCTCCCTGCCGCCGCAAGGCCTACGCTTCAAAACTTCTAAAACCTCCTGCTCAGAGGTTTTTCTAAGCCCAGCAGCCCTGGCAAGCTTTAAACTAGTCCTACTAATAACATGAGCCCCGGAAAC
The DNA here is from genome assembly GCA_001593855.1 of Candidatus Hecatellales archaeon B24. Lineage (GTDB taxonomy): Archaea > Thermoproteota > Bathyarchaeia > Hecatellales > Hecatellaceae > B25. The sequence continues at coordinate 5,078 of LUCC01000051.1, read as the reverse complement.
CTTTTCCCTGAAAACCTTGGCTATCCCACGAAGCTCCTCCACGGTTAAAGGCGTAACAAACGGCTCAGCCGGAGGCCTTGTGGGGGTGTTAACCTGAACTTCGTCAGGCATCAAGGCGGAAACCGTTTCGGCTAAGGCCTCAACATTTCTGTCTGAAAAGTTTGAAGCCTCAAGGTCAAGCCTTCGGAAGAACATGGACTGGATGGCAAGTTTCCCAGCCATTTTACGCCTTAAACCTTTTATTCCCTTAACGATTTGCTTGAGTTCTAAGCCTTCTGCAGGCCTGTTCACAGCCTCGAAAAGCCTTTGGTCTGCAGCGTCAAGCTTCGCAACGACTAGGTCAAACCTTGAAGCTGCCTCAGAAATTTTTCTGTAGCCCAGAAGCGAGGAGTTGGTGAGGAGGGCTACAGGCTTCCCCGTAAGCCTTCTGGCCTCCTCAACCATTTCAGCCAGCTGAGGATGCAGAGTAGGCTCTCCTGAACCCGAAAAGGTAACGTATTTCACACGCTTCAAGTCTATGCGGGTTAAGGCTTCCTCCAGGTCCGCCATAAGCCTTCGAAGCGAAACCTTAGGCTGAAAGTCTTTAGGCCTGCTAACCTTGAAAACTGTTCTGCCAAGCTGGCAGTATACGCAGTCGAAAGTGCAGGTTTTAGGCGGGCTTACGGGGTCAAGCCCTAGGGAAAGGCCAAGCCTCCAGGAAGCAACAGGACCGTAAACATGCTTCAAAGCCTTCAATCGTTTAACCCCCAAGAAACAAGGCAAAATACTCTTAACCTTCACCAGACTTAAAGGTTTAGAGGGGAAAAGAGAACATGCCTGGAACGATAATGGGGGAAATCCTCGCTTTCCTCCTGAAGAATATTCCTGAAGCCTTCCAGCTTAAAGTTAAAAACGTATGCGTCGGCTTAGGGTACACAGCGGTTCAGCTGGAAAACGGCCATCTCGGCCTCTGCTCCACAATTCCCTCGGAACTAGGCCTTGAAGGCTGCAGTCTTCCCTTGGACAGTGGGAAGCTGGCTGGAAGACAGCTTTTCGACCTGGCAAAGCTGGCAGGCTCATGGATTCCGGCTGAAAGCATAGTGGGAATCGCAGCCGTAAACGCTGCCTCCCAGATGCTTTTCAAGCGGAGAACCGGGGGCTATCAGGTTTCCGTTGGAAACGTGACATCGGAGTTTGAAGTGAAACCCAGTGACAGGGTGGTTATGGTTGGAAACATCAAGCCCATTGCCTCCTTTCTTGAGGAAAAAGCTGGCGAGCTTTACGTGCTTGAGAGGAGCCCGCAGCTTAGAGGAGGAAGCCTCCCTGACACTGCCTGCGAGGAATACCTTCCAAAGGCTGACGTAGCCATAATAACAGCTTCAACCCTCGTCAACGGAACCATCGACAGGCTGCTGGAGTTGACAAAGAAAGCAAGGGAGATAGTCTTAGTAGGTCCGACATCGCCGATAACACCTGAGCCCCTCTTCACCCATGGAGTGACGCTGGTAGGCGGAGTGAGAGTGTTGAACTCCGACGCGGTTTTAAGGGTTGTCATGGAGGGGGGTGGAACGAAACAGCTTCGGGAGGCCTGCCTGCTGGTGAATGTAAGACCCGGTAGGCCTGAAAGGCAGGAATAAAAATAAATAGAAAGACTTGTGAACACTCTTTAAAGCGGAAAAGACCTCTTTTTCTCGCTGAAGCCGGACGGGGGTGGAAAGGCTCGGGGAGTACTGGTGGAAGCTCCCGTAAAGCCTTAAGCCCTAAAATCATACTTACAGCCCCAGCCACGGAAATGAGCAGCCACCATGGGAAAATTTTCTGCGGCTTCGGAGCATGCATATCCAATCCGCCCTTCCCCTCTTGGTTTGTGAAAGGACTTTTCTATCCTCCCGTCAGCCAGCATGACGGTCAGGCTGACCTTGCCCCCTACGCGCTCAGGAAAATCGAAGCCTGCCTACTAGATTCGGGTTTCAGCGAAAGAGAGGTAGCTACGGTTCACCCTGAAAGGCTTGACAGGGTTATGGGGTCTGAAACCAGGGTTGTAGGAGTAAGCCTCATGGACCCGTTGGGCTGGGGCCCTACAAGCCTAACCTTCGCCTCCATCTTCAACGGGAAAACAGCCACCCAAGCCGAGTTTGAAAAGCTCATGGCATGGTTAGCCTTGAGAAGGGGGAAGGTGAAGATTATCGCCGGAGGACCTGGAGTATGGCAGATTCTGCAGGTTAAGGACTGGAAGAGAATTTTCCCCTTAGACACGGTTGTGGTAGGCGAAGGGGAAAGAGTGGCGGGAGACCTCTTCCATAGGGCTGTTAACGGTGAAAGCCTGCCTGAGGTTGTCTTCTCGGAGGATGCGGATTTAGGGCTTATTAAGCCTATTCGAAGGGCTTCCGTTGGAGGGCTTGTAGAGGTTTCTAGGGGCTGCGGCCGGAACTGCCAGTTCTGCACTCCAACCCTCCGGGGGAAAAGAGATATACCCTTCAGCATAGTAGCCCAGGAAGTTAGAGTGAACATTAAGGGTGGAAACAGGTCTGTATGCCTCCACGCGGAGGACGTTTTAAACTATGGTTCAGGACCTAAAAACCGGTTTAAGCCAGACCAGGGAAAAGTTATAAAGCTCTTCAAAACAGCCTTAGCCGAAATGGAGAAGCCTCAGCTTGGGATAAGCCATGCAGCCCTCTCATCCATCGCAGCAGCCCCCAAACTCGTATACGAGATTTCAGAGCTTTTGAACGTGGGTAAAAGCAAGTATGCACCCTTATTCGGCTACCAGGCGGGGATAGAGACGGGAAGCCCACGGCTGCTTAGGAAGCTTATGGCTGGGAAAGCCTTACCCTTTAAGCCTGAGCAGTGGCCTGAAGTGGTAGTTCAAGCCTTCGGCATTTCAAAGGACTACGATTGGGTTCCAGCAGCAACCCTCATTATAGGGCTTCCAGGCGAAACCCCTGACGACTTGAACAGCACCCTTGAGCTTATGGATAAGCTGAAGGATACCCCGTCCTTCATAATCCCCCAGTTCTTTATGCCCATGATGGAAACAAGCTTGGAGAACTCGCCACGCTTCGACATTTCCCGTATGAGCGAAGAACACTGGAAGATTATGCTTAAATGCATAAACCATTCGGTTAGGTGGGCTGACCACCTTAGAAAGCTGTATTTTAAACCTGAAGCCCTATGGCTTAAAGCCCTATACTGGGTTGGATACCGCCTCCTGTACTTCTTCGCATGGCTTGGCGGAGTGGCAACAGTTAGACGGCTGAAGCTTAAGCTGCCCAAAACGTGAGGAGAAGCTAAAAACTTAATTATTTGCGGGTTCCAGAGGTTTAGCAGGTTGAAAAGGCTTTACAGGTGCCCGCAGTGCGGAAGACAGTTCGACTTAACCTACTCTAGAACCTTCGGCTGCAGCGGATGCCAGTATTCGGTTACTGGAAGCTGCGGCTACGTTAAATGCCCCTTCTGCGGCCACGAGTTTCCAGCTTAGGTTGAAAGGTTTTGAAGGGGTTGCCTCATGGTTAGCCTTGCAAGTTTAGCCTTAAAGTTTCTTAGAGGCCACTGTAGAACCGCTGTCTACGCTATTACAACCCAGTGTAACTGTAAATGTGTAATGTGCGGGATGCACAGGAACCCTCAGGAGTTTATGCCCCTTGAAAACGTGGGGAAAGTTCTGAAATTCCTAAGCGAAAACAGGTTTCTCATAGTTTATTTCACAGGTGGAGAGCCAACCCTCCACCCGCACATAGCGGAAGCCGTAGAAATGGCGGACAGACTTAAGCTGGCGACAACGCTGACAACCAACGGAAACCTGAAGCTTGAGAAGATAGAGGAGCTTAAGGAGGCAGGCCTGCACGTTTTAAGCGTATCCCTAGACCACTGGAAGCCTGAAATCTGCGAGAAAATCCGCGGGGTTAAGGGCATAATGGAGAAGCAGGTGGAGGCCATAGCCTACGCGAAAGGTTTAGGGCTTAAAGTCTACGCCCTAGTATACTTGAACCCCCACCTGGTTCTGGACGGGGTGGAAAAAATAGTTGAATACGTCAATTCCAGCCTCGGCGTTCCCATAGGCTTCTGCTATCCAGCTCAAGCCGACATAAACACTTTCAGGCTTCACGGAGAATTCAGAGGAAACCTTCAGGAGAAGCTGAGGGAAAGCCTTGAAACCATTCTCAGGCTTAAAAGGGCTGGCTACAGGATTACGAATACTGGAAGCTACCTTGAAGACCTTTTAAGGCCTCCAGGGAGAAAAGTTAACTTCTACTGTAAGGGTGGGGAAACCGCTGTTTACATCGACTGGCATGGAAACCTTTACCCCTGCTTCCTGAAGCCTAAAATGTTTAACCTCCTAGAGGACGGAGAACATAGGCTTCAGGATAACGTGGAATGCGACGGCTGCTACATTAACTGTTTCCGCGAGCCTTCCCTGCTCTCGCAAGCCTTGAAGTCGCCCAGGCTCCTCTTTAAAGAAGCCGCCTACGCTCTTCCGACGAGGGAGCTTATATTTTAAGGCTTGCGAGCACCGAACCTTTTTCATTTAGGTTTACCCTTAATTTCTGCTGGAGGACTTCTGTTGGCCTCTGTCAGGTTTATTATGAAGCGGGATGGCAGGCTTGAGGAGTGGAAGCCTGAAAAGATAACCCAGGCCGTGCTTAAAGCCATGAAGGCTGTGGGAGAAGGACAGCTCGCCGACGCCGAACGTGTAACGGGAAAAGTTGCAGTCGAAGTTGAGAAGCGTTTCGGTGGAGAACGTATCCCCACGGTTGAGGATGTTCAAGACCTGGTTGAGGAAACCCTTATGAGGGAAGGCTTAACCGAGGTTGCCAGAGCCTACATCGTCTACAGGCGGCGTAGAGCTGAAATTAGAGATATTAAAAAGCAGCTTATAGGGGTTAGAGACGACTTAAAGCTCAGCGTTAACGCCCTAAGCGTTCTGAAACGGCGCTACCTGCTTAAGGATGAGCATGGGAGAATCGTGGAAACCCCGGGACAAATGTTTCGCAGGGTAGCCAGAGCCATAGCTCAAGCCGACAAATTATATGGGCGGGATCCTTCAAAGGCAGAGGAAAAGTTTCACAGGCTTATGACATCCCTAGAGTTTCTTCCTAATT
>LUCC01000050.1 GCA_001593855.1 Candidatus Hecatellales archaeon B24 | reverse complement strand
GCTCGAAAACAACGCTGTAGGCTCCCCGGCTCTGGCTTACCACGCCCACACCGAGGAGAAGCCTTAGAGCCCTCCTGAACTCCTTGGAGGGAAACCGTTCCATAGTTTTCTTCCCTTCGGCATGTCGGCTTTGCAAGTATTCAGCCGTCTAACGGGGGGATATATTATATGGCTTGAAAGATAAGAGTTACTATAAAACTTACTGAATGGCAGAGGCTTTCTTCAGAAGTTTTATGCATAGCTTGTATACTTTTTTAGCGTCTGTGAGGGCTGTTAGAGCATCTTCTCTGGTGTAAAGCTCGTCGGGTGACAGCCCTGATTCTTCATCTCCATACATGCTTGGCTCCCTCTCCCTTCTAAGCCTCCTCGAAATGGAGGCAAGCTCATTTATTTTGGTCCTAAACCATTCTGGGAACCTTTGAGTGTTTCGGCGTAACACTGGACCTACGTCATGCCATTTAGGAGCTTCAATCCCGGCAAATCTTAACGCTGCCTTCAGTGAAAGCTCCACAAGCTCCTGGCTTTGCCTGATGGTGTACGGGTAGTTTCCAGATTCTAGGGCTTCCTCGGCGTGGCGAAGCCTTTCGGCAGCCTGCCTTAGATAGGATTGGGCCATAGCCCGATTATTCAATGGTTATATCCTCCCCAGGCTTGTAGGGCTCCTTTAAAATCCAGTACCACCGCTTTCCAAGCTCAACCCTTCGAGCGCCAAGCTCTCTAAGCCTACTCCTAAGCCGCTTCAACAGCTTCCTAAAAAAATTCTTTCTATCGTACAGGATGATGGCATTCTCCGCCATGTCTAGGTATAAGGGTGAAAGCTTGGAGGCTTCCTCAGGCGTTCTGAGGATTGGCGAAAAATCAACGTGATAGCCTTGCCTCCATAGGTCCTCTAAAGGCTTTTCTAAAGCCTTCTCAGCCTCCATGAAAGCTTCCTGCCTTTTCAGACTTCCTCTTGGAAGACCTTTAGCCACTATCAGCAAGTCTATGTCGCTATCCTTCCTCGCCCTCCCCGAGGCTACCGAGCCGTACAGTACCACGGAGACAAGGTCTTCTCCAAACCTTTCCTTTAGGGCGTCTACGAGCATGTTAAGCAAGCTTTTATAGGGCTCCGATAAACGATTTGCCATCGGAATTCTTCTCCAAAAGGAAATTCATGGAAACATGGTTATTTATCTTTATTTTTTAGTTTAAGCTGTAAGGCGTGGACGCTTCGAACGGCTCCTACTGGATGGTGTAGGTTTCTCCAACCTTGGGTATTACGGCTTCTAAGCCCAGCTCCCCGCTTACCCAGCTGGCAAGCCTTTCAGAGTTTTCAGGGTTGCCGTGAACCACGAAGACCTTGGGGTTTCCTTTAACGCTTCTCAGAAGGGTTTTCAAGCCTTCCCCGTCGGTGTGCGACGAGAAATGGAAGAACTCCGTTTCAGCCTCCACCGGCTTAGGCTTCCCGTTCACGAAAATTCTTTTCTCCTCCCAAAGCATTCTCCCGGGAGTCCCGGGAATCTGAAAGCTTACTAGGAAGATGGCGTTTTGAGGCTTCTCGGCTACCTTCTCCACGTAGTAGGCTGCGGCTCCGCCTTTAAGCATTCCAGCCGGCGAAACGATGGCGCAGGGCTTCTTAACGGTTTGCCTTCTCTCCCTCCAGCCGTTAATCCACTTCGCCTTTTCCAGGGCTCTCCTCAAAAGCTCGTAGTCCCTGAAGTATTCGGGATGCCTGAGCATGACCTCGTTAGCCTCTAAGGCCAGCCCGTCCATGTAAACCTGATGCTGGAAGCCGTGGGCTTCTAGGATGCATAAGACCTCTTGGGAGCGCCCCACCGAGAAGGCTGGGATTAAGGCTGTTCCTCCACGGTCAACCACTTCGCTTACCCTTTCAACGAAGGCCTTTTCCAGCTCGCCCCGGCTGGGATGTTTTTCGCCTGCATAGGTTGATTCAACCACCACGGCTGAAAGGTCGCCGTAGTCTAGGTCTGCCATCTTCAAAAGCTTGGTTTCGTTGGTGTTCACATCTCCGGTGTATAGCAGTCTTCCCCCGTCAGCCTCAACGATGAACTGGAGGCTTCCCGGGATATGCCCTGCCTCCAAGAAGCTTATTTTAAAGTCTTTAACTTCGAGGGTTTCGCTGAGGCTTACCGGGCTGGCGTTGTCAAGCATGGCCATGACGTCGGCGTACTCGTAGGGCAGGTAGTAGCCTGAAAGCTTTATGAAGTCGTTTAGGAGGATTCTTGAAAGTTCGAAGGTAAGCCTGGTGGCGTAAACAGGTATTCTATGCCTTACATGGTATAGGGGGATGCCTCCGCTGTGGTCTAGGTGGGCGTGGGAAAGCAGGATGCCGTCTATGTTTTTTGGGGGGACATGAAGGGGGAACTCCGGCTCACGGTTGATTTGAACCCCGTAGTCGAGGAGGATGGTAGAGCTTCCGCTGGTTAAGGCTAGGGCGGACCTTCCCACCTCTCGAACTCCACCGAGGAACTTCAGCTTCAACTCCCTGCACTTTCGCCCCTTAAGCAGCCTTCACCGCTTTTCCGAAGAGGCTTAAAGAAGCGTAGGCAGGGTTAAAGTTAAAGGTTTCCCCTTTAAATCTGTCTTAAAAATAAACTTTAGAGAGGTGAAAAAGCTTGGCAGCCAAGAAACGCCTGTACACGTTTTACATTTCGGTTCTACCGCTCATGGTCTGCTCAGGCATGGTTTACTCGGTTCTGGCTATATACATAAGCGAGCTTGGAGCTTCGAAAACGGAGATAGGCATGATTTACATGACAGGCTCGGCGGTGGGAGCCCTGATTTCACCTATGGTTGGGAGGGTTTCGGACAGGATTGGCAGGAAGCCTGTTATGGCCATGTCAATGGTTGGGTTCACCGTTGCCTTTGCAGCCTACTCGCTGATAGAGAGCGCCCTCTACGCTTTCCCCATCCAAGCCTTGGAGGGGGCAACATGGGCTGCCATGGGAACCGTGGCCTCAGCCTTCATAGCAGACCTGGCACCGGAAAAGGAGCGGGGATGGGCTATGGGAATGTACGAGAGAACATGGTTTATAGGGTGGATTATAGGGCCTATGCTTGGAGGCTACCTGGCGGACACCATAGGCTTCAAGGCAACTCTCATCATAGGCTCAGCCCTAACATTCGCCGGCCTAGTGGTATTCCTGTTAAAAGTAGGGGAAAGCAGGGTTGCCTCCAAAGCAGGAGGCTACGTTTCTCCTGGAGTAGCTATGTCGGCTGCACATTCCTCGCATACAAAGCTTCCGTTGACTTCCACTAGTAGGTCAGCCCACTCTCCACACGCTTCACAGTAGCCTGAAAGCGGTTTAGAGGATGCTGTTAGAGCTAGGCCTGTCCTAGACTTCTCCAGGATTAAGTCCATGAGGGGTGGGGTTGCCTGGATGATTTCCCTGCTGGAAACTATTCCCACGGGCTGACCCCGCTCAACGATTACCAGCTTTTTTATGCCTAGTTCCCCCATCTGCCTTGCAGCCTCGCTTACGCTTATGTCAGAGGGAACTGTTACTAGGGGTCTGCTCATAATCTGTCCCACTTTAACCGTGGAGGGAAGAAGGTTTCCCATGATAACCCTTCTCACAAGGTCTCTCTCCGTGATTATGCCGACGGGCTTGCCTTCGCTGTTTAGAACTATGAGGCTTCCAACCTCGTGCTCGGCCATAAGCCTGGCAGCCCTGTCCACGGTTTCATTTTTACGAATGGTGTACACTGGAGACCTCATAACTTCTTTAACCTGTAGCTCTGGAAGCATCTTCTTCGAGCTCATTTGCCCCCACCCGCTAAGCCTTTAGAGGCCATTCTAGGGCAGAGGTTAAGCGGATAAATGCTTTACTTTTCATTGTGAAGACTTCTTGAACGCCTTTACGATTTCTCCAAGCCCGTAGGGGACTAGAGATGCGAGGCTCTCCTTGGGAATCCTAAGTAGGACAGGTTTAACTTCTCCTGGTGCAAGCTCCACCATTCTTCTTTTAGCCTCGACGGCTAGGCTTCCAGCCTTCACCTTTCCAGGTGCTATTTCAACGGCGAAGGATGCTTGAGCTTCAGCGGCCTCAGGAGGCATGGCTAAAACCTTCGGTTCACCGTTAAGCTTGACGGCTAGGGCAAGTCTTAGGGGAACCCCGTGCAGATAGTTCTTTTTACCGTAGACCATGAAGCTTCCTCTCGCCAGAAACATTCCTGAAGGAGCCTTTTTGCTAAGCTGTTCAGGCTTAACGTAGTATACGTCTATGGCTGACCATCCCTCCTTCCAAGCCCTGCTGTAGCAGGCTGTAAACTGGGCTGCCTGCCTTATGGAAGCCTCTGAGGGAGCCCTATCTTCAACCTTGAGCAGGGTGAAAGGCGAGCCGGCTACATCCGAGTGGAAAATCAGGTCTGAAGGCTTAGCATAGCGTTTCACTAGGGCTTCGTTGGAGGAGGCATCTCTGCCAGCCACCAGCAGAAGCCCGTCTGAAGTATAGGAATGCCTGAACTTTTCATACCACTCCTTCTCCCGAACCCTTTCAAGCCTCACAGGTTCAGCTTCAACCTCCGCTATGAGATTCTCAGCTGAAGCCATCCTTTCCAGCGTTTCCTTTAAGGCCTTCTCAAGGCTTGAAGCCTTTCCTTTAAGCTTCTTAGCCTCGTCGAAGCGGGAGGAAGCCTCCTGGTAGACGGATTTTAGTATGGAGAAGTCGAATTCTAAGCCTTCAAGGCTGACTTTAACCTTTTTATCTTTGGGGTTTACGTCTGAAACTAGGCTTAGAGGCAGGGTTCCCTCCTTCCGTGCCCTGGAAACCTCGGCCTTCATCTGCTTCCAGCTCAGCCCTTTACCGGCCATGGCTTTGAAGGCTTCCTGAACCTGGTGGAGTAGGCTGGCGTTTCTGAAGATGGTTTCACCTGTTCTTTGAAGCCTCTCAATTTCGGCTTTCAGGTTTTTAAGCCTGGCTTCCTGCTCTGAGGCTATACGCTTAAGCTCTTCCAGCTGAAGCTTGACCTTTTCACCTTTCTCAGCCTTAACCCTTTCAGCTGTAAGCCTTGAATAGAACTCGTCCACAGCCTCATTCAGAGTTTCAAACCTTTCAAGCCTTAAGCCTTTAAACTTCTCCAGAGGGAACGGTGAAACAGCTGCAGGTCTGCCGTCGGCTTCCAGGTAAAGGCATGGCCTAGGGTTCTCCAGCTCTTGGAACACGGTTAAGGCTGCCCTGAAAATTCTATCCGCTTCCTCCGCTGAGACTTCCCTGCAGTCCTTAGACTTTTCAACTCCTGCCCTGAGCAGAAACTCCTCGGCGTAGGTCCCTCCAACCCCGTAAATCCTGGTTAAAGCCTTGACAACCTGGCCCTTGAAGCCTTTAAGCTGCTTGAGGAAGTCTTCAAGGCTTCCAGGCAGAGCGGTTGCACCTGAAGCGGGCTGAACGTAGGTTTCACCTCTCGCCAGAGTTCGCCCTCCAATCTTCATGGTTGAGAGGACATGCAGGATTCTTCCTTCCCGGTTGAGCAGCAGAACGTTTCCTCTGGCGAAGAGTTCAGCCACCAGCCTGTACTCGCCTTTGGCTGAGGAAAACTCCAGCATCACCATGCGTTCAAGGTCAGGCTGCCAAACGCCTGTAACCCTAGCGTTCGTTAAGTGCTTTCTCAAGGCTTGAGAGAAGGGGGGAGGCTGGAGAGGCTTCTTAACGGTGTAACGGGTTAGATTCATCCTTCTACCGGCTTCTATTAGAAGAAGCCTGACAGGCTTGCCGGGCTTGTTAAACTTGAGGAGGAGCAGGCTGCGGGAGGCCTGGTAAACCTTGCTGAGATAGTAGCCTTTAAGGGTTTCATCCAGTTCTTTGACTAGGATTTTAACGTCGAAGCTTGAAAGCTGCGGGATTCTTTCAGGCAACCTTCCCAACCTTTTCAAAGGTTAAGGCGATAATTTAATATTTGAGGCTTTAAACCTATAATGGAGGTTCGATTACACCTTGAAAACCAGCGAGAAGCTCTGGTGGTCACGTTACCTTCTTGCCTTGGCCATAAGCCCTTTAAGCGCGTATATTTGTTTCGCAGGCCTTTTCGAAGGCTGGTCGTCTTACGTGGCCTTCGCCATAGCGGTCACAGCATACCTGCTGTCCTACG
>LUCC01000049.1 GCA_001593855.1 Candidatus Hecatellales archaeon B24 | reverse complement strand
TGAGGGCTAGAGGGTCTCCCACCGACGCGACGCTCCCCTCCGGAACTAGAATCTCCCTTAGGATTCCCGTGCACGGCGCCTCCACTTGAACGGTGACTTTTTCCGCCTCTATTTCGAGGAGGGGCTCACCGGCTTCAACCCTCTCCCCAACGGCTTTCAGCCATCTTACCACGCGGCCTTCCTTCATGGTTTCGCTGAGCCTAGGCATTTCAACCTTTCTCAAAGCCAAACTTTAAGCCTCCAATCAGCCCCATAACAGGAGAAAACCCGGGGGTTCCTCTTCAAAACCTTTAATAGGTTTAACTGGGTTAAAATAGTTGTCGGCAGAAACGTATAGTAAGGTTTCAGGCTAACCTGTTTTTGGGATTAGCCTTCCAGAGGCCTTTCCATACGCCTTCTGTCGGCAGTTAAAGTAGAAGGGGAAAAGTGTGCCGAGAAAACTTCCGCGTAGAAGTTTTAGAAGATGGAGTAGCAGGGGTAGAGGCTTCAGCCCTCAACCCTTCAGGCCTGCACCCATATCGGAAGGCGAAGAATACGAGGTCACAGGAGAAGCTGAAGGCAGGAGGGGAGACGGGATAGCCAAGATAAAAGGCTTCACCGTCTTCGTCTCAGGCCTGAAAATTGGAGAGAAGGCTAAGGTGAAAATAGTTTCGGTGAAGCAGAGGTTTGCCATAGCGGTCAAGGCTGTAGGGGAGGTTGAAGGTTGAAAATATCCGAGCTCCACGTTGGAATGAAGTCGGTGAATATTGAAGGGAAAATAGTTGAGGTCTCAGAGCCGAGGCTTGTGAGGTCTAGGATGACGGGTAGAATGAACAGGGTGGCAACCGCCATTCTTACAGATGACAGCGGAGAAATAAACCTAACCCTGTGGAACGAGCAGATAGACGCTGTTAAGCCTGAAAACATCGTCAAAATTGAAAACGGCTATGTCACAGAGTTCAGAGGACAGAAACAGCTGAACATTGGAAGGTACGGCAGCTTGAAAGTTTTAAAGTAAATTTTCTTGGAGGTGAAATCGTTGGAGAAGAAAACCGGCTTTTTCAGCAAAAGCTTCAGGCCAAGTCCAGTTGAAATGGGTAAGGAATACGAAGTGGAAATAGTTGAAACCAGCAGACGCGGCGAAGGTATAGCCAGAATCCAGGGTCTAGTAATCTTTGTACCAGACACCCGTCCAGGAGACCGTGTGAAGATTAAAATAGTCCACGTGGGAAGAAGACATGCTAATGCTGAGGTCGTAAAATAAACGCGGTATAAACCGGCGGAAAGGCTGACTCGAATTTTTCTACGGTATTTACCTCAGACCTATAGCTGCGTGCCTTCCGGCGATGCCAGCTAAGTATTAAAGAGTTCAGTTTTTACTAGGAAGACTTGAGTATGGCCTCCTTTAAGGTTAGGGTCAGAGTTCCGCCGGGCTTCAGCGTCGAGAAGGCTAGGAGGGCGCAGAAGGCTTTAGCTTCAAAGGTTAAGCTGGAAGGGGTTAAACCCTCGCAGGTTAGGCTCGTTGGAGGGGTAGACCTGTCTTATCCAGCCCCTAACAGGGCTAGAGCCGCTGCCGTCATCTTAGATGCTGAAAGCCTTGAGCTGGTGGAAGCTGAAAGCCTTGAAGCCGAAGTGAGGTTTCCCTACGTGCCAACCCTGCTTTCCTTCAGGGAGGCGCCTCCTATTTTTAAGGTTTTAAGAAAACTTGAGAAAAGGCCTGACGTGGTTTTGGTGGACGGCCAGGGCTTAGCTCATCCTTTCAAGTGCGGTTTAGCCTGCCATGTGGGGGTTGTGTTCGGAATTCCAACCATCGGCGTGGCTAAGAGGCTTCTATGCGGGGAAGTTGAAAGCTTCAAAGATGGCAGGGCACCCATAGTTTTGGAAGGTGAAGTTGTCGGGGTGGCTGTTAGTGTGGGGAAAGGTAAGCCTATCTACGTAAGCGTAGGCCACCTAGTTTCGCTTGAAGACGCCGTTGAAATCGTTCTTAAATGTGTTAGAGGACTCAGCCGCCTACCCGAGCCTTTAAGGCTGGCTCACAGGCTTGCAACCTCAGGCAGAATTTAAACTTAAATGTTAAGCTTGCCATTTACAGGTAAACCCTTCGAAGGGAAGCTGCGGAGGCAATGGAAGCCAGAGAATGGTTCACCCTGCTTAAGCTGGCTGAGCTGGGAGCCCTTAAGCATCCTATTTTCGTAACTACGACAAGGCTTTCCTCCGAGCTTGGGTGCTCCCAGCAGACGGTGTCAAGATGGCTTAGAAGCCTGTCAAAGGGCGGATATATCGAGCGGAAAGTAGAGCTTAGGGGGGAATACGTGAAGATTACTCGGAAGGGGCTGGAAGGGCTTTTAAAGGTTCAAAGCAGGCTTACCTTAGCTCTTAAGCCCCCGAAAGGACGCTTCCTAACCCTTGAAGGAGAGGTTTTCACAGGGTTCGGTGAAGGAGCCTACTACATCACAAAGGACGGCTATAGAAGGCAGTTCATGTCTAAGCTGGGCTACAAGCCTTACCCTGGAACCTTAAACCTGAAGCTGACCAAGCCTGGAAGCCTTGCTGTCAGGGTTGAAATGGAGAATCTCCCAGGCATAATAATAGAAGGCTTCCACAACGGGACCAGAACCTATGGAAGCCTGAAATGCCTTCCAGCCGTAATCGACGGAAAGGTTGAAGGACATGTACTTTTCATTCAGAGAACCCACTATAATGCTTCAGTCGTCGAACTTATTTCACCTTTAAACCTGAGGGAAACCTTGAAGCTGAAGGATGGAAGCAAAGTTAAAGTTAAGGTTCCCCTGCCCGAAGCTGGGAAAAGTTAAATTCAACCTCTAACCCTTCCTGAAGTAAAAGAGGGCGGAAGCCACGATGCCACGGGAAATACATAGTGAAGAGGAATTCCTCCAAGTGGCTGAGAGAGCCAGAGTTTGCAGGGTTAAAAAGCTTAAGGATGGAACCGTGAAGCTTAAGCTTAGAACCGCAGGATACCTATACACCTTCAAAGTTGAAGCAGAGGAAAGCGAGGAAATCCTGAAAAAGATTAAATGCCCGGTGGAGGAAGTTTAAGGAGGCATGCAGGTCACCGTCGAACTCCTAGGCTTTCTGGCAGGACTGGCCCGGGGAAAGCCCAAGCTCAAACTGGAGATTAAAGCTGAAAAACCAACCATTCTAACTGTTGTAAAGGCTCTGGGAGAAAAATTCGGCTTAGAACTGGAGCGGAACCTAGCCGAAAGCCTCTATGGCGAAGCTCGAAAGGTAGCGTTAATTCTTCTGAACGGTGTTGAGGTCAACGCTCTCCGCAGCTTGGAAACGCCGGTGAATGAAGGAGACAAAGTAGTTTTTATCCCCGTTGGCAGCGGGGGCTAGAAGCCTAGGCCTGAAACCGTAACCTTCTCCGAGGACGTGCCTGCGAAAACCCCTGCTTCACTGCAGTCGAAAAGTATTCCTCCACCCTTAGCCGAGAGCTCGCTTATGATTCTTGTTTTAAGCTTTTTAAAGGCCTGATGGCCTACGGTGACTATCACGCAGTCGGCTTTGGGCAGGGCTTCCCAGAGGACAGCTGGTTCATAGCCCAAACTCCTAACCTCGTCCAGCGGATATAGAGGATCCCACGCCTTAACCTTTGCACCTTTACGTTTCAGGGCTGCCGCCAGAAGCCTTGCAGGGGAGGCCCTGTCCTCCTTGACATCGGCTCTAGAGGAAACACCCAGCAGGATTACCCTGGCACCTGACAGGGTTTTACCTCTCTCCTTCATAAGCCTTGAAATGTTTTTAACCACGTAGCTGAGGGTTTCCTCGTTAACCCTTCGAGCAGCCTTAACAAGTTTAGCTTCAACCTTAACTCTTTCCCCTTCGTCTACCAGAAGCTTTGAGGCTAAAGCCGGCTCCTCACCGCAGGCTATCCCAGGCTGAAGGTTTAAAGTTGAAAGCTTACTCAGCGCCCTGGCAGCTTCCCTGAAGCTTACCTTGGCTTTACCGCAGAAGCGGGCGAACTCGTTGGCGAGGGCCAGATTCACGTCTTGAGAGATTTCCTGGAACAATCCTGCGGCTTCAGCAGCCCTGATACCATTAACCCTGAAAATTCCTCCTTTCGCAAAGAACCTGAACAAGGCTTCAGCCTTCTCAAAGCTTCTCCTGTCCAGTCCCGCCAGAAGCATGGGTTTACCTGTAAGCTCTGCGATGACGCTTCCAGCTGAAGCCTTAACAGGGCCGTAGGCCAGGCCGAAGTCTTCTCCAGCCTTAAGCCCTGAACGCTCTTCGAGAAGAGGTTTAGCAAGCTCCTCCGTTATCCCTGGGGTGAGGGTTCCGGTGAAAACTATGAGGCTTCCACGGTTAACCCCTAAACCGGCTTCAGAGCAGAATTTTTCGATGGCAGCGTAGTCAGGGCTTCCGGCAGAAGAAATCTTAGCTGAAACCGTTGAAACTACTATCTGGCTTTCAGAGGCTGCCTTTTTAAGGTTTAAGGGCTTAGACAGTTTTTTCTTCGTAAGAGCTTTACGAAGAAGCTTCTCTAAGCCTGGCTCCTGGTAGGGGGCTTCACCGGAGGCGACAAGGCTTCCAAGCTTCGGATTCGGGTCTAAAGCTAAAACGTTTACACCAGCGTCGGCGAGAAGGCAGGCGACGGTTAGGCCTACTCTTCCAAGCCCCCAAAGGCAAACCTTAACCTCTCCGTTCTTAAGCTTGCCCTCAGCCTCCCTAAGGCTTAAACGCATAAAATTCATATTTTAGCTGCCTCGGCCCCAGAGGATTTCAGCAAACCATCCTCTAGCCGCATCCAGTATTAGAAGCTTTTCAAAGCAAAGATGTTAAACGATTCTTTTGGGGCCTAGAGCAGGCTTGTTAACTTCCTTCCTAGGGCAGACGTAAACCTTTCTTGAAAGCTTAACCTTAGGGGCGATTATGGATAGGTCGCCTATAACGCTTCCACCGGTGATTTTAGCCTCCCTTCCAAGGAGGACTTCTTCGCCTAGGATGGAGCCCTTAACTAGGCAGTCTCCCTCCATTTCAACTCCGTCGAAAACCACCGAGTTTGATATTTGACAGTTCTCTCCAACCTTCACGTTGCAGCCTAGGATGGCGTTAGGCCCTATCCTAGAGCCTGAGCCCAGCTTCACACCGTCTCCAAGAATAACAGGCGGGACAAGTTTGACTGTCGAGTTGTATTCTGCTGAGCCTTCAACCCTCGGCTTTTCACCGGCTAAGGCTTCAGCTACTTTAAAGTTTACCTTCAGGTAGTCTTCGAACTTCCCTACGTCCCCCCATTCGCCTTTATGCTGAAAGCCGTAGAGACGTTTTTCGCTGGCAAGCCTGGGAAAGACCTCCAGCTCCATGGAGGTTCGCCTAGGCTCAATATAGCTGAAAATTTGGCTGGTAGAAGCGTAGACTCCAGCGTTTATAAGCCTGCTTTTAACCCTTCCCGAAGGCTTCTCATGGAAGGCCGCTATTCTGCCGTCCGGCTTAAGCTCTACAACTCCGAAGCGGCTTACGTCTTTAACCTCGTAGAGGGTTATGGTTGTCACTGCTCCCCTGCTAACGTTCCGCCTGTGAGCAGCCTCAAGAACCGAGAATTCGAGGTCGCACCATATGTCCCCGTTCATTATCAGCAGGGTTTCCTCTTCCTCCAGTTTTATAAGCTTCTCAGAGAGCTTCACAGGGCCTCCGGTGCCCATGGCTCTGGGTTCAACCGAGTATTTCACTTTGACTCCGTATCTCTCCCTTCCAAAGTACCTGCGTAGGCTTTCAGCCATGTAGTTTACGGCTAAAACAACTTCGCTTACTCCAGCCCATGAAAGCCTTTCAAAAGTCCAGTCTAGAAGAGCCCTATTCGCTATGGGCATCAGAAGTTTAGGTCTGGTGCAGGTTAGAGGCCTAAGCCTCGTGCCAGGCCCTCCAGCCAAAATAATAGCCTTCAAAACATTTCATCCTCCCTTAACCATAAGGCTTAAGATACCGGCCTACATCCCTCCAGTTGAAAACCTCGCTTTCAAGCATGTTTAAGGCGAAGTCCATAATGGTTCTCCTAACCCTCCCAGGCAGGGTAGGATACCAGATGGGGCTTGCCAGAACCAGGCACCTCCAAGCGTAGAAAGGCTGGCAAACCCTTAAAATCTCCTCGTCTCCTGAAGCCTCCAGATAGGTTTCCACGAAGGCTTCGAAGAGGGTTTTGAAGGGTTCAGCCCACCCTCCAGAGG
>LUCC01000048.1 GCA_001593855.1 Candidatus Hecatellales archaeon B24 | reverse complement strand
GACCTAGTGATGGTTTCCGTGAAGAAGGGAACCCCCGACATGCGGAAGCAGATTTTCCCCGCCGTAATAATCAGGCAGAAAATGCCTTATCGGAGGGCTGACGGAACCATCATCCAGTTTGAAGATAACGCCGCAGTGGTTATGACGATGGAAGGAGAGCTTAAGGGAAGCGAAATCAGGGGTCCCGTGGCCAAGGAGGCAGCGGAGAGGTGGCCCCGAATAGCCAGCATGGCCAGCATGATAGTTTAAGGTGGAAAAAGGTTGAAGCGTTCATCAGTTAAACCCTCAAGCCAGCGGAAGTCCATGTATCAGGCTTCCCAGCATGTCAGACATAAAATGCTTTCAGCCCGCCTGGCCTCGGACCTAAAAATAAAATACGGCGTGAAGTCTTTCCCCGTAAGGAAGGGGGACACCGTCCGCATACTTCGTGGAGCCTACGCTGGAGTGGAAGGGAAAATCAGAAAGGTAGACCTTAAAAATTTCAGGGTAACAATCGAAGGGGTTACCCGGGAGAAAGCCGACGGCACAACCGTCTATGTGCCCGTTCACCCCTCAAACCTCATGCTTGTAAGGCTTGACCTGGGCGACAAGTGGAGGTCCAGCCGGCTTGAAGCCCTGTCAAAGGTTAAGGAGGCTGAGCTGCTAGAGGAGGAAGAGGAAGGCGTAGAAGAGCCTGAAAGTGGAGGCTGAAGTTCATGGGCAGAATGGGAGAATCTAAACATCTTAAAAGGCATGTTTCACCTAAGTTCTGGCCCATCCACAGGAAGGAGAAGGTTTGGACTGTTAGGCCTTCACCAGGCCCTCACCCGAGGGAACGCTGCATCCCGCTTATCATAGTTATACGGGACATGCTTGGCATCGTGAAAAACGCTAGGGAGGCTAAGCTCGTTCTCTCCGAGGGGAAAGTGTCCGTCGACGGAAAGGTTAGGCGGGACGCAGGCTTCCCTGTGGGCTTCATGGATGTGGTGGAAGTAGCAGGCTTCGAGAAAGCTTACAGAGCCCTACCCTGCCCGAAACGCTTCTTAGCCTTCCTAGAAGTAGACGGAGACGAGAAAACCTTCAAACTCTGCAGGATAGAAAATAAGACCACCGTTCGGGGAGGCCACGTCCAGCTTAATCTCCACGACGGCAGAAACCTGCTGGTGAAAGTTTCAGACCCCAGCAAGCCGGAGGAAGACGTATACAAGACTGGTGACACCGTTAAGCTTAACCTTAAAAGCAATGAGATCGCCGGCCACTACAGGTTTGGCGAGGGCGCCTACGTCGTGGTTACAGGAGGAAAAAACGTTGGCGTCCACGGAGTCATAGCATCCGTTGAACGGCCTAACCCCCTAGCCCAAACCATAGTTAAAATCAGAAGCCCCACAGGCGTTGAATACAACACGGCAGCCCGCTACGTGATGGTTGTAGGCGAGGGGAAGCCTGAAATAAAGCTTCCGGAGGTGTAAGCCATGGCGGCTGAAGACTGCAGCCTCTACCATCAACGCTGGGAGCAGAATCCGGTGACGAAGCCGAAGATAGGGAAAGTTGCCGTTAACATCAGCGTTGGAAGGTCTGGAGACCCCTTGGAAAGCGCCATGAAGATTCTTGAGCAGCTTACAGGCCAGAAGCCCACGGTTAGGAGGGCTAAGAAAACCATTAAAGACTTCGGGATTAGGAGGGGTGAACCTATAGCCTGCCTGGTTACCCTCAGAGGGGAAAAAGCCTTAAACTTCCTTCAAAAAGCCTTAACAGCTGTGGGGAACAAGGTTAAGGCTTCAAGCCTCGACGAGCATGGAAACTTCTCCTTCGGCATAAGGGAGCACATAGAGCTTCCAGGCGTGAAATACGATCCTCACCTAGGCATAGTAGGCATGGACATATGTGTCACGCTTGAAAAACCAGGATACAGGGTTAAACGCAGGAAGAAGGCTGCCTCGAAGGTTGGAGGAAGGCAGAAGCTTACCAGGGATGAGGCTATATGCTTCCTCCGGGAAATGGGTGTAGAGCTGGTGGGAGGCTAAACAGGGATGGCGAAGAAGAAGCCTAAAAAAGTTAGGAAGTATGGTAAGGGAAGCAGACCCTGCCAGCGGTGCGGCGCCTACGGGCCCATAGTTCGAAGGCTCGGGATAAACCTCTGCCGTCAATGCTTCCGGGAGCTAGCTCCAAAACTCGGCTTCAAAAAGCATATTTAAGGTGTGAAAGGTTGACGCTTCAAGATCCCCTGGCCAACTGCCTTGCAACCCTCTACAACTGCGAGATGAGGCATAAAAAGGAATGCCTGGTCTACCCTGCCTCGAAGCTTATAGGAAGAGTTCTCCAAGTCATGCAGAAGCACGGCTACATAGGCGAATTCGAGTATATCGACGACGGCCGAGGGGGGAAATTCAGAATTCAGCTTTTAGGCAGAATTAATAGGTGCGGGGTGATTAAACCCAGATTTCCCGTGCCAGTTAAGGAGATAGAAAGTTTCACCAGGAAGTACCTGCCCTCTAAGGACATAGGCATAGTCATCATGTCTACTCCTGGAGGAGTTATGTCCCACAGGGAGGCTGTGGAAAAGCAGACTGGAGGCAGGCTTCTAGCCTACGTATACTGAGAGGGATATTGGAGATGGTTAGGCTTCCCGTCGAGGAAAGAATCGTGGAGCTTCCTGAAGGGGTTACAGCCTCCTATGAGGGTGGAGTCTTAACGGTTAAAGGTCCCCGAGGCGAACTCCGCAGAAACCTCGCCCACGCCGGGGTTGAAATAAAAGTTTCAGACGGAAAGGTTGTGGTTAGAAGGGAGTGGGCTGGAAAACGTGAAAGGTCTATGATTGGAACGGTGGCAGCCCACGTTAAAAATATGGCTTTAGGAGTAAGCCGAGGCTTCACCTACAAGCTTAAAATAGTTTCCTCCCACTTCCCCATCACCGTCAAGGTTTCAGACGGGAAAGTCTACATTGAAAACTTCATAGGTGAAAGAAGGCCTAGAACGGCGAAAATCGTTGGCGATGTTAAAGTTAAGGTTGAAGGAGAAGACGTGATAGTTCAGGGAATAAACCTTGAAGACGTAAGCAGACAGCCGCCAACATCCAGCAGGCAACCAAAATCAGGAAGAAAGACCCCAGGGTCTTCCTCGACGGCATCTACATCTACGAGAAAACCGTGGAGGGATAAGCAGGAAATGGCCAAACCGAAAATCCCGGAGGCTGAAAAAGCCCGACGCAGCCTCTCCAAGAAAATCAGGCAGACTAAAGCCGGGAAGCCACGCTTCATAAGGCAGGAAAGCTGGCGTTACAAGCGGGTTAAACCTGCCTGGAGGAAGCCCAGAGGCATAGACAGCAGGATGAGAAGAAGTAAAAAGGGCTGGCCAGCTTCCCCCAGCACAGGCTACCGAACTCCTAAAAGCATTCGAAGCCTCCACCCTTCAGGCTTCTCGGAAGCCCTAGTCCACCGGGTTGAAGACCTCAAAGGTTTAAACCCTCAAACCCACGCCGTTAGAATTGCCGGAAGCGTGGGAAAAAGAAAACGTGTTGAAATCTTCAGGGAAGCTGAAAGCCTAGGCCTTAAAGTTCTGAATCCTCCCAAAATCGTTGAAGCTGGAAAGGGTGAAGCAGGGTGAGCTTGAAAAGCCAGCGGAGGCTTGCAGCTGAAATTCTAGGCGTGGGAGAAAGCAGGGTTTGGATAGACCCTGAAAAGTTTGAAGATGTATCTTCAGCCATAACCCGCCAGGAAATCGAGCACTTCATAAAGGAGGGAGCCATCAAGGCTAAACCCGTTAAAGGCGTAAGCAGGGGCAGGGCGAGGATTGGGCATTTGAAACGTAAACAGGGGCGCAGAAGGGGGCCTGGAAGCCGTGAAGGCGCGGCTAAGGCTAGAACGCCTAAAAAGCGTAGGTGGGCTTCCACCATCAGAGCGATAAGGAAAACCCTCCAGCAGCTCAGGAACTCTAAAAGCATAACCCCCTCCACCTACAGAATGCTTTACACCATGGCGAAGGGAGGAGTTTTCCGAAGTAGAAGCCAGCTTCTCCAGCACGTTAAATCTTCAGGCCTCATAGTTAGGCGTAGGGGTGCGCTTAGACGTGGCTAGAGGGCCGAGATACAGGGTTCCCTTCAGAAGACGTAGGGAAGGGAAAACAAACTATTACAGGCGTAGGGAACTGCTTAAGTCAGGAGAGTTAAGGCTGGTTATCAGGCCAACCCTCTCCAACGTTATAGCCCAGTTCATTAAAGCCAACCTTCGAGGAGACCAAGTTTTAACCTCAGCGGTTTCAAGGGAGCTGGCTAAAAACTTCGGCTGGAAGGCTCCCTGCGGAAACCTTCCCACAGCCTACCTCACAGGGCTTCTAGCAGGGTTAAAAGCCAGAAAGGCTGGAGTGGAGAAGGCTCTCCTAGACGTTGGAGTTAAAAAGCCGAATCCAGGCTCACGAATCTACGCCGGGCTTAAAGGCGTTTTAGACGCAGGGGTAAACGTTCCACATGACCCTGAAATGCTCCCCAGCGAAGACCGCATATCAGGAGAGCATATAGCCTCCTACTGGAAAAGCTTGGAGCCTCAGCTTAGAGAGCAAAGGTTCTCCCAGTATTCGAAGGCTGGCCTCAGCCCGGAAGAGCTTCCTAAACACTTTGAAAAGGTTAAACAAGCCATCCTTAAAGCCTACTCCTGAAGGGAACGTTTATATTTTGAGGTTTTCCTACCTTTTGGTGCTCTAACGCTTAAGGGTTAAGGCGAGGCTGAAGCCTGAAATGGCTGCGATAAAACTTTCAGGAGGGAGACTGGGAGAACATGGCCAGCGTTGAGGCTGCTGAATGGACTCCGAGAACCAAGCTTGGAAGGCTTGTGCTTGAAGGCAAAATAGTGTCCATGGAGGAGGTTTTCAATTCAGGCTACAGGATTCAGGAGCCTGAAATCGTTGACAGGCTTCTCCCAGACCTTAAACAGGAAGTTCTCTCCATGGGGATAATCCAGAAGCAAACCGACGCTGGAGAGCAGTCCCGCTTCCGCGTTGTGGTAGCCGTTGGAAACGAGGACGGCTTCGTAGGTGTTGGAACAGGTAAAGCCAGGCAGATAAGGCTGGCAGTGGACAAGGCAACCATGTACGCCAAGCTTAACATTACACCTGTAAGGCGGGGATGCGGAAGCTGGGAGTGCGGCTGCGGTAAACCGCATTCCGCCCCCTTCCATGTTGAAGGGAAATGTGGAAGCGTAAGGTTTGAGATTATTCCAGGCCCAAGGGGGCTGGGCCTCGTAGCCAACGAAACGGCTAAAATAATTCTGAAGCTTGCAGGCATAAAGGACTGCTGGACCAGAAGCTTCGGCTCCACCAGCACAGCCACTTCGCTGGCCTTCTCCGTTTACGACGCCCTGAAGAGAACCTATAAGGTTGTCACCCCCCAGGACTGGGTGAGGTAAGCCTTCTTAAAGGCTTCTCAGAGGCGTCCATGTTTACATAACATAACCGTTATAACCTACAATGGTTAAAGAATTTCAAGAATCGCCTTTAAGGCAGTGAATATGGGGATGGCTGAAAAATCTAAGGGTAAACAGGCCTGCCTCGCCGTAGTGAGGATTAGAGGCACCGTTAACGTCCGCGGAGATGTAAAGGACACTCTCGCCATGCTGAGGCTTCACAAGCCAAACCACGCCGTCCTCATCCCCGCCACACCAACCTACCTGGGAATGCTTCAGAAGGCAAAAGACTACATCAGCTGGGGTGAAATCTCCGAGAAAACTCTGGCCAAGCTTCTCCAGTACAGGGGAAGACTTAAAGGAGGAAAACCTATAACCCAAGAATACCTGAAAAAGCTTGGCTTCAAAAACTTTCTAAGCGTTGCTAAGGCACTTCACTCAGGAAAGTTATCTCTTAAAAGCTTACCAGACCTTAAGCCAGTATTCCGCCTCCACCCGCCTTCAGGAGGCTTTAAGAAGCCTGTGAAAAGGGCTTTCGCTGAAGGTGGAGAACTAGGCTACAGAGGTGAAAAAATAAACGAGCTCTTAGAGCGTATGATGTGATAAAATATTGGTGTGGAAGGATGCCTCACAAGCTTAGGAAGACCAGGTGGCATAGGGGTTCCCGAACCTGCGGCTGGGGCAAGGTAGGCCAGCACCGTAAAAGCGGAGGTCGGGGAGGCTTCGGAAAGGCTGGACTGCACAAGCATAAGTGGACTTGGACTGTGAAATACGACCCCAACCATTTCGGAAAACACGGCTTCCGCTGTCCAACGAGCCGGGGAGAAGTTAAAACCATAAACGTTGGAAGACTTTCAGAGCTTGTGGAAGAGCTTCTGGCAGCTGGCAGGCTTAAGGCCGGAGGGAAAGGAGAAGTTGAGGTGGACCTTTCAGACTTCGGCTTCGATAAGCTGCTTGGAGGAGGCAGCGTTAAAAGGCCTCTCACCGTTAAGGCTTCAGCCTTCTCAGAGGAGGCTGAAAGAAAAATTGTGGAGG
Organism: Candidatus Hecatellales archaeon B24; assembly: GCA_001593855.1. Taxonomy (GTDB): domain Archaea; phylum Thermoproteota; class Bathyarchaeia; order Hecatellales; family Hecatellaceae; genus B25. The sequence continues at coordinate 2,902 of LUCC01000048.1, read as the reverse complement.
CTGGAGGGCGGATAGTGAAGGCCGGAGGATAAGGAGGCTATGGCTGGGAAAGGCATAACCGCCCTCTCAAAGCTTGCAAGACTTATCCCCGAAGTTAAAAAGCCAGCTCGGAAGATAAGCTTCACAGAGAAGCTTTTCTGGACAGGCCTCGTCATGGTAATATACCTTGTCATGACGGAGATTCCCCTCTACGGCATAGCTAAGGGTGGAGCAGACCCCTTCGCCATGATGAGGATAATCTTCGCCTCCAGACGAGGCACGCTGATGGAGCTTGGAATAGGCCCCATAGTCACGGCAGGCCTAATCCTCCAGCTTCTAGCAGGCTCCAAAATGATAAACGTAGACTTCGCCAAGCCCGAGGACAGAGCGGTCTTCACAGCTGCCAACAAGGTTTTAGCCCTCGTCATGACGCTTTTCGAAGCCTCAGTCTTCGTCTTCGGAGGAGTATACGGCGCGCTCACCATGAACGTGGCCGTAATAGTGCTGCTGCAGCTCTTCTTCGCGGGGATGATGGTTATCCTGCTTGACGAGCTGGTTCAGAAGGGCTGGGGTCTCGGAAGCGGAATAAGCCTCTTCATAGCAGCAGGGGTTGCCCAGCAAATATTTTGGGGCTGCTTTGCGCCTCTGCCAGCCTTCGACGGCTTCTTCCTCGGAGCTCTCCTCGCCCTAGGCCAGGCCATAGCCTCCGGTGAAGTTTTCACCGCGGTCATAAGGCAGGGAGGTCTTCCAGACATGGTTGGCTTCCTATCCATGATTATACTCTTCGTAGTCATAATCTACCTGGAGGGGCTTAGGGTTGAAATTCCCATTTCCCATGCGAGGTTCAGAGGCTTCAGAGCCAGCTACCCCGTGAAATTCTTCTACGTATCCAACATCCCTGTGATACTGGCTTCAGCTCTCTTCGCGGACGTATACTTCTTCGCCCATGTGGCCGTGTCTAGGATGCCTGGAAGCTTCATAGCGCAGATTCTCGGAAGCTTCGACGCCCAAGGCAAACCTGTAAGCGGGCTTGTGTACTTTCTAACACCTCCCAGAGACATAACGTTGGCAGTTCAGGACCCCCTCCGCATAATAGTTTACACGCTTGTCCTCGTCTTGGTATGCGTAGGCTTCTCGATGACGTGGGTTGAGGTTGGAGGGTTAAGCCCCCGCCATGTGGCCAAGCAGCTTATAGACTCTGGAATGCAGATTCCAGGCTTTAGGAGGGCTGAAAGGCCTGTATCGGACATGCTTAACAGGTATATCCCCTCTTTAACCATCATAGGCGGTTTAACCGTTGGGCTTATAGCCGCTGTAGCCGACTTCTTTAACACCATTGGCACGGGTATAGGAATTCTGCTGACCACCGGCATCATATGGCAGTACTACCAGATAATTGTGAGGGAAAGAGTTGAAGAGATGTATCCTGGGCTGGCTAAGCTTCTTGGAAGAGCCTAACCTTAATAAGCAGCTTAACCCATATTTCTGAAACGTTTTCCTGTTTAAGGCTGGGAGAGGGTTTGAAAAGCCTGGTAATAGTTGTAGGTCTTCCAGGAGTTGGAAAGTCAACGGTGCTGGGAGAACTGGAAAAGGAAGCCTCAAAGCAGGGCTTAAAAATCCAGATTGTAAACTATGGAACCGTGATGATGAGCTTAGCTGAAGAGTCTGGAAGACAGGTAGCCCACCGCGACGAAATGAGGAAACGCTCAACATCCTTCCAGAGAGAGCTTCAAGCAGAAGCCGCCCGGAGAATAGCCAGCATGGCCGAAGCCTTCGACGGCGTAACCCTGGTTGACACCCACATGATTGTGAAGGCGGGTTCAGGCTATCTTCCCGGCTTGCCCAGCCACGTTTTAACTCTTCTAAAGCCAAGCCTTATAGCTCTCATCGAAGCGCCCTCAGACAGCATTCTGGCTAGGAGGCTTAAGGACGCTGAAATCAGAGAGAGGGAAACCCCTGTGGCAGAGGAGGTTGAATTTGAAATTCAGCTTTCAAGGGTTATGGCTGCAGCCTGCTCAGCTCTTACAGGCGCCCCCATGATGGTGGTGGAAAACCTTGAGGGAAAGGCTGGGGAGGCTGCTGGAAGGCTGCTTGAAGCCATTAAGGGGGTTAAAGGCTGAAATGGGCTTCGAAGAAGCGATAACCCAGATACCCGTTTCAACCCTGCTAATCCTAGGCTTAACAGTTGTCTTAGCCTTCTCCTCCTCCTTTCTCCAGCGTAAAATGGTTGACGTTGAAAAGGTTAGGGCTGTGAGGGGAAGGCTTGACGAGCTTAGAAGGCAGATTGGCGAGGCTAAACGTAAAGGAGACAAGAAAGCCGTGGCGAAGCTTCAGAGGAAGCAGATGGTCTTAATGAGGGAGTCCTCAGCCGTCTTAAGCCAGCAGTTTAAGGCTTCCTTCATGCTTATGATACCCTTCCTAATTCTCTACTGGGTTTTGATTTCCATTTTCGGTCAGACTCCCGTAGCAGTTTCACCCATACCTTTCCCGTGGGGTGCCGTAAGCGAGGACGGGCTATGGCTCTCCTTCTGGGTATGGTATTTCCTGTCAGCCTTAGCCGTTAACCTGCCCATAACCAGGATTCTCGGCATTCAATACGGATAGTCGGAGGCTTAGCCTTGAGCCGCAGCAAGCCTGAAAGGCTGGTAATCACCATTGGAGGCCTCCACGGGACAGGTAAAAGCACCTATGCTAGGGCTCTAGCTGAAGCTTTCGGGCTGAAGCATGTTTCAGCTGGAGGAGCCTTCCGGAGGCTGGCTGAAAGCTTCGGTTTAACCCTTCAAGAGCTAACGGAGAAGGCTGCTGGAGATAGAGGCATCGACGAGAAAGTGGATGGAATGGTTAGGGAGGAAGCCTTGAAGGGGGGAGTGGTTGTGGACGGAATGATCTCGGCGTGGATGGCTGAGAACGCCCACGTGAAAAT
>LUCC01000047.1 GCA_001593855.1 Candidatus Hecatellales archaeon B24 | reverse complement strand
AGGCTGCAGCCATAAGCTCCTTCTTCACCGGTGTCCTCGGCGTCTTCTACGTTCAGTACACACGGTTCATCCATCCGGCTTCAGCCTTCGGAATATGGCGCTCATGCGACCCCATAATAATATCGGCGTTAGGAGGCCCGGGAATCCTCGGCCCCATCGTCGGCTCCTCCATAATAACGCCTATAACCGAGATTTTAATCATGACGCTTGGAGGAGGCTTTGCCACCATTAAAATGATGCTTTACGGAGCTATTCTTGTAGTGGCAATCCTTCGGATGCCGGGAGGCATCGTAAGCCCTCTGAGGAAAGCCTACCATAGAATTGCCAGAAGATAACCGCCTCCAGCAAAGGTTTTAAATGCAGACTAAGGTAAAATGAATTTTAGCCATGGACTTTGAATTAAATGAAACTCAGAAATCGGTTCAGAAAATTATGAGAGAATTCACGGAAAGGGAAGTAGCACCGTTAGCTGAGGAGATAGACAGGAAGCAGGAAATACCTCCAGAGCTTATGAAGAAGCTGGCGGACATAGGATATTTCGGGATGAGATACCCGGAGGAGTATGGAGGAACCAACCTAGACACGGTTGCGGAGTGCGTGGCCATCGAAGAGCTTGCGAAAGGCTCTCTCAGCGTAGCCTTTGCAGGCACCATGCAGGCCTTCCAGTGCACAGACTTCATTTACCTGTTCGGCTCGGAAGAGCAAAAGCAGGAGTGGCTGGTTCCAGCGGTTAAAGGAGAAAAGTATGGGGCTTTCTGCCTTACGGAGCCAGGTGGAGGCTCAGACCTGTCTATACTGAAAACAACTGTGAAGGTGGAGGAGGACAGCTGTATTATTAACGGTACTAAGACCTTTGTTACGAACGGGCCTGTTGCAGACTGGTATATTACCGCTGTCATGGCTGTGAAGGAGAAGGGCTTCTGGGGTATAGACTTCATAGTGGTTCCAAAGGGAACCCCCGGCCTGCTGATAGGAAAAAACATACCTAAAAGCGGGCTTAGAGGCGTGAAGAACTGTGAGCTGATGTACGACGACTGTAAGGTGCCTCTTAAAAATGCCCTAGCAGGCGTAGGTGAAGGGAAGGGAGGAGCATACCTCCAAGGGATTCTGGCTGAAATCAGGCTGATAACCGGTGCACTGGGGTTAGGGCTTACCAGAGCTGCTCTCGACGTGGCTATGGATTATGCTGGGGAAAGAGTAGCCTTCGGCCAGCCTATAAGCAGATGGCAAGGGATAGCCTTCAAAATCGCCACGATTGCAACCGAGCTGGAGGCTGCGAAAACCTTCCTTTACTATGGCGCATGGCTGATGGATAAGAAGATTAAAGAGGTTGGAACAGTGAAGGGGCGGATGGACCCCCAGGTGGTTAAGATTTCAAGCATGGCCAAGAACTTCGCCTGCGAGCTGGCTCAGAGAGCTGTAGACGAAGCTATGCGAATCCACGGCGGATACAGCATGTCGGAGGAGATGCCTGTTAACAGGCTTTGGAGGGATGCTGGAGGACTTCTCTGGGGTGGAGGAACAACAGAAATCAACAACCTCGTAATCGTCCGTGAGCTCTACAGGGAAAGAAAAAGGAAGTAACCAGCTGGCTGCAGTCAGCCTAAACCGCCTAGATTTTCAACCGTAGACTTTATACTCTTCTTGTGGATGGAAGCTTTGACCGCATTTTTCAGGTTTTTTAGTGATTAGTGATTAAAAAACGTCGCTAGCCTTTAATTCTCCTTACTAAAGTAATATCTTGAGGTGGGGAGGACTCATGTTTGACGATAAATTTCTAGAGGAGCTCAAGAAGAGGCAGGAGGAATGGTTAGAAACCCGTGTGAAGAAGGCTTTAAGTAAGGCTCCTGAAAGGAAGAGGGAGTTTAAAACTTTCTCAGGCATCCCTGTCAAGCCCTTCTACACTCCAAACGACGTTAAAGATTTAGACTATTTCAGCGACATCGCTTTCCCAGGAGAATACCCGTATACCTCAGGCATATATCCCCTAATGTACAGGTCACGCCTTTACACCATGAGGCAGTACACTGGGTGGGGTACAGCCGAGGAAACCAACAGAAGATGGAAGTATCTGCTTGCTCACGGGGAAACTGGTTTAAGCGCTGCCTTCGACCTTCCTACCCAGCTTGGCTACGACCCAGACCATCCATTGGCGAAAGGGGAGGTAGGCAAGGTAGGATGCTCGATAAGCAACATATCAGAATACGAGCTTCTCTACCAAGACATTTCGATGGATAAAATAAGTGTTCACCTTCAGGTGAACGCAACCGCACCTTTCATCGTAGCCATGCATATTGCTGAAGCTGACAGGCGTGGCGTGCCTAGGGACAGAATCTGGGGGGCATGCCAAAACGAAATTTTAAAGGAGTTCGTGGCTAGGGGAACCTTCATTTACCCTGTTGAGCATTCTATGAGGCTTGCCTGCGACCTCATGGAGTTCTGCGTTAAACAGATGCCCCGGTGGCAGCCTATAACCGTATGCCAGTACCATATTCAGGAGGCTGGGGCAGACTTCGTAACGGCTATGGGGTTAAGCTTTGCTAATGCCATATCCTACGTGGAGGCAATGTTGAAGAGGGGGCTGCCCATCGACAGCTTCGCCTTTAACATTTCGGTTTGGAACTGTGTCTGCGCCCCTGAATTCTTCGAGGTCATATGCGGTCTGAGGGCGGCTAGGAGGCTTTGGGCTAGGATAATGAAGGACAGGTTTGGAGCGAAAAATCCACGCTCCTGTATGATGAGGATTTTCGTGGGTTCGGGAGGCTTACACCTGACTAGGGCCGAGCCTTTGAACAACATCATAAGGATTACCCTTTCATCGCTGGCAGCAGCCTTAGCCGGGGTGCAGGCTCAAAACATGCAGTGCTATGATGAGGCTTTCGCCATTCCCACCGAGGAATCCATGCGTATCGCTTTGAGAACCATGCAGATAGTTGCCTATGAGTCAGGGGTTACCGATGTGATAGACCCTCTGGCAGGATCCTACTTTGTCGAGTCTCTTACGAACGAGGTTGAAAAAAAGCTGAAGGAGATTATCCAAGCTGTGGAGGATGAGGGCGGAGCCATCGAAGCCATAAGGAAGGGGTGGATGCAGAGGCTTATAGCTAAGCAAGCGTACGAGCAGCAGAAAAGAATCGAGGAAAAAGACATAATACGGATAGGTGAAAACCTCTTCGCCGTTGAAAGGGGGGAGAGGCTTGAAAGCGTTTTCAAGGTTTCCCCTGAAGTGGAAGAGCAGGTGATAGAGAGGCTGGAGAAGTTTAAGGCTTCACGAGATAAGAGGCAGGTTGAAGAAACTCTTGCAAAACTGCAGAGGGCAGCTGAAACCGGGGAGAACACCATGCCGTACATTATCGACGCGGTTAAGGCGAAGGCTACTCTGGGTGAAATGTGTGAAAGACTTGTCCAAGTTTTCGGTAGAGCTGAAGAAATGGTGGTGTGGTAGCCTAGGGAGGGAGAAAGACGTGGGCGAGAAAAAAATTAAGGTTTTAATAGCTAAGCCAGGTCTCGACGGGCATGATAGGGGAGCGAAGGTTGTTGCAACCGCCCTTAAGGAAGCCGGAATGGAGGTAATTTACACTGGGCGCTTCAAGAAGCCGGATGAGATCGTTAGCTTAGCCCTTAAGGAAAAAGTGGATGTCATCGGCTTAAGCATTCTCTCTGGAACTCACATGTACTGGTCCAAGGAGATCATGAGAAAGCTTAGGGAGGCTGGTGCAGACATCCCGGTGATTCTCGGAGGAATAGTTCTCGACGATGAAACCCCTGTTTTAAAGGAGGAAATAGGAATAGCCGAGGTGTTTCCTCCAGGCTCAAAGCTTCAGGACATAGTTAAACGAGTTGAAGAGCTGGCCAAGAGGTGAAAGCCAGTGGCGGAGCTAAGCGAAACAGAGCGTAAGGAGTTGGAGTTCTTCAGTAAGATTACGGTGCTCAGCCATGAGCAGGCTACAACTCTGCCCTTTCTCACCTACCTGCTGGCTGCTGAAGGAATGAACGTTATAAGGCTGGAAGACCCTGTGAAGGGAGACCCAAACCGGAGAGTTGGCGAGCCAGCCCTAGGCGAAGACAAAATGTACACCTACTACCTGCCCAACAACGTGGGTAAGAAAGCCATAACGCTGAACCTAGCCGAGGAGAAAGGCCGTGAAATCTTAAAGGAGCTCATCGAAAAACTTAACGTGGACATCTTCGCCACCAACACGCTTCCGAAACGTTACGGGAAACTTGGCATAGACTATGGGACTCTGCGTAGCGTTAAAAAAGATTTAATCTGGGTTGGCATTACAGGCTTCGGGCCTGAAAGCAACGAGCCTGCCTACGACCCTATTCTCCAGGCGAGATGCGGATACATGGAGATAACCGGTGAGAGGGATGGCCCGCCCATGGTTTTCGGGGTTCCCATAGTGGACTTGGGAGCCAGCTTAATCGCTTACGGCCAGGTGATGAAGGCCTTGTTTAAGCGTGCTGTGACAGGTGAAGGATGCCGGGTTGACATTTCCATGTTTCAGGGGGCAGCGTCCATAATGGTGAACCCGATAGTGATGACTGTGGACTTCGGCAAGAAGATTACGAGGAGGGGGAACACCCACGAGTTCTTCGCCCCCGTATCCGTTTACCCTGCCAAAGACGGCTACGTTTACATAGCTGTCGGCAACGACAGGCAGTGGGAGGCCATAACCAAGCTTCCAGGCTTCGAATCTCTTTACAGCAAGGAATATGAAACCAACGCCGGTAGGATAGCGGATGTCGACAACCTTAACAGGAAGCTTTCAGAGGCGACGAAAAACTACACCGTGGACGAGCTTATCAGCATGTTCAACCGGATAGGAGTGCCCATCTCCAAGATTAACACCATCATGGACGTAGCCCGAGACCCCCACATCAGCAAGTACATGATTACGGCCAAAGATCCGCGGACAGGGAAGGAAATACATCTTCCGCCTCCACCCTCCATTACAGCCTACCTTAAATCTGCAGGCTTTAAAATGAGTTTCCCGCCGAGAATGGGAGAACACAATGAAGAAATCTACTGCAATATCCTAGGTTTAAGTAAAGAAAAATTTGAGGAGCTAAAGAGAAAGGGGATAATCTAGCGAGCCTTGCCTTTATAGCATTTGACGCAAACCCTTCGCGTTAAGTTATAGTCATCCCTGCATACGACACGTCCACATATACGGCAAATATAGGAGCGTACACCCGTCTTCGCCACTTCAATTCTTTTACCGCAAATCTTACATGCGGGCATGCCTTTTCAACCCCCCTTTCCTTTACTCCTTTTTAGAGGTTTTGGTGGCAAGCAGCCCCCTACGCTTCAGGTCTTCGGCTACATCTTTCATCCCCAACTCCAGCAGCTTCTCCTCGGTCAGTAGGCCTGTTTTCAGGTCCCATCCTCTAAGCTCGTAGTATTCGTCCAGCATGGACTCGAAGGTTTTCCTCGGGAAAACTTTACCTTTGAACTTGCCTGAGCCTAAGGGTTCATTGTAAAATCTCTCTGGGAGATAGTCATCTTTTCTCCTAATGCCAAACCTATTGTTTAATGCTCTTTCAAGGGCTATTATGCGTTCACCAGCCTGAAGCATGGATTCATAGGTGAAGGGTATACCTGTAGCAGCGGAGAGCCATTCATGGTATTTGATGGAGTGGGGCTCCTTTTTACTCTTAGAGAACTTGGCCATAAGCTCCGGGATGGGATACTCGGCATAGAAGGAGGCATGCATAAACCTGCAGGTGCCCATGGAATCGGTGACTGCAGCCATGTTTTCATGCCAGTATATCATTCGTACCTTCCCTTTAAACTCGCCGAGCATGCAGGCTTCAGGAGCGCCGAAAAGCTCAGCTGCCACAGCCTTAAAGTAGGGAAGCATCTCGAAGACGGGGTGGGCTCTCAGGTGGTCGGAGCCTCTGCTTGCAACAGCATAGGCGAAGCCGAAGCCCGTAGCAGCCCGGGGATCGGTGATTATGGTTTCCATTCCTTTAACGTCGGTCACATATTTTTCGGCTCCCCTACCTATGGCTTTAGCAGCCTTCCTCACTCCGAGGGCACCCCACTCTCCCAGTTTACCCTGCCTTGAAGCAATACGCTTCATGGTTTCGATCATGGCTTCAGCGTTCCCGAAGCGTAGGTCTATTCCGCCGGTTTCCTCCTTCGTGATAATTCCTTCCTCGTAGAGCTCCATGAGGAAGGCTATGGTGGTCCCGCAGCTTATAGCGTCCACGCCGAGGTCGTTGGAGAGCATGGAAGCATGGAATACGGCTTCAAGGTCTCCCACACCG
>LUCC01000046.1 GCA_001593855.1 Candidatus Hecatellales archaeon B24 | reverse complement strand
GAGTCGCGTTTACCGGTCTTCTGAACGGCTCTAAGCCAGCCCTAACACTGCGAAATTCTTGTTTTCTCGGAGGTGCCTAACATGACTGAAAGGAGGTCTTTAGTTTACCTTCTGGCAGCCGGAACTGGAAAGAATAGGCAGGCCTGAGCTGAGAAGCCTTCAGGAGAAAAGGCTGAAAGAAGTTTTCCACAGGTCTTGGAGGTCCCCGCTGCTCAGTAGAAAGCTTAAGCAAGCAGGCTTCACACGGAACGACACCGTCACGTTGAATAGTCTGGCGAAGCTTCCCTTCACGGTTAAGGAGGACCTAATCCGAAGCTACCCCCTAGGCTCGCTGGCTGTAGAGCTGAGCGAGGTGCTCCGTGTGCACACTTCTTCCGGCACCACCAGCAAGCCTGTGGCATCCTTCTACTCGGCTAGGGACCTTGAAAACTGGTCGAACCTCACCGCCAGAAACCTTGTGGCTATAGGAGCCAGGAAGGGAGACATCTTCCTGAACACTTCTTCTCAAGGGGTTTTCACCGGGGGGTTAGGCTACATTCAGGGGGCTCAAACGATTGGGCTGATGGTTGTTCCCCTTGGCTCCGCCAGCCCGGAAAAACAGCTGAATACATGCGGGACTTCGGCGTAACAGTCTTCCACGCGGTTCCCTCCTTCGCTTTAAGGCTGGCTGAAACCGCCAGGAGGCTTGGCGTGGTTGAAGAGCTTAAGCTAAGGCTTGCCATACTTGGAGCTGAAACATGGACTGAGGCCATGAGGTCTAAGATTGAGGAGGCACTGAGCTTAGAAGCCTTCAACAACTACGGTTTCGCCGAAGTCTGCGGGCCGGGTGTGGCTGTTGAATGCATGGTTAGAGAAGGCCTCCATGTCTGGGAAGACCATTTCCTCTTGGAGGTGGTAGACCCGAAGACAGGTGAGCAGGTAGGCGTGGAGGAGGAGGGAGAGCTTGTGGTAACGCCTCTCACAAGGGAAGCCATGCCCCTCCTAAGATACAGGACAGGAGACATTGCCAAGCTGCTGGACGTCCGAAGCTGCGACTGCGGGAGAACCCACCGTAAAATCTCGTGGATAAAGGGAAGGGTTGACGACATGGTGAAGGTTAGAGGAGTAGGCCTATACCCCTCAGCCGTAGAGAGAATAGTCGCCTCGAAAAAGGAGTGCAACGGCCACTACCTAATAGTAGTACGCAACCTCGACGAGCTTTCGCTTCAAGTGGAAGTTGAAGACTCCACGATGAAGGACGGTGAACAGCTCAAACACCTGAAAGAGCAGCTTGAAAAAGAACTTAAAAAAGCCACCATGCTCAGGTTCAACGTAAACCTTCTCCCACCAGGCGCCCTCCCCAGAAGCACCGGTAAAACCAAAAGAATCATCGACGAAAGAACATGGCAGCCCCACAGGGAAACCTAAAACTTAAAAATCCCATAGCCTTTAAAGACTTGAATAGCAACCGCCCCTCCGGGCCCGTAGCTCAGCCAGGTAGGAGAAGTATGGAACCGCAAATTGCTGAAATTGCAGGAGCAATCTTAGGGGATGGCTGTATATCGCACTACTGGGACAGCTGGTCTGGATACTGGCGATATGAGCTAGCGTTCACTGGCCATCTGCACGACGAAGCGTATTATAACAATGTAGTGCAGCCTATCATTTGTAAACACTTTTCTGTCAAAGGCAGCTTGCGGCTGAGAAAAAGTGATAATACTGTAAGGTATCACGTTAGGAGCCCAAGAGTTTGTCGATATTTTTGTGAGCTTGGTATACCGGTAGGTAAAAAGCCAGATACACTTGACATTCCGTATTCGATAAAAGCGAACGACAGGCTTCTAGAATACTGCATTAGAGGACTGTTTGATACAGAGGGATCAGTGTACCGAAGATACAGTAAGCAATATGCCAACCATCCAAAAATCTACGATCATTACGCTGTGATCCAACTTAGAATGAGAAGTTTTCCGATATTGTTAACTGTGAAAAAATTCTTGGAAAGCAATAGCATATCAACAACCAAAATATCTGAACAGGATAATAGATGGACTTTGCGTATAGTGAAACAGAAAAGTGTGGCAGATTTTGTCAGACTGGTTGGATTTAGTAATCCTTACCATATTAAACGTTACTTGGCAATTTGCGGTTCCATACTTCTGCCTAAAGCGGCGGGCTCTTAACCCGTTGGTCGAGGGTTCAACTCCCTCCGGGCCCACCAAAAATAGTTAAGCTTTAGAGTTTATCCCTCTTTTTTAACTCCTCTTCCAGCATTTTCAAGAATTCTTCTGCTGACAACGGTGGTATATGTACATGCTCTTCAATTTCCCCGAAGGTGTGCAGATGCCAGCCTATACGCATGTTGTTGGCTTCAAATAACCTTCGCCCACCCTCAACATAAGCATAAGACGTTATCCTTTCTTCTGCGTTATGATAAATATCTACAAAAGCTTTGTTAAGCCAAAGTCTTATTCTAACTCTATTTTTAAACCTTTTCACTTCACTTCTTGCAATCCATGGAAATCTAGGAAGTACTGATAAAACGTTATCTACGAATTCTTCAGCTTCCATATTTTTCCAGCTTCTTAAGTCTCTCTTTTAACTCTTCAATTTCAGCTATCGCCCAATCCCAATCCATATAATCCCTTTCATGCTCCCAAGTTAAAGGGAAATCTCTGCCAAGTTTTTCATAAAAATCTTTAATACTCATACCATATTTAGATTCAAATTTCTTAATTTCTTCCTCACACTCAGCAATCCTACCTTGAATGTATCTTCTAAGAATAATGGTTAGAGCCTCTTCAGGTTTCTCCCTAGCCGTTACTTCTCTTGCGATCTTCAGAATTTCCTCGGACAATTGAAAAATCACCAAATAAGAATAGACTTAAGATTTAAAAAGCTTTAATTTTACCACAATCTTCAACTCTTAACCTGTTGGCCGAGGGTTCAAATAATAAAGAAAAAACTACTAGGTATCAATGGCTGCCTGATGGAAGATTGGTTTTTGAATTTTCTCTGCGTTCCCGGATACTCTATCTTCCTAGTCCCGTAATAGTACAATAACGCTTCGAGCGCGGTTTCGACACTGCGGAATATTTCTTCCGCGGCAGGAAAGAGCCTTCCAGCCTTCAAGTTGCCGTGCGCAGACTGCAGGTACTCTTCTGCTTTGCGCAGCGCCCACTTAACCAAACCTGTGCGGCTTTTCTCCATACAACAACTCCCCTTTCGAATGCGCATCGATGATGAACTGGTCCTTGCTCAGACCTTTCAAATATTCTTCTAACGAGAGCACGATGGGGTAGACTACAACGCCGTATCTTATACTAATCTCTTCGTTGATGAACCGGAGCATTTCGTTCCTTATCTTATGCACATCGCCCTTGTCCGCCACCACTATGAGGTCGATGTCGCTCGGTTCTTTAACGATGTCGCTTCTTATCTTTCCTTTGGACAAGCTTCCGAAGAGGATTATCGCTTTAGGTTTATGCTTGGCGACGCGTGAAACGATTTTCTTGGCGATCTCCCGGTACACGCTCTCAAGGCTCCTGAACAGTTTCCTTATGGGACTGTAGAGGAAGTGCTTGCTGTTTATCTGATAGACTTTGGCTCTCCCAACCCGCTGCACCAAGACCAATCCAGAATTAACCAGGTCGCTCATCTGCCTGTTCACTTCTGAGACCGGAGAGCCGCTTTCCCTGGCAAGCTCGACCTCCATGAAGCTCTTTTCAGGGTTGGATATCAGCACGGACAAAGCATTCACTTTGGTCGTGCTCCCTAAGATGCGGTCCAGATACATCCTCATCCACTGTTTCGTTTTTCCGAAATGTATTTCGGTTTTCAGAAATAAATACTTAACTAAAAACTAGCACTCAAGAGGTTGCGACTCCTAATTGTTGTACAGTTCTTCCCTTCCTTCATCTTTTACCTCACGGTTGTTTTTCTGATACAGCCAGAGTTCAACAACCGAGCCGCACTGCTCGCTACCCAGACTTCACAACCGCACCAAGAACCCGTCTAATAAGTCAGAAGGGGGCTCTCATAGGATTTCTGCTTTGGAGCGCGGCCATGGCTGCCATATTTTCACCCCTAATCTTCTATAAGCTGAACATGCTTCCGGAACCATCCCTAGCCTTCATCTCAAGCCTTACAATGGGTATAGCGAGCCTAATACTTACATACTGCTTCCTAACCAACAGCTTTAGAAAACTATACGAGGAGAAGCCGGTATAAAAATAGAAATTACAAATAGGGTTTAACTGCTGCTATAGTCAAAATCCTACTTTAGAAAAAGAGGGTAGTTTTGAAGGCTTATAAATAGAATATAAAGAATATAAGAGAAATTAGGAAATGCCTGGCAGAACATTACACCGAAGCTTGAGGTAAGACTGTAGGAGAAGGGCTTACGCTATATAAGATAAAAAGGGAAGTGTGTTAGGCTGGTATGGACGTGTTAGCTGGCTCCTTTTCTCTCGTCATACTTGCATTTAGGGCAGTATAACGTGTCTTTAATCCGGTCATACTCCATTTTAGTTCCACATTTCGGGCAGTTTTTAACCAACCGTTTCCCTCCAAGGTGAGTGTCTGGTTAAATTTAGCCGTGCTCACCCGTCCTCCCACGCTTCACGGACACATATTAACGTTTCCCTGCAAGAGGACGGAAGCAGCTGAAAGCCGAACCCCCCGGCTTAATCCCGTGATAAGCAGGTTTACTCTACGTCGAAAGGCAGCTCTAAAAGTTGCTTTGCCTGCCTGAACCTCGGCTTCCCAAGTTTTATGCTTCCTATTTCACCTGTGGTTTGAGCGTGCTCCTTGTTGCAGGCGTTAACATTCCACCCCTCGATAACCAGTATGTTCAGGGTTTTAATATGCTCCGGAATCGGGAAGAGGTCGTATATTTCATCGCCGAAACGTTTTTCAGCTTCCTCCCGGGGCAGCGTGTACACTTCTACCGGGGCATTCTCGCGTATTTTCTCGTTAGCCAGCCTTTCAATTTCCTTTAGCTCCTCGTCGGTGGGCTTACGGTTGAACTGCACGGTCAGCCTTCCATGGTTTCCGCTTACGTGCACGCTGGCAGTCCACTTCGCCCCCAGAACTTTCCTAACCGCTCCTTTCACCACGTGAAGGGCTGTATGGGTTTTAACCTCGCTTGAAGCCAGACTTTTCCGCCTCCGACACCTGTTTACCCTTTCTCCGGCTGGAAGGCTTCCCGGGCTTTCAGGTAGGTTTCAGGCTTCCCTACGTCGTACCATTGGCCCTCAAGCTTGTAGCCGTAAACACCGGTTCGGCTGTGAAGCCACTGGATGAAGTATCCTGGGCTGTCAGGGTTTCCTCCCTCTTCTAAATATCTGCGAAGCATTCCCAAGGTTTCCTTGGGCATAACGTAAATGCAGGTTCCTATGAGGGTTGAATCAGGCTTCTCCGGTTTTTCAACGAAGCTTACAACCTTCGAGTCTGAGCCAAGTTTAACAACAGAATACTCCCTAGCCTGCTTCCTGCTTTTCAAATCGTAAACCACTATGATAGGTGCCTTAACTTTCCCGTAGTATTCCATAAGCGGTTCAAGGCTTGAAGTGAAAACGTTGTCTCCGCCAATTATCAGGCAGTCTTCCTCCAGCCCCCGTGTTGAAGCCAACCATGCTATGGCTCCAAGCGAGCCAAGCTTCTCCTCCTCATTCCTGCTGGGCTCCGCAACTACTTCCACCCTTTCATATCCGCCTTTCAAAGCCCACTCCCTGAACTGGCCTGCAAACTTCCTATTGGTTAAAACGATTATCTCCCGGATTTCGTTAAGGCTGATGAGCTTCTCCACGATATGGTCGATGATGGTCCTGCCTTTAATGGGTAGTAGAGGCTTAGAAATATTCTTCGAAAAATGCTGTAAACGCTTAGCGTAGCCTCCAGCCAGCACCACAGCCTTCACAGAGTTCCATCCCTAAACCAGCTACTTAAAACTTTAATAATCTCCATAAATCAAATAAATTTTTTCTTAGGCAAAAACGTGCAAACGTAACCGACGGCTGGCGGAAGCCTTAAACCGGCCTAACTCTGCAAGGTAAACCTTTAAACACCGCGTAGCCAGTGGCAGGGTCGCTAGGTTCGAAGCCGAAGAGCCTGTTAAGCCCAGGCCACCCGTGAGGTATGCTTACCACATCCGGTTTCAGTCTTTCCGCGGCTGCAACCTTTATCCTAATGCTGTCCTTCCTCGTCTCTATAACAGCCAAGCCTCCATTTTCTAAGCCCTCCCTCCTGACGGTGGAAGGATGTATTTCTGCTATCGGCTCGGAACAACGTTCACTAAGCCTTTTGACGTCCCTAAGCTGGCTGTGCGTGTAAAACGGGATTCTATACCCGCTTACGAGCAGCAGAGGATATTCGCTGTCAGCTTCAAGCTCCCTCAGCTCGACGGGGGTGGGAAGAGGAGGCACCTTTTCCTCAGCCAGCTGTTCAGAGTAGAACTCCACCTTACCTGAGGATGTTGGAAAGCCTCCGTAGGCTTCGTATTCCTTGGCTGTGAAGCGTTTAGCGTAAAATATGCCTGCCGGGTTTTCCTCGGCTAATTTTTTAAGGTTCAGCCCGGAAGGTTCAAGCATCCAGTCTGAGGCTTCCTCAACGCTTCTCCACGGAAACTGCTCTTCGAAGCCCATTCTCCACGCTAACTCCGTCCATATACGCCAGTCAGGCCAAGATTCACCTTGCTCCTCCATGCAGCGTCTCCTCAGGGCCATGTAGGGTTCACCATGCATCACCCTGTAGTTCGTGCACCGCTACGCTCCAGAAAGGAGCAGGCGGGAAGCACTAGGTGGGCGAGGGCTGCAGTCTCAGTCATGAAGAGGTCTATTACCGCCAGAAAGTCCAAGCTTTGAAGGGCCTCCACCACCCTGTCAACGTCAGGCATGGTAACCACAGGGTTAGCCCCTGCCACCACCATAGCCTTCACCGGGTAAGGCCTACCCGTTCTCGCTGCTTCCAGCACAGTGAAGCCGTGGGCGAAGCCTGGTGGACGGCCGTGGAGGCCCCGGTAAAGGAGGAAGCGTTCGCACCCCAGCGGGCGGTCTTTGACGAGGTGTGGAAGCCTGAGGCTTCTGAGTTTTAGGGCTGGAGGCCGGGTGAAACCTCCCTCCACGTCCAGGCAGCCTGTGAGGGCTTGAAGTATGGCTAGGGCCCTAGAAGTCTGGAAGCCGTTAACATGGTGGTCTAGAGATGTGATACCCTGAACTATACATGAGGGCTTACAGGCCATGTAGAGTCTAGCTGCCTCTCTTATGGTTTCAGCTTTAACCCCGGCCTTCCAGGCAGCCTCCTCAGGAGTATACCTGGCTACATGTTCCGCAAGCCTGCTGAAGCCTACTGTCCACTTCTCCACGAAATCCCGGTCGTACAGTTCCTCCCTTACGGCTACGTTAATCATGGCTAAAGCTACGTGCAGGTCGAAGCCAGGCTTAGGCTGGAGGAATACGTCAGCCCTGTCAGCCCACGTGGTCCGCCGGCAGTCTACGACGATAAGTTTCCCTCCTCTTCCCAGGGTTTTGCTGAGCTTTAAAGCTGTGAGCGGGTCTGAGCCGGAGGGGTTGTGAGCCCACAGCATAACACATTTCGACCTTGCAGGGTCGGGGATTTCATATTTACCGTAGGTGGCAAGCCTAGCCAGAATCATAGACCAGAAACACCAGCTTCCAGCGTCAACCCAGTTCGGGGTTCCGTACAAGTCGCAGAACCTCTGGGCGAAGGCTGCGAAATCGTTAAGGTTCTCTATGGCTACGCTTCCTCCCCAAACAGCCAAGGCCCTAGCCCCATACCGCTTCTTCACCTCCTTCAGCTTGGAAGCCATGAAATCCAAGGCTTCACTCCACGACGTCTCCTCCCACGTTTCTCCCTTCCTGATAAGGGGTTTCTTTAAGCGTCTAGAAGAGTAAGCATGGTCGAGGGCTGCGTAGCCCCGAGGACATAGGAAACCCCGGCTTACCCCGTGCTCTCTGAGGCCTCTAACCCTCACAGGTCTGCCATTCTCAACCTCCACTTCAATTCCGCATTCATGAACGCAGAGAGAGCATACTGTGGAAACCCTGCGAGGCATGAAAAATCCCTCCTTCAGCCATCTTTAATCTTAAATCTCATCTTTCCCTTTTTAGGGTTTGAGGCGGCTTGTCCAGGATTAAAAAGCCTGTCCGGCTGGCTGACTCCCGGGAAGTTGTCTACAGCGTGGAAAGGTGGAATCTTCTCAGCAGACTTCGCCTTAAAGCCCAAAGGGTCATGGAGGCCCTAGCCGAAGCCGGCCTTCACAGGGCAGTTGTCCACGGAAGCCTTGCCCGCGGAGATGTGGACAGGAGAAGCGACGTAGACGTGGTTATACCTTCCCCGGCAGCCTCCTTCCAGGTTGAATTAGCCTTAGAGAAGGCGGGATTCCACCTGGTTGACAGGCTTATGGTTCAAGCTACCCCACGCCATGTGGTTAAAGCCCACCTATACCTAGACGAGCTTACCACGGTTACCTTTCCCTTGGTCAGCCTATCCCGGCTTGAAAGAGAATTCTACAGGTTTGGAGGTGAAGTGGCCTTGGAGGAGCTTAAAGCCGGGAAACGGGTTCCAGGCATAGACAAAAGGCTCATGCTTATTCTCCCGGTTCCACGCGGCCACGTGGAGGCTCCTGTAGCCGGAAGGGAGGCTGAAGCTGCCAGAGCTGTTGGTGTAAGCCCTGAAATCGTGAGGGAAAGGGCTAGAGTTCTCACGCGGCGGGACACGGTTGGGCGGACAGGCGTATACCTAAAATACAAGCTTAAA
>LUCC01000045.1 GCA_001593855.1 Candidatus Hecatellales archaeon B24 | reverse complement strand
AAACACCACTAAAACATTAATTACACATCGAAATATATGAAGCTAATTTATTCAGACCTATCCTCATTCAGTTTTTCTGGTAGGCTAGGGTTTTCCTTATGGTGTAGAGTAGGGGGAGGGCTGCTATTACGGCTGTTTCGCTTGCTAGGGCGACGCCTAGCACGTTCAGCTGCTGGTAGGCTGGTAGGAGAACCACCGGGCCTAGAGCGTACCCCATGAAGCGTAGGAAGCCGTAGAGGGAGGTTGCTGTCCCCCGCGCCCATGGTGCTGCCTCCACTGAAACCGCTCCGAGAGTTGTGAAAACCGTGGTTGAACCCCCACCCAGGAGAACCATTATGATAGGCATGAGCACGCTCCATTCCGGCATGGCCAGCAGCAGGAAGGCTGCGAAGAGAAGGGTCATCCCGAGTAGGGCTGCGGGGAACCTTCCAAACCTGTCGGAGAAAACCCCGGCTAGAGGGCCTGCAACTAAACCTGTGAAGCCTGCTAGGGATAGAAGGTAGCCTATCTGCTCCCCGCTCATAAGGTAGGGGAACTCTCCTAATGCGTCCGCGGTGAAAGTGTAGGTTCCAATGCGGACCAAGAAGACGATGAAGCCTACTAGGCCTGTGGCCAGAACAGCCGGCATGGTTAAAACTTCCAGGATTTTTATGGGCTCCTTGGGCTTGGCTGTTGGAGGTTTCGCTTTCCAGGTGTGCAGGAGGAGTATTACTGCTAGGGGTAGCAGGCCTGTGACTATGAAGGCCAGCCTCCAGTCTATGCCTGTCATGATTCCTCCTGTCAGGGGGCCTAACGCGAGGCCTAGGGTTATGGCTACGCTTAGGCCTCCCATAGCCTTACCTAACTGTTGAGGTGGAAATTCGTCTCCCAGCATCGCCATGGCTACGGGAAGCGCCATGGCTCCTCCAACACCTTGGATAACTCTTGAAGCCATGAACACGGCTATAATGTCGCAGGAGGCTGCCAGGAAGGCTCCGGCCGCGTATATGGCTAAGCCAGCGGCCATCACAAGTTTTCTGCCGTAGATGTCAGAAAGGGGTCCGAAGAAAATCTGGGATACGCTGTAGGGCACCATGAAAACCGTTACCGTAAGCGCCATGACGGCTATGTCAACGTTGAAAACTCCTTTAAGCTCCGGGAACATGGCTACAACCATGCTTCCCCCGAAGGGCCCCATGAAGGCGGAAATGTAAACTATGGCGAGAAGGTTAAACCTGTTCAAGAGGCCTTATCCCTTCCATGCGGCAGGTTCAGTTAAGGTTTAGAGCCGGCTTCTCCTGAAAGCAGAGGCGTTCAGCTACGCCTTTAAAGAGGCCTAGGACCAGCGGGATTACATGGTTTCCAGGCAAGCTCTACCCCAGAATTGAAAATAAGCCTGCATAAGCTTTTAATTTTTTATGGTCGGCAAACGCTTTTAAACTTGGCTAGGTCAATATGAGTGGTGTGAGGCGTCATGTTCAGGATTGTGCTTTCAGATGCAAGGGCTTGGAGGAAGCTTCTGGAAGCCATTTCAACCCTGGTTGAAGAAGCAACCTTCGACATTAAACCTGAAGGCTTATATTTGAGGGCGATGGACCCCAGCCATGTGGCCATGGTAGACTTCGAATATGAGAGGGACACCTTCCAAGAGTTCGAATGCCCGGAGCCCTCCAAGATCTGCGTTGGCCTTGGGGAGATGCTTAAGCTTCTCAGGCGGGTTGGAAGCGGGGAAACCCTTGAAATGTCGCTGGACACCGCTGCGAACAGGCTTACCATGAAGCTTACTGGCAGGTATACTAGGCGGTTCGCCATACCCCTGCTTCAGCCTTCAACCTCCGAGCTTCCAACACCTAAGCTGACCTTTGACGCCAGGGTTAAGCTTGACGCAGACCATTTGAGGGATGCCATCCTCGAAGTTTCAAACGTAAGCGACCAGGTTAGGTTTACTGCAAGCCAAGATAAGCTCAGCCTGGTCGGCGAAAGCGAGACTGGAAGGGTGGAAATAGACTTTGAAAGGGATAACCCGTCTGTCTACGATTTCAACGTTCAAGGCGAGGTTAAAGCCCTCTATGGGGTAGGCTTCCTAGAGGATATGGTTAAGGCTGGCTCTGAATCCTCCAAGCTTGTCAGCGTGGAGTTCTCAACGGATAAGCCTGTTAAGCTTGACTATGAGCTTACACCTAAGGGAAGGCTAACATACTACTTGGCTCCTAGAATAGAATGATTCAGCATGAGCGGTGAAGAGCCAACCATCATCGACCATGCCAGATACCCCTTCACCAAGCAGGCTTCTGAAAAACTAAGGCAGATAGGCTTCAAGCTGGAAGACTTCCGAAGCCCGGAAGAGCCTCCCGTCGCCAGGGCCAGAGAAAGAATAGAGAAGTCAGCTAAACCCTTAAAAGAGGTGAAGCCTCCGGAAATCTTTCAAGGCAGCGAAGAATACGAGCTTCTCTCTTTTCCTCTGGCCTTGGCCTTGGCTAAGGCTGTCGGGGACTCCTACCTCTGGCGGAGGCTAGCCCTATACGAGGCTAGGGTTGCCAGAGGAAGGCTTGAAGCTGAAGACCCCGGGAAAATCGTTAAAATCGCCGTGGAAAACTTCGGATGGAAGCTCAGCTTTAACGGGAAATCCCATCCGCCCTTCAGGCTTCACTTCGCAGACTATTTGAGAAATGCTTCAAGGTTTAGGGAGGAGGAGTGGAAGCTTGTAAACCAGCGTCTCGCCGGCGGATACGTTCAGCTGACCAAGGAGAGAGTGGTCCGCCTCCTTGAGGAGGAGGTTAAAAGGCTTATCCAGTCCAGAATCGAGAGGGCTCCTGAAGTTGAGGTTCCTGAGCCTTTAAGGGGGCTGGTTGAAGAGCTTAAAGCTTTTTATGCGGGAGTTAGGAAGGTGCTTTCACGGGAGGAGCTGGGCAGGGTTAGGTTTGAAGCCTTCCCTCCCTGCATGGCAAGCCTTTACTTCGACCTTTCAGGCGGCAGGGATATACCTCACATCGGAAGGTTCACGCTTACAGCCTTTCTCATAAACCTTGGGATGCCTATCGAGGAAATCGTCAGGCTTTACGTTTCAGTTACAGACTTCGACGAGAGGATGACCAAATACCAGGTGGAGCATATCGCAGGGCTTGTAGGAGGGAAAACCAGGTATAGGCCGCTGAATTGTGGAAGAATGAAAACCCATGGACTCTGCCCAAGGGAGGAAGAACTCTGCAAGCGTGTCAGAAGCCCCCTAGCCTACTACAGGCTGAAGGTTAAACAGCTTTCAAAAGCCGGGAGGCCCGGGAAAACATGACACTTGGAGAAGCTGAAATGGCCTTCCTCCAGAAGTCCTTCCAAGAATACTACGCTGAAGCTTCATCCAGCCTACAGCCTCCTAAAGCCTTCGACAAGCGTGAATTCGGCTTTATACCTTTCCGCCGGGAGAAAAGCATGATGCGGCATAAAGGGTTTAAAAGCCTGCCGGACCTGGCGGCTTTCCTCGTAAACTTCACGCCTTCCGACGCCTACTACTCTTCAGCCTACTATGAGAGGCCGGAAGCCGAAGATATGGCTGGGAAGGGATGGCTTGGCGCAGACCTCATCTTCGACATAGACAGCGACCATATTGTAACATCCTGTAAAACGGTTCACGACAGCTGGAAATGCTTGGACTGCGGACTTGAAGGGTGGGGAGTGGAGCCTGAGAAATGCCCTCGCTGCGGAAGGCGGAGAATAGAGGCGGATAAATGGGTTTGCGAGCAGTGTTTGGAGGCTGCAAAAAGGGAAACCCTTAAGCTTCTGTCCATGCTTGAAGAGGACTTCGGCTTCAGCCAGGCCAAGCTGGAAGTAGCCTTCTCAGGCCATCGGGGATACCATGTGCATGTGGCTGATGAAGCCATTTTAAAGTTTAGCTCTGAGGAGCGAAAGGAAATCGTAGATTACGTTTCCGCTTCAGGGCTGAAGGCTTCCCTCCTCTACCCTGAGCTTAGGAGGAGAAGCACCCGTGAAGTAGACTTCTCAGCGGAAGGTTGGCGGGGTAGGATTGCCAGGGCAGCCTACAGCCTTCTCCTCAGGAAGGGGGAGGAGCTTAAAGAGCTGGGGCTAACTGGGAAGGCTGTAAGGCTTCTGGAAGAGAACAGGGAGAAACTTTTAAGGGAACTCTCAGCCGGAGACGCCGCGGGCATACCGTGGAAAACCTGGGAGCGGCTTCTGCAGGCTGCTGCAAGCCTTGAAGCTGCTCTCGTGGACACAGTTGTAACCACCGACGTTCACAGGCTTATAAGGCTCCCCGGAAGCCTCCACGGCAAGACAGGCCTTAAAGCGGTTCTAATAGAAAGTAGGAAGCTTCCAGAGTTTAACCCTCTAACGGAAGCCTTAGCCTTTCCGGAGGAGAGAAACGTTAAAGTTAAAATCGTTAAGCCTAAGCCTCTTAAGCTTGGAGGAGCAGAATATAAGTTTAAGGCTGGAGAAATCGTAGAGGTCTCTTGGTCTCCAGCCGTATACATGATTGGAACAGGGATAGCAGTCCTCTTGAAAGGAGGGCTTCAGCCTTCGGAGGCATAGTAAATGTTTAACGAGCTTTACGAGGCCTGGCTTAGGGAAAGCGAAAACTCTAAGCTTCAAGAGCTGAAACCCGGCTTCTACAAGCATTTGAGCGAATACTTCAAACGCCTTCGAAGGGAGGTTGAAGAGGCAGACGAGAAGTCCTTGAAGGGAAGGCTTAAGCTGAGAGAGCTTGAAAAGGCTGAAGCCTTAGCCTCCGACCTTTTAGAGCTCAGGTTGAAAAAAATTTTCAGCCTCTTCCAGGAGGTTGAGAAGCCTCCTGAAGCCTTAAACCTAGCTGAAGAGGAGGTTGCCGTCTACAGTAAGGTTAGGGAAGCCTTCCAGGCTGCTGAAGCCTTAAGGGAGACTATTATTTCAGGTGCAGAGAAAAAGCTGGAGGAAAAACTGGTTTTAGTGAGGTTTCTCAAGGAAGCCCCAGCCCTCGTAGACTCTAACCTTAAAACTTACGGGCCTTTTAAAGCAGAGGACGTGGCCTATCTACCGCAGGAGCTGGCGGAAGGTTTAATTAGGCATAATATCGCTAAGAAGGTGAAGACGCCATGAAGTTTCCAAGGAGTTTAAACGCCTACTGTCCAAAGTGCAGGTCTCATACGCCTCACACCGTAACCCTCTACAAGAAAGGTAAAGAAAGAACATTGGCCGCCGGTGCAAGACACCATGAACGGGATAAACATGGTTACGGAGGACAAAAATATCCCGAGCTTAAACGAACAGCTAAAACCACCAAGAAGGCAACCATGAAGCTTACCTGCAAAAAATGCGGGTACACCATTTTAAAGAAGGGAATCAGGCTTAAAAAGGCTGAGCTTAAATAGGCTTATTAAAAGGTGAAAGCTTATGCCTAAGCTTAGGGAGGCAATTCCGAAGCCTAGGAGCAACTTTATAAAGGTCAGATGCCCCGACTGCGGGCATGAAAACGTGGTTTTCGACAGGGCTTCCCGGAACGTCTCATGTAGTGTGTGCGGGGCTGTTATAGCTGAAGCCACCGGAGGCAAAGTTCTGCTGAGAGGGGAAGTTGTGGAGAGGCTGGGCTGATGGTTGAGGATGAAAGATGGAAACTGGAGGAGCTGCCTGAACCCGGGGAGCTTGTAATAGCAACTGTTAACAAGATTACAGGGTATGGAGCCTACCTAGGGCTCGACGAATATGGTGGAATAGAAGGCTTCCTCCACATATCAGAAGTTTCCACAAGCTGGGTTAGAAACATAAGGGACTATGTCAGACCAGGCCAGAAGCTTGTTTTAAAGGTTTTAAGAGTTAACCGTGAGAGGCGGCACATAGACTTATCCCTCAGGAGGGTAAGCGGAAAGGAAAAACAGGATAAACTTGTAGAATGGAAACGCAGGAAAAAGGCTAAAACCATTCTTGAAACTGTAGGTGAAAAGCTTGGAGTAAAAGACCTCTCAGCCTTCGCCGCCGAATACACGGCAAAGCTTGAAGAGAAATTTCCAAGCGCCTACGCAGCCTTAGAGGAGTTCGCTGAGAAAGGAGAAAGCATAGGTGCAAAGCTTGGGATACCTCCTGAAGTCGCGAAGGCTCTGGCTGAAATCGCTAAGCTCAAAGTTAAGCCTTCAACCGTGAAGATTAAGGGGGTATTCCGCCTTACCTGCCCAGGCCCGAAGGGGATAGAAGCGATAAAGCAGTCTCTAACTTCTTGCAGGGCTTCAAGGAAGGTTAAACGGGTTAAAATGGCAATGTACACTGCTGGAGCCCCAAAATACGTGGTAGAGGTTGTCGCCAGAAGCTGGAAGGAAGCAGAGAAGGCTCTAGGCGAGCTTGTCGACTGCGTGCTCGCACAG
>LUCC01000044.1 GCA_001593855.1 Candidatus Hecatellales archaeon B24 | reverse complement strand
GGGGCTTCCCCTGAAACCTTATAGGCGAACGAATTACTTCTATGGGCTTAACCTGGTAGACTTCTTCCATGGGATTTCTCCTCAGCAAGCTATTTGAGGGGCTAAAACGTATCTACGGTTTGGGGCTATGAGGAGAGCTGGTATTACGGAAGGGTGAAGAGTGACATCAGCGCCGAGCCCCACCAGCAAACGTAGAGGTGAAACGTTATGGTTCTGATAGGCTTAATATCCGACACCCATGACAACCTTGAGGCCATCCGCAGGGCGGTGGAGGTCTTCAACCAGAGAAAGGTGGAACTCGTACTCCACGCGGGAGACTTCAACGCACCCTTCACGTCAGCAGCCTTCAAAGGTTTAAAGGCTAAACTCATAGGGGTATTCGGAAACGTAGACGGAGAAAGGGTCTTCCTTAAACAGCGTTACGCGGAAGTTCTAAACGGTGAAATCAGAGGAGAATTCGCTGAGGTTGAAGTTGAAGGAGGAAAGCTAGCCCTCATCCACGGCGTAGTTCAGCCTATCGTAGAGGCTTTAGCCCTTTCAGGGCGATACAATGCGGTGATAAGAGGTCACACCCATAAACAGGAGGTCCTGAAGCTAGGAGACACCCTAATCGTCAACCCAGGTGAAGCCTGCGGCTACCTGACAGGAAAGAGGACGGTAGCCCTGCTAGACCCAGCGAGGCTTGAAGTCGAATTCGTCGAAATCTAACTCCGCCACCCCCGGATTCTCCTAAGCCATTCTAAGGCTTCACCGTCGCTTACGTCGTACCATTGCTGGTAGGCGTCTGCCACCGCGAAGCCTAGGAGGTCTCCCCTAACGTTTGCACAGTAAACCTTCCAAGCTTCTCCTGCAACAAGCTTTAAAGCTCTGACAGACCCTGTGGGGATTGCCACTACAACTTTTGAGGCTCCACCCCTCCAAGCATATCGTACAGCAGCCAGCATGGTGTAGCCTGAAGCAAGTCCATCATCAACCAGGATGACATGTTCGCCCTTCAGATGTGGAGGAGGCCTGTCTCCCCTGAAAACCCGCTCCTTCTCCTCCAACTCTTCTAACGCCTTCCTTTTCTGAGCTTCCAAAACCTTAGAGTTCAGGTTTAAGCTTTCCATAAGCTTCTCGTTGAGGGCTAGGCTTCCATCCGGCGCCAGAGCTCCGAAGCCTGCCTCCTTGTTCCACGGTATCTGAAGCTTCCTGCAGATGGCAAGGTCGAATCCTATTCTAAGTTTTCCAGTTAAAGCCACACCTACAGGTATTCCACCGTTTGGTATGGCGAGGACCAGTCCTTTTAAATCCTCCTCTTGGAGGAGACTTGCCAGGATTTCTCCAGCATGAAGCCTATCTCTGAAAACGTAGTATTTCCCCAGCAGCATGTTATCCCATACTACTCTCCCTTTGAGGGCTTCCAGCATCTTAGAGGCGTATTCTATTTCTGGGAGAGACTGCGATGGATAGGCCATCTCTAAGCTTTAATGGGATTCTATCCGATAATTTTTTATCTTCGCCTTAGCTGTATGAGGCTTGTCGTCGGGTTGGCTGTCGGAAATGTCTAGAAGCCCCCTGCTAGTCTTCGTAGGCCACGTGTCCGTGGACAGGGTTAGAAATGTTTGGGGTGAAAAGGTTCAGCTTGGAGGTGCAGCCCTATACGCCGCCCTAGGCGCGAAAACCATCTATGACAACGTTAAAATTGTGACAGCCGTAGGCCGAGACTTCAAACATGTAACCTTCCTCCACTCGAACTTCCCAGGCTCCATAGTTAAAATCGTGGGAATGCCAACTTCAAGGTTCACCATAAACTACAGTGAGGCTTTCAAGGCTAAATACGTAAAGGTTGAAATTGGGGCTGGAGCAGCTATAAAAGTTTCAGACCTTCCGAAACCATGGGTTAGGGAGGGAAACTTCATCCATTTAGCCCCCATGCGCCCTCCAAAGGTTGAAAAGTTCATCAGGCAGATGCGGTCTGCCTCGCCGAGGGTATGGATTTCCATGCATACTTCACCCGACTACCTGGAGGTTTCCCAGTACCGGCGGATTCTGAGAAGGCTGGCGGAGATGGTAGACCTCTTCGTGGTGAACGACCATGAGGCTTTAACGCTCACCGGAGCTGGAAGTCTAATCCACGCCATCCAGGTTCTCAAGGCGAAAAGGCTTGCCGTAACCCTAGGCCAGATGGGAGCTATCATCGTAGAAAACGGGAAACCCCAGCTTATTCCAGCCTTAAGCGGCCTTGTCCCATCTCCAAGGGACACCACGGGAGCTGGAGACGTATGGTGTGGTGTTCTCTTAGCAGCCTACCTTCAAGGAGGAGACTGGGTTAGAGCCGTGGCTTCAGCCTGCACTCTTTCAGCCGTGAAATGTCTTGGCTGGGGATTTGAAAAAATCGTGAACTTAAGGTTTAAAAGCTTAGACGAGCTGACCATCCACGTTTTAAGGCTTAGAGAGAGCCGTGGACAGCTAACTCTCCAAGACTTCGTGGGAAGGGAAAACTGACGGCAAAGAAAATTAATCGTGGGTGTAAGCGGAGACACGGCTCTTCCAGCCTTCCACCATAAACCTAGGTTTCCCACGGCCTCTACGGGCGGCGGGACTGATGTCTTCTAAGCTTGTGGATACTCCACCGTTTGCTGTCGTAAAGGTGAACTACTTCGAAGCCCATTCTCGTAAGCCTGTCAGCTATGAAACGCCTGTGACAGCGGAACCATAGGGCTTCAGAGCAGAAGACGGCTGTTCTGTCCTTCAAAGCTAACTCCACAAGTTTTCTTATTCCCTCCCTGAAGGCTTTAGTTCTCATGTGGCGCCTGTAGCCTCCAGACCTGTATCCGCCTAGAAGCTCTCCAAGCCAGACATACCTTATTCCAGCCTGAGGAAGCTCTAGGCCCAGCACTTCCCTAGAAAACTGAGGGTTCTTCTTTGAGCCTGGAAATCTTCTGACGTCCACAGCCACTTTAACCTTGAAGTTTTTAAGGGCCTGAACGAAGTCTTGAAGGCTTCTGGTTGAATGGCCGAAAGTGTAGACGGTTGCCTTAGGCTTAGCCAGCCCAGTCTTCCCGGAGCCTCCGGTTTTACCGCGCATACCTATATATGGGTTGGGTTTGCTGTTATTTCTAGGTTTAGAATTGAAGGTTCGGTGGAGACAGGCTTCCAGAGGAAGCTTTGAAAATTCAAGGCTGATAGTGGGAATGCCAGATGTAGGCTTAGCTGGAAAGCAGGCTGTAGACTACTTGGTCCAAGAGCTCAAGCCAGCCCTCCTCTTCGAAGCCTATTCAGCTCACTTCCCAGCCCAGGTAATCGTTACAAAGGAAGGGCTCATCGAGCTTCTGAAGTGCGAGCTTTACGGGTGGAAGAATCCTGAAGGCGGAGGAGACCTCCTACTCTTAACCGGGAACGCTCAGCCCTTAAGCCCTGAAGGCCAGCACGCCTTCGCCAGGGAGCTACTGGAAAAAGCTGAAGAGTTAAACGTTAAAGAAGTATACTCGCTGAGCGGATACCTGGTCGAATTCAGAGCCCCTGAGAAGGAGCCTTCCGTCTACGCTGTGGCCACAAGCCAGGAGCTCCTTATGGAGCTAAAGTCCAGGTTTGGACTCTCCCAGCTGGAGAGGGGAAGCATAGAAGGGGTTCAAGGGCTGATTGTAGGTGAAGCCAAGGTTAAAGGGCTGAAAGGCGCATGCCTGCTGGCTGAAACCCCAGGGTATTCCACGCCTTCAGGCAGGCCTATAGTGGATGCCAAGGCTTCAAAGGCCCTCCTCAAAGTTTTAACTCGAATCTTGAAGGTTGAAGTTGACCTTTCAGGCTTGGAGAGGCAGGTAGCCCTAACCGAGGAATTCATGGAAAGAGTTTCTCAGCTTGAACAGCAGGTTCTAGAGCGTGTTTTAAAGGTTGGAAGGCAGCCTCCGAAGGAGAAGCCTTACTATGTCTGAGCCCTCACACTGCAGGGTTAAACTTCTGGCCAAACCTGAAGCCTCCTTAAGCCAGGCTGTGGCAAGCTCGCCAGGCCTAAGGTCTGTAGGCTGGCAGGCTCTAACCAGCCTAACATCAAAGCTTAACCCCACTCTGACAGCCGAAATCTTCTCAAGCGACTTTCCAACCCGCTACGATACGGTTCCCTCCTACTTCGCGAAGCCGAGAGCCTACGGCATAGGAGGGGTTATCGTGGAATCTGGAGGCGTAAGCCTTCCAAAGGTTAAGGTCTACCATGCTCTCCAGCCTCTCCACCTATGCCTCATCCACGGATACCACGCTAACTTTTACGGCCAGTATGAGGTGGCTGAAGCAACAGTTGAGCTTATGGGAAAACTCGGGGTTAAACGCCTCTACATCCTAGCCGGATATGCCCTTGAAGGAGAGCCCGTGTGCTGTGCAGCCTCAACCAGAAAACTGCTGGAGGAAGCTGAAAAAGTGTACGGGCTTAAGCCAGGCTACGTCGGACCCTTCCTAGGCTTCTCAGGCCTCCTAGCTGGCCTGGCAGCAAACCGCGGGGTAGAAGTCCTATGCCTCTTCGGAAAAACCAAGCCTAACCCTGAGAACCCTGAAAGCCCAGACCTTGAAGCCTCAGAAAAACTTTACAGGAAAATCTGCGAAATTTTAAAGGTAGCCCCATGAAGCATGAAGTAAACGTTCAACCTGTAAGTGGAAGTTGAAGCCTTGAGCCTCCCAAAGGAAGCATGCCTGGAAGCATTAGAAAAGCTTAGGGAGGAGTCTTCCAGTCTTCAAAGGGTTAAAGCTGAATTGGCTCAACGCTACGGGCTTAAAGAGCTTCCTGGAAACGCCGAATTGTACTCAGCCCTCCAAGGCCTAGACCCTCCAGCTGGCGTGACGGAAATTCTGAGGAGGAAAGAGGTTAGAAGGGCCAGCGGGGTTCTCGTCGTAGCCGCCATGACCAAGCCTCTGCCATGCCCCCACGGACGCTGCCTTTACTGTCCAGGAGGGCCTTCCAACGGTACGCCTCAAAGTTATACTGGAAGGGAGCCTGCAGCCCGGCGTGGAGCCCAACACGGCTACGACCCCAGAGGCCAGGTGGAAAGCAGGCTTAACCAGCTTAAAGCCATAGGCCACCCCATAGACAAGGTTGAACTCATAGTTATGGGAGGAACCTTTCCAGCTGCCTCCATCGAATACCAAGAATGGTTTGTTAAGGGCTGCCTTGAAGGCTTGATAGGCAGGGAAACCGGAAGCCTTGATGAGGCCCTAAAGCTGGCTGAGAAGGCTCCCGTAAGGAATACCGCTATAACCGTTGAAACCAGGCCTGACTGGGCGAAGGAGCCCCACGTAAACCAGATGCTCAGGCTTGGGGTGACAAGGGTTGAAATCGGAGTTCAAACCCTTAGAGACGAAGTTTACAGGCTGGTGGAGCGGGGACACACCGTAGCCGACGTCGTAGAAGCCACAAGAATCCTTAAGGATGCCGGCATGAAGGTTTGCTACCATATGATGCCGGGGCTTCCAGGCTCCAGCCTCCAAGACGACCTAGAAGACTTCGAAAGACTTTTCGCCGCCCCGGACTTCAGGCCTGACATGCTGAAAATTTATCCAACCCTCGTGCTTAAGGGCACAAGGCTTCACAGGCTTTGGGCTGAAGGCAGATGTAAGCCCTACCAGGTTGAAGACGTAGTCGGCCTTCTTGTTAAAGTTAAGCCCCGTCTGCCAGGCTGGGTTAGAATTCAAAGGGTTCAAAGGGATATACCAGCCCCCCTGATAGTGGACGGTGTTAAAGCTGGAAACCTCAGGGAAATCGTTCAGAAACGCGTGGAAGAGCTTGGCTTGAAATGCCGGTGTATAAGGTGCAGGGAGGCAGGCCACCTCCAAGCGAAGAAGGGGGTGAAGCCGAATCCGGCGTATGTAAGGCTGACTGTTGACCGCTACGAGGCTTCTCAAGGCGTGGAGGTTTTCCTGGCCTACGAAGACGTGGTTCAAGACATACTGGTAGGGTGGCTTAGGCTTCGCATACCCTCCGAAAAAGCTTACAGGCCAGAGGTGAAAGGCAGAACAGCCATAGTTAGAGAACTCCACGTTTCAGGTCCCATGACTCCTAGAGGCGAAAAGCTGGATGAGGCGTGGCAACATAAAGGCTATGGTAGAAGCCTCCTAGCCGAAGCTGAAAGGATAGCTAAAGAAGAATATGATGTTAGGAAGCTCCTGGTGAACTCGGCTGTAGGCGTGAAAGAATATTATCGGAGGCTAGGTTACAGGAAGCATGGAGCCTACATGGCTAAGGATTTAGCAGGATAACGAAGCCTTTAAGCAAAAACACCGTTTTAGGGTAGGTAATACAGCAGTCCAAAGATTTATATGGCTTCTTAGGGATTAGAAGGGCTAGAGGTGTTAGGAAGTTTTGTCCGCAGGTGGTCAGGTTTCCGAGCTGGTTGAGGGTTTTAGGAAGCTTAGGCTTGGAGCCCTAATATCGATAATCTCGGTAATAATTGCCTTCGCATCCTTAGCCGTCTTGTTCCTCACAGCAGGCTTTGCCTTTCCCACGGTTTATCCAGGCCAGATGTACCACATGTTTGCAGGAACCATAATCACCATGATGACTGTAATACTAGTTGCCTTGGCCCTATCTATCATAGCTTTCATCCAATGGTTTATGGCTACTGGAAATCTTAAACGTTACAATCCTGATAAGTTTGGGATTGGAAGGCTTGGAATGCTTCTCCAACTCATAGGAGTAATACTGATATTCATTGGAAGCCTATCCTTCGTAGGCGTAGCCTTTGCACGCGGCTCCAACATGGCCTTCTTTGGAGCACTTTTCGGCTTTATGGCGATTATAATACTTGCAGCCATCCTAGCGCTGGTTGGAGCCATACTTTTCGCTATCATGCTTATGAGGCTTCCTGAAGACCCGAACGTTGAGTCTGGCTTTAAGATTGCCGGCATCCTATACCTCATAGGCGTAATCATATCTATAATACCCTACACAGGCATTGTGGGAGCTATCCTAATACTGGTAGCAGCAATACTGATTTTCACCTATTCAGGCTCAACCTTAAAAAGGCTGGAAGCACTACCCAAAACCTAACCCCCCAAAAAAACGGTTTAACCTGTTTTTTAATTCCCCTTCTTTTTCTTATTTTTTGGCTGAAAGTTTTTAGCTTGCTGGGATGCCTAGTTTAGGGTTGGTGGGTGGTTTGGGAATTTTTGAGGAGCTTGGGTCTTCCGGCTATGTGGGTGAGGCTTTAAGGGTTTTAAGCCAAGCTGAGGCGAGAATCGGAGATAAGATTAGAGTTAAAAAGCCTGGTCGAACCGTTGAGGGAATCCTCATG
>LUCC01000043.1 GCA_001593855.1 Candidatus Hecatellales archaeon B24 | reverse complement strand
TTTTCTCTTTACGGTAGCTCAGAATCTTCCCAACCCCTTAGAAGCCTTCAAAGAGCTTGGGAGAGTTTCAAAGCGGGAGGCTGCGATGGCTTTAACCCTGATGGATGGAAATGTTAAGGTTGGAGATATGCTGAAAGCGGCGGGGTTAAAGCTGGCCTTAGAAACTAGGGTTGGAAGGGAAACGGTTCTCGTAGGCTTCAAGGTTTCATGAAGGCCTTCCGGAAGCACAGCTTATAAAACAGAGAGCTGGGAATAGTAATTTTAAGGGCTGATGGAAAGTAAACTTTTGGAGGCTGCTACCTGTGAGAAACAAGTTTAAAGCCGCTAAAAGGGCGGCTGGAATAGAGTATGCGATAAGGGACATAATGGTTCCGGCTGGCAGGCTTGAAGCTGAAGGTGTTAAGCTGATAAAGTTGAACATAGGGGACCCTGACAAGTTCGACTTTGACGCCCCCAGCCACATTAAGGAAGCCCTATACAGCGCTGTGGCTGAAGGATACAGCAGTTACGCTCCTTCGGAGGGAGACAGAGAGCTTAGAGAGGCCGTAGCCGAGAGGGAGAAAAGGAGGGGGGCGGATGTTAACGCCTCAGACATCGTCATAACCCACGGGGTTAGCGAGTCCATTCAGCTTCTCTTCGGCTCCATGCTTGAGGTGGGAGACGAGGTTCTCGTTCCCGGGCCAAGCTATCCGCCTTACACATCCTTTGCCAGGTTTTTCGGAGCCATCCCCGTACCGTATAGGACCATTGAAGAGGAGGGGTGGAGGCCTGACGTGGAAGACCTTGCATCCAAGATTACCGAGAAAACCAGGATGATTATTCTTGTAAACCCGAATAATCCGACTGGGGCATTGTACCCGAGGAAAAGTCTTGAGGAGATTGTGAACTTGGCTGGAGAGAGGGGCATCCTGCTTGTCTCAGACGAAATCTACGATGAGCTAACCTACGAGGAACCCTTCTATTCGCCTACCATGCTGGCCGGAGACCTTCCAATGATTATACTGAACGGCTTCTCAAAGGTCTACTTGATGACCGGTTGGAGGCTGGGCTACACGGTTTTCGTGAACCCGGAGGGGGAGCTGGATGAGGTTAAAGACGCCTTCCTCAGGCAGGCTAGGGTAAGAATTTCGGCGAACCACCCATGCCAGAGGGCGGCTATAGCAGCTCTAAAAGGTCCTCAGCAGCATATTGAGGAGGTTAAAAGTAAGCTTAAGGAGAGAAGAGACTTCTTCCATAAGAGGATTAACGAGATAGAAGGGTTATCAGCTCAGAAGCCGCAGGGAGCCTTCTACATATTTCCGAAGATTGAAGATGAGAGGTGGCTTGACGACAAAAAGTTCGTATTGGAGGTTTTAAACAGGGTTCACGTGGTTTTCGTCCACGGTTCAGGTTTCTGCCGAACCTATGGTAAGGGACATTTCAGGTCTATTTTCCTCCCACCAATAGAAACCCTCTCAAAGGCCCTAGACGCCTTGGAATCGTTCATGAGAGAAGCATAGTTCAAGATAGCCTCCTAGGACGGTTTCGGGGCGCCACCAAATTCTTTAAGTCGGACTCTTCCTATTCTAACCTTTTAAGGGTGGAGTTTAGGCTGGCTAGAGGAAGGTCTCTCTTTTCCGGTGCGGGAGTAAACGTCGTGCTTCTAGGCTTAACAAGCCTTCTAACGGACTTCGGAAGCGAGATGATTATGCCTATTCTACCTCTTTTCATAGTCAGCCTTGGAGGAGCTGGAATAGCTGTGGGGCTCATAGCAGGCATAGGAGACAGCCTCTCCAGCATTTTAAAGGTTTTCTCAGGCTACTGGTCGGACAGGGTTGGCAGGAGAAAGCCCTTCGTAACCCTTGGCTACGTTTCCTCGGCTGTAGCTAAACTTTTCTTCCCTCTCTCAACCCACTGGCTTCACTTGGTGGTTTTAAGGCCTATTGAAAGGGTAGGTAAAGGTGTGAGAACTGCTCCCAGAGACGCTCTCATCGCTGAATCCATTAGGGTAGGCGTCATGGGGAAAGGCTTCGGCTTCCATAGGGCCATGGACACTGCTGGAGCGGTTTTAGGCTCCTTTTCAGCCTTCCTCCTAGTATGGGTTTGGGGGTTAAACCTTAGAACCATCCTGCTGGCGGCAGCCTTAATATCCTTCACAGCCATAATCCCCCTGCTATGGGTCAGGGAGCCTTCGCCGTCTCAGAGTAAACCTCAGATTTCAAGCTTGAAAATAAGCCTTAAAGGGGTGCCTGTTAAGCTTAAACTCTTCATTTTTGCGGCCACAATCTTCGCTTTAGCCGAGTTCAGCTGCATGTTTTTCATTTTGAGGGTAAGCGTTTTCCTGGCTGGTGCTGGCGTGGAGTATGTGGCTACGCCCATCCTGTTTTACACCTTCTTTAACGTCGTGTATGCTGTTTTTGCTTTTCCCTCGGGGATGCTGGCTGACAGGTTTGGAAGGCTTACAATGGTTGTTATAGGATACCTGCTTTTCGCAGTCACGTGTTTAGGCTTCGCCACAACGGGCAGCCTTCCCGTTTACGCCATGCTTTTCGTGGCTTACGGGCTTGTTTACGCCCTCGTGGAAGGCAACGTCAGAGCCTACGTTTCCGAGCTTTCCCCTCCAGGTGTTAAAGGAACGGTTCTCGGAGCCTTCCACACCAGCGTAGGGCTGGCAGCCCTCCCAGCAAACCTTCTCGCGGGAGCCCTATGGCAGCTTACAAGCCCAACCATAACCTTCCTGTACGGGGCTGCCCTCTCAACCCTGGCAGCAACCCTCGCCGTTAAGTCTGCAACCTCAAAGTCCTGAAGAAAAGATAGGCTATGAAGGCTATGAAGACGAGGGCGGCCGCCAGAAAGAAGACGGCTCCCACCGGGAACTCTCCAGTCCCAAAGCCGAAGGTGAAAATGAAGGGAAAAGGAAAGAGAAAGAAGAAGCCTCTTCCACCCTCAGGGGGAGCTAATGCCACGGCTGAAAAAGCTACCAGCGCCATACCTGCCAGAATCAGGAGGAAGCCTAAAAACAGCAGCCACGACGGCAGAGTTGAGAAAGGCTGCTGGGAGGGCTGAACGGTTTTAACCTTTGCTAGGCATTCGGGGCAGAGCCATAATTCGGCGTCAAGACATTCACCACAAATTTTTCTACCGCATTCCCTGCATACGTACAGGGCTTCATTTCTACTGCACACTTCGCATACGGTCAAAGGCTTCGCCACCATGAGAAAGCGAAGGGTAGGAGGAAGCTTAAAACTATGAAGATGACGATGAGGGCTAGAGCTAAACACATGAGCACCCTAACCGTCTTAGCGTCAGAGCCGAAGACAATTGGGAAAGGTCCTATAAGTATTACACCTCCACCTTTAACCCTGCCTCCGCTGAGAGCAGCCATAACTACAGCAGCGAAGACTACCGCAAAACCAGCGAACAGCAGGATTATGCCCAACGAGGCAGCCCAGTCGTAGCTCAAGGCAAACCTCCAAACTAGCCTCTAAACATAACTCTCTTAAAGCGGTTTCTCAAAACCCTACTTGGAGGGAAAGCCCCCGTATTTTTCCCTTAAAACCCTCCTTAAAGTCTTCCATCCTCCCATTCGAGGAATGGAATCCACGAATACTACGGCCCTTGGAACCTTATAGTCAGCCAGCCTCTCCCTCGCAAAAGATATAATGTCTCCCTCGTCAGCCTTCTCACCAGGCTTCAAAACCACTGCCGCCGCCGGAATTTCTCCTCTCCGCTCGTCGTAGCGGGCGAAAACAGCTACGTCAGCGACCTTCGGATGATGGAGTAAAACGTTTTCAACCTCTGCAGGGTAGATGTTCCAGCCGGACATGATGATGAGGTCTTTCTTCCGGTCGGTGACATACAGGACGCCGTCCTCGTCCAGGTAGCCCAAGTCACCTGTGAGAAACCAGCCGTCAGGAAGGAAGGCTTCAGCTGTGGCTTCAGGATTCCTCCAGTAGCCCTTGGCGACGCCTGGACCTCTTAAAGCTATCTCGCCAACCTCCCCAGGCTTTTTCTCCTCTTGAGGATTCTTCTCGTCAACGATTTTCACTTCGCAGTATCCTACGGGGGCTCCTACGCTCTTGTAGCCCTTAGACAGGTAGGTGAACTTCGGAGTGACGGAGGGAGCTGTACCAACCACTATGGTTTCCGAGAGGCCGTAGGCGTTGGCAACGGGAATCTTGAATCTCCTCTCAAAGTCTTCCCAAACCTTCTGGGGCAGAGGACCTCCCCCCGATATGATAACCCTAACCGTCCTGAAGTAGTCCTCCGTCCCAGGAGGGCTGTTAACTAGGGTGTGAAGCACAGGAGGCATACCGGAAAGCACTGTTACCCCATACTGAGCGGTTAGCTTCAGGTACGCTTCTAGGTTGAAACGTTCCATTATTATGAATGTTCCTCCAGCCTTCAGCGTGGATATACCCCAGCTTACACCCACATGGGCCATAGGGTAGAAGCCTAGGTAGACATCGTTTTCGCTTAGCCCTAGAACCCAGCCTTCAGCTTCAACCGCAGCCATCCAGTTCCCGTGAGTGAGCATAGCACCTTTAGGCAGGCCGGTAGTTCCAGCTGTATACTGAAGCTGGCATAAATCGTCGAAACCGCAGTTTTCAGCCCTCAACTCTGAAGGCGACTCTTCAGTCAGGCTTCTCCATGAAACCGTTTCGCCTCCTAGGTCTTTACCGCCTACGATGACCACGTTTTGGAGGGCTGGCATTTCAGGTTTAAGCGGGAGGATTACGTCTTTGTAGCCTTGCTCGTTTGTGATTACCATGCTTGACTCAGAGTTTCTAATGATATGGGTTATCTCATGTTTTTTCAGGATGATGTTGGCTGGAACGCATATTCCACCTATCCTCCAGGTGGCGAAATAGCTTATGAGAGTTTCAGGGCTGCTTGGCAGGTAAACGCAAACCCTGTCTCCCTTTTTAACGCCAAGCCTTTTAAGCCCGTTTCCAAGCCTGTTAACCAAGTTCAGCAGGTCCTGGTAGGTGTAATATTCGTTGCGTGCTGGGAAGACCAGAGCCCTTTTAACAGGAAAATAATGGGTGTTAACGTCTAGAAAGGTGGTGAAGTTCGGCATTTCCCATGCCTCCAAGCTATTGGTGAGTATGGGATGAGGGCATTTAAATTTTTCAATACGAAAAACAGCGGATGGACTATATGCCTATGTAGGCCTTCTTTATTTTTTCGTCTTTCATAATTTCTTCTTTGCTTCCGCTTGCTACGATACGCCCATTTTCTAGCAGATATACTCTCTGAGCTAGTTTTAAGGCGTGGTGGATGTTCTGCTCGACTAGGAGAATTGTAACTCCCTCCCTGTTTATCTGCTCCAGCACGTTTAACACCTTCTCCATAGGGATGGGTCCAAGCCCGGTGGAAGGCTCGTCCAGCAGCAGCATTTTAGGGTTAGACATTAACGCCCTCCCGATGGCAAGCATCTGCTGCTCTCCACCGCTCAAGGTTTCTGCAAGCTGGCTTCTACGTTCCTTCAAGACAGGAAACATGCTGTAAACTCTTTCAAGCATTTCGTCTAGGCGCCTTTCAGCCTCAGGCGTATAGGCGCCGAGCATGAGGTTTTCCAGGACTGTCATATCCGGGAAAAGCCTTCTTCCCTCCGGCACGTGAGATATACCTTTTTCAACTATCTTGTATGGTGGCAGCCTGTCTATTCTGTCTCCGAGAAATCTTATCTGCCCTGTTCTTGGACGTAGAAGGCCGGAAATTGTTCTAAGCAGGGTTGTCTTTCCAGCCCCATTAGAGCCTAAAAGCACAACTCTTTCTCCTTTATCAACCTTCAGTGAAACATCCCAGAGGGCTTGAAGGTCACCGTAGAAAACGTTTACCTGGCTTACCTCAAGCATAAGCCTTCCCCAAATAGGCTTCGATAACTTTCTTGTCTTTTGAAATTTCTTCAGGAGTTCCGTCTGCTATCTTGATTCCCCTGTCAAGCACTATTACCCTGCCTGAAACGCTCATAATAGCCTTCATGACATGCTCAACCAGGCACATGGTTATCCCAAGCCCGTTAAGCCTTTTCAGCAGTGCAAGAGCCTCCTCAGTTTCAGCAGGGTTCAACCCTGCGACCATCTCGTCTAAAAGCAGCAGTTTAGGTTTGGTTGCCAGGGCTCTTGCAAGCTCCAGCAGTTTACGTTTACCTATGGGGAGGTTTTTCGCTGGGAAGTCTTGAAGCTCATCCAGTCCGACCAGTTTAAGCAGCTCTTCAGCTTCCTTTAAGGCTTTCTTCTTGTCGTCGGTTACGGAGAAAGCTCCGACCATCACGTTTTCCATAACCGTCATGTTGGAGAAGGGCTTCACCAGCTGGAAGGTTCTTGCCACACCTTTCCTGGAGATTTGATGAGGCTTCAAACCGGTTATGTCGCTTCCCTGAAGCTTTATGCTGCCTGAGTCTGGACGGTAGAAGCCCGTGATAAGGTTGAAAACCGTGGTTTTACCTGCTCCGTTGGGGCCTATGAGGCCTAGGATTTCCCCTTTCTCGATGTGGAAAGTTAAATTGTTAACTGCAACAAGGCCGCCGAACCTTTTAGTTAAGCCTGAAACTTCGAGGATTACCATCTTAAATAAAAAGTTTTTTATAGAAGGTAATAAACTTTCTTTTTAGGAGGAAATGAATTTGTCTAAAAGTCAACCCTCACGTAGAACTGCTTTAAAAGTCGCGATAACTGCAGTTGTTTGTGGCGTGGTTGCTGGGGTTGGCGGGTGGTTTGCTGGTTCGGCGGCCGCTCTTCCACCTAG
>LUCC01000042.1 GCA_001593855.1 Candidatus Hecatellales archaeon B24 | reverse complement strand
ATGGTAGCCCGGGGGAGATTCGAACTCCCGTCGGCGAGTTTCTCTCCCGCCGTGGGGGTAGGCGGCGAATGCCCTTTACAGCCTGTGCGCATAACGCGCGTCCCGCCCCCTTCCCGGTGGGACCAGAGCCCGCCATGCTTGGCCGCTACACCACCGGGCTTCCTATGATTTTTCTCCATTCCAACGCGGATAAAAGTTTCTTTTAGGGTTTGAAGCCGGATAGGAAGAAGACCATGAGGGATGCAGCTGTCAGGTCGGCTGTGGCTCCAGGGTTAAGCCTGTTATCCGAAGTTTTAAGCTTTCCATCCAGCCTTTCAGCCGCTTTTAAGCCTTTCCCGGTTAAGGCTCCGCCAAGCCTCAGAACCTTTGAAGCCATCCTTGAAACTTTTTCAGCTTCCCTTATCCCGGCTTTTCTGGCTATTAGGGTGTCAGGCTGAATTGCTAGGAGGCGA
The DNA here is from genome assembly GCA_001593855.1 of Candidatus Hecatellales archaeon B24. GTDB lineage: Archaea > Thermoproteota > Bathyarchaeia > Hecatellales > Hecatellaceae > B25. Next base: position 6,294 of record LUCC01000042.1, on the reverse strand, counting down.
AGGTAGGCTTGAACCGCAGCCCTGTTCACATCCCCTGTCCTCCGGTAAGCTTCCAACAGGGTGGGGTAGCCTTCTTTAAGAGTTAAAGGCAGACCTTCCACAAGCTCCCTGCACAGGGCATCATAGGAGGCACAGCCTTTCAGAACCCTGTAAAGGGTTAACCCTTGCCTTCTAAGCTCTTCAACTGCCTGAGGGTTTGAGGAGTCCGGCAGGCCTCTAGGAGGCTTACCTAGCCCTCCAACTCCAGCCTCCCTAACTGCCCTGTAAAAAGATACAGCATCATCCACGGTAGACTGCTCAACCAGCCTCTTAACCATCCTGCCTAGGCCTTTAACGCCTAGTTCACCGGAAGCCTTGAGGAATCCTGCGGCAGCAGCCATGGGAACCAGAAGCAGTAAAGTTCCAAAGTTTGTGTTTCCTCCGCCATGCCATGCCCGTGAGTTTTTAACAGCCTGAAGAATCTGGAAGCCTAAGCCTACATTCTCTATGGGAAGCCTTCCAGCTCCAGCCTTTAACCCTTTTAGGGCGGCTCTCCGAATGGCCGGTCCTACGGCGATGCCTCCGGCGAGGAAATGGTCGAGGCTGGTGTCCTTGAAAGGATGGAAGCGGCTTACGTTTCCAGGTTTAGGGTAGGCTGAAACCTCCAGTATTATGGCAAGCTGGGCTGCCATTGAAATCCTTTCCGCTTCTTCTCTGAAGCCTTCCAGCGTGGTCCACCAATGGTTGAATGGTAACAATTATATGTAAGATTTGAGAAAAATTTAAGGCGAAAAGGTTTAAGCCAGTTTTAAGGAGAAGAGCATGGCAGAAATATGTGAAAAGTGTGGGCTTCCAAGAGACTTATGTATATGCTCGGAAATTGAGAAGGGCCAGCAGCGGATAAAGGTAAGGCTTGAAAGGAGAAAATGGAACAGGCCTGTAACCGTCATAGAAGGCTTGGACACGAAAACCATGAATATAGGTAAAATAGCTGCAGAGCTGAAATCGTACTGCGCCTGCGGGGGAACTGCGAAGAACAACCAGATACTCCTGCAGGGAGACCACAGGGACAGGGTTAGAGATAAACTTGTGAAACTCGGCTTTCCAGAGGCAAACATAGAAGTCCGCTGAAACCATGCAGACCTAGAAGGCCTACTAGACACCGCGATGACAATAATTCTTTTAGACTTCTTAGCCGTTAGAATGGGTTTAAGGAGGCTTAGAAAAGCTTGGCGGAGCCCTTGCAAATTAAAGTTGAAACCCTTGACAAGCCTATGAGAATTCCAAGGGAGAAACTGGAAGAATTCAAAGGAGTGCTGTCTAGGGGTATGATTAACAGGATGCGTAGGGAAGCCGTCAGATGCCCGGTTAAAAACAAGACCGTTGCCTTCCTTGAATGCTTCACATGCGAAAAGTTCCTCAGAAGGGTGAAAGGGGAAGTATACTGTAAAGGCTGAAAGCCTAAAGCTTCCAGACGGTTTCCACTCTTTTACAGGTTTAAGAGATAAGCCTTTTAGCCGCTAGGAGTTCAGCGTTTAAAATCGAGCATCCGGCAGCTCCTCTAATCGTGTTATGGCCTAAGACTACGTATTTGACGCCGTTTAAACCCGGGTCCTTTCTCATCCTGCCTACAACCACAGCCATCCCTCCCCCAGCCATCCTGTCAAGCCTGGGCTGAGGCCTGTCATTCTCGCCTTTAACCACTATGGGAGGCTTTGGGGCTGTTGGAAGACCTAGCTTCTGAGGCTCACCTTGAAAGACTTCCATGGCTTCAGCAACCTCTGAAGGTTCAGCCTTCCTCCCAAGCTCGACGAAAACCGCCTCAAGATGGCCGTCTATGGTTGAAACCCTGTGGCAGCTGGCTGAAATCTTGAAGCTGGCGGGCTTTGAAGGGCTGCCCATCATCTTCAAGGTTTCCCTTTCAACTTTTTCTTCCTCCCCTTTAATGAAGGGAATGATGTTGTCGACGATGTCTAAGGATGGAACCCCCGGATAGCCTGCCCCCGAAAGAGCCTGCATGGTTGAAACAAGCACCCTTCTTATTCCAAACCCGTCTAGGATGGGCTTAAGGGAAAGCGTAAGCACAGCAGCCGTGCAGTTGGGGTTGGTAACTATGAAACCGCTCCACCTCCTGCGTTTACGCTGTTCCTCAACCAGGAAGGCATGGTCTGCGTTAACCTCAGGATTCAGCACGGGAACATCCTTGTCCATCCTGTGAGAGCTAGCGTTGCTGAAGACGGCGAAGCCTGCCCTGGCAAATTCCTCTTCAACCCTTCCAGCCACATCAGAAGGTAAAGCTGAGAACACTACGTCAGCGGCTTCCAGCTCTTTCGGACTTAGAGATTTAACTTCGAACTCTAGGATTTCCTCCGGAAGCCCCTGAGGGGGAAGCCATCTTACAGCTTCGCGAAGCCTCTGCCCTTTTGAACGTTCGGAGGCTGCTGCAGCGACAAGTTTAAACCATGGATGGCCTACGAGGAGGCTTATGAAGCGTACTCCCACCATTCCCGTCGCTCCAAGCACTGCGACTTTAAATTTCCTCCTCAAACCGTTTTCACCCTGCCCGTAAGCGGCTGGGCTAACACTTAGAGATAGACCGTGTTAACAGTATTTTAAACTTTTAAGCCTATTTTGGCTGAAGGCTTTAATAGGTTCCCGGTTTAAGGCTAGGTGGTGCGTGAGCTTGGAGGAGCCTGTGGCATCCATAGCCTGTAAGGTTATATCGGTTCACCCATCCTACGACCCCTACGGAAACGAGTACGTCTGTGTCGAGTTTGGGTTTGAAGCGAGGAAGCCTCCTACTGTCATGTCGCTTCCAACCAATGTTCCCCAGGAAATCTCCTTCATAGTTCCTCTTTTAAGCCAGATTCCTAAGATGGTGCCCCATGCGAAGGCTTACGGTAAAAGGCTTGCCGTATACTTTACACCTGAGGAGTGGGATAAGCTTCCGAGGAAATACCAGTTTGGAGACGAGGTAGAAATAAGAGTTATGAAGGATGGAAGCCTGAAAGTTATCCTCGTCTAAGGCTTCCCGGCTCCAAGCCTTTTAGCTACGTCCTGGCTTACCTGGCTTACGCCTATGAGGGCGAGCACCGTTCTGAGGTCAAGCCTCTCCACCAGGGCGTCGGCATGCCGCTTAACAGCTTCCTTAGGGTTATAGCCTATCCCCAGTCCTGAGCCCTCCAAGAGAATTACGTCGTTAGCTCCATCTCCTATGGCTACGCACTCTTCCAGTTTTATTCCTTCCCTTCTCGAGATTTCCTTTAGGGCTTTAAGCTTGTCTTGAGGGGATAAGATTACTCCTTTAAATTCTCCTGTAAGTCTTCCCGCCTTAACCTTAAGCTTGTTAGCATACACGTAGTCTATCCCAAGGATTTCAGCCACATGGATTGCGAAGAGGTCGAATCCCCCTGTAATTATGGCTGTGACGAAGCCTGCCTTTTTAAGCTCTCCCACGAGGTCTTCAGCTCCAGAGGCTATCTTAAGCTTCTGCTTCACCTTTTCAACTTCGCTTAGAGGCAGCCCTTTCAGAAGTCTAACCCTGCGGGTTAAAGCTTCTTCAAAACTTATTTTTCCTTCCATAGCTTGCTCTGTTATCCGTTTGACTTCGCTGTATACTCCAGCCGCCTTAGCCAGCTCGTTTATGGTTTCCCCTTCTACAAGGGTTTCATCCATGTCGAAGGCTATAAGCTTCTTACGTTTCCTAAACTTTTCAGCGTCCTCAACGGACACACCCAAGCCAAGCCTCACTCCAACCTCCTTCACCTCTTCCTTAATCCAGTCAGCTGAAACATCGGCTGAGGAAACGTCGACAAGCATTACCAGAATGAAGAGGCTGCCTACGGCTGAAGCTCTAGTCTTAAGAATGTTAGCCCTATGCTTGTATAGAACCCTTGAGATTTCAGCCACTATGCCAGGCCTGTCGCTTCCAATGGCCGTAACAATTATTTTACCTGGCATGCTTTCCACCCCTTAGAAGGCTTCCAACCCTGTAAACGGATATTTTAAGACCTGTCTTCCTCTCCTTCCCTTTCAGCAGGGCTTCAAGCCTTTTAACAGGTTTCCCCGGATTCTTGAAGCTGACGAGCATCGACATCACGAAAATATTTCTCATAACCACCTGGTCCATGTCTTCTATGTTTCCGCCAGCGTCGAAAACGGCTTCTGAGACTTCTGAGACTAGGCCAGGCTTATCCCTGCCAACAGCGGTTATAAGCAGCTCCGTCAACCCTTTCCACCTAAGATCTCCTTTAGGGCGCCTAACAGCTTGTCGTTAGAAGCCTTATCCAGCACGGTTATCCTTAAGCAGTTTTCCAGCATGGGGCCGCTGAGCCTCCTAACCACAAGACCCCTGCTGAGAAGCTCCATGTAAACCTTTAGGGCGTCAGCCTTTTCAAACTTTACAAGGAGAAAGTTGGCGTGGGAAGGATACACGGTTAAACCTTCAATCCGGCTTAAAGCCTTTGAAAGCCTCTCCCTTTCAGCTGTTATTTCTCTGGCCTTGGCGAGGAGAAAATCAGCCTTTTCTAAGGCTATTTTCGCTAGGGCAAGAGAGGTTACGCTTACACTGTTGGGAGGCCTAACCTTGCTAAGCAGCTCAATGGTTTTCCTGCTGGCAACCACGTAGCCTATTCTAACCCCAGCCAGAGCGAAAGCCTTAGAAAAGGTTCTGACAACCATGAGGTTTTCATATTTTTCAGCCAAGTTCACCAGCGAGGTTCCGGAGAACTCGGCGTAGGCTTCATCCACCATCACGGCGCAGCCAACGCTTTCCAGCAGCCTGACGGCATCCTCCTGGGGTGTAAGGTTTCCTGTGGGATTGTTTGGACTGCATAGGAAGACCATGCGGGTTTCAGGCTTCCGGCTTTGCTCTATTAGGGCTTCCAGATCGTCGGAGAAGTCAGGGTTTCTCAAAACTTCAACTATTCTGCCTCCTAAAGCCTCCACGGTTATCCTGTACATGGAGTAGGTTGGAGCTGATACAAGGGCTACGGTTCCAGGGTCTATGAAGGTTTTAGCCATAATGTCTAGGGCTTCGTCAGCCCCCACCGTGACCATGATGTTTTCAGGGTTAACCTTCAAGTATTCGGATAAAGCTTCTCTGAGCTCCCGGTAGGAGGGGTCAGGATACTCGTTAACCGGAAGGCTTGGAAGCTTCTCCGATAAAGCCTTTAAAATTTCCTCTGGGCGGAAGGGAACCGTGTTCAAGTCGAACCTTAGTATTTCCTCTTCTGGGATTCCGATTCTCTCGGAGATTTCCTTTCTGGAGGGCTCCCACTCGTATGGTTTGAAGGCTTTAATCAGCTCTCTAACTTTCACCCTGCCCTTCCCCTTCTTTGCAGGCTGAACCTCTAGGAGAGGCTGCCGTCTACACGTTAAGGCATAAACCTTATGAAATTAAAGCCTTTATCCCTTGGAGGCTGAACCTTCTGCTGGAAAAGGATTTATAGGATGGAAAGTTCAACCATGAAAAGGTTAAGGATTTCTAAGTTTAGATTTGAAGTGGGAACGGTGAACTGAAGCCCATGAAGAATATAGTTCCACGCGGCTACATGCTTCTAAAAGATAACATCGTAAGGACAGACAACCTTTTCGGCTTTCCCTCCAAGGTTAAGGGGAGATGGGCTGAAGGCTTAAACCTGCCAAGAAAAGGGGAACGCCTCTTTTTCGCCGGCTGCGGCTACCAGTTTATGGCATATGCTGAACCCCTGCTTGAGAAGATTAAAAGCATGGAAGATAAAGGTGTGAACGTTGACGGAGCCCTGTCCCTCACCATGGGGCTGAGGAAGCCGGGGTTAAACCTTCCAGCTCTCCTATCGAAGGTCTTGCCTGGAAGAGAAGACCCTTACACAACCGTTCTGCTGGACGCTGTTGGAATTCTGAGGAGGCTTGAGGAGGATTTAGCTTACTTAGGAGAGGAGGAACCCTGCTGCGGTTCACCCCTATACTATCTAGGCTTCCTCGAAGACTTCGCTGGAAGGGCTGAAGAAGCCTTCCGAAGGTTCAAGGAGGCTAGAGTCAGGGAGATTATAGGCATGGTTCCAGCCTGCACAAGCTCGCTGAAGAATCTGCACCCGAAATTCGTAGACGGCTACGACTTTGAAGTTAAACATTTTGTAGAATACCTAGACGAGGTTTTCGACAGGAAGCCGGTTAGGCTTAGGCTTGACAAAACCGTCACAGTCCACGACCCATGCCAGATAGCACGCTTCCTCGAAATATCAGACGTTTTAAGAAGGCTTCTGAACAGGGTTAAGGGCTTAACTGTTTTGGAGGCGTCTACAAGCCGCGAGTTCACCATGTGTTGCGGTGGAG
>LUCC01000041.1 GCA_001593855.1 Candidatus Hecatellales archaeon B24 | reverse complement strand
ATATCCTTTAACATGGCTCCTATTATAAAATTATAGGTTTACAAGGTTGAAGACTGAATTCTGCAAAATCTACCTTAAAAGGCTTGGACGCACATGGCTTTGCGTTGGAGTTACGGCTGACGGTACCATACGCTTCACAACCTTTTCCAAGAAAAACGCTGAGGAAGCATTAGGCAGTGGAGTTAAGACTTTAAAGCCGCGGGAGAAGCCTGTGAAAGCTGGGCGAGTACCGAATGAAGTTGAAAAAGTTTTCAGGCTTATGGGTGAAGCCTGCAGGGGGCAAGAGGTTAGACGTCTTCCTCCTCTTACCTGGAGCAGGCTTAAGCCTTTCACCAGGAAAGTTTTAGAGGCCGCCTTTCAGATTCCAAGGGGGTATGTTACCAGCTATGGGCATATGGCTGAGGTTTTAGGCGTTCCAAGAGCTGCTAGGGCTGTGGGGTTAGCTTTAGCTTTGAATCCTTTTCCTCTTCTCATCCCGTGCCACCGGGTTATTAGGGGTGACCTGACTCTTGGAGGCTACAGTTTAGGCGTGGAAATTAAAGCTGAAATATTGAGGCGTGAAGGAGTAGGCTTTGAGAGAGCTGGAGGAATTTTGAAGGTTAAGCCTGAGTATTATCTCTCCTGCGAGAAACTGAGGGAGAAAGTGGAAAAGAGAATTCAGGGTTTTTAGGCTATGGCGGTGTAGGCTGAGAGGTTTGCTAGGGCTTGAGCTGCCTGTGAGGCGAAGTCTAGGAAGGGTGCTGGATATACGCCTATGAGGATGCAGAGGGCTGCAAGGATTCCTGTTGGTATGAGCATAAGCCAGCTGCTTCCTTTCACCACTGCAAGCTCGCTTCTTGGAGACTGCCAAACCATAATGTATAGAAGCCTTAGGTAGTAGCCGAAGCCTATGAGGATGTTAGCCAGCATCACGACAACCATGATGTAGAGGCCTGCGTTAACGGTGGCCAGAACAAGCATCAGCTCGCTTATAAAGCCGTTTGTAGGAGGCACACCTGAGAGGGCTAGAACAGCAATGGTGAAGATTACAGCCATCGCCCTCATCCTGTGGCCTATTCCAACAAGCTCGGAGAGCTTCCTGGTTCCAGCTGCATGGATGAAGGCTCCGACGGCGAGGAAGGCCAGCCCCTTCATTATAGCGTGGTTCATGGTGTGGAGGAGGCCTGCGGTGAAGCCGTAGAAGCCTATGGCTCCTCCTATGAGTCCTACTGAGATTCCGAGGGTGATGTAGCCTATGTGGGCTATGCTGCTGTAGGCGAGAAGCCTTTTAACGTCCTCCTGAAGCAGTGCCATAACGTTTCCAACAGTCATGGTTAACGCTGCGAAGAAGGCTACCACCACTGCTACCACAGTCCAGTCTAGGGCTGCCGGGTAGACTACGAGGCCCAGCATCCTCATTACAGCGTAGACACCGGTTTTGATTACTACCCCTGACAGCATGGCTGATATGGGGGTTGGAGCAGCTGGGTGGGCGTCTGGAAGCCATGTGTGCAGGGGAACGATGGAAGCCTTAACTCCGAAGCCTGCCACGATGATGGCTATGGCAAAGTAGAGCCACGTTTTCAAGGTTGGAGTTACAGCTCCGCCCTTGATGGCTGAAGCTATTCCAGCTAGGTCCGTTGTGCCGGTTAAACCGTAGAGGAGGGCTATGGCTAAAAGCATTAACGCGCTTCCCGCTGCACTCATTACCAGGTATTTGAAGCCTGCCTCCACCGGCTCCCACAGGTGCTTTCTGAAGGCAACCAGCACGTAGCTTGTTATGGCCATGAGCTCCCAGAAGAAGAATAGGGTGAAGAAGTCTCCGGCATAGGACACTCCAACCATTCCGGCTACCATGGAGAGCAGCAGCGCGTAGTATTGAGGATGCCCTGTGTCGTGCTCCATGTACCGCATGGAGAAGAAGGAAGCTACAAAGCCCACCAGCAGGAATAGGAAGGAGAAGAACAGGCTCAGCATATCTATACGGAGACATGAGGAGGCTAAGGCTGGGAGAGCCTTGAGGACTATAACTCCTCCAGCTGCCTGAACCTCCAGGTATAGCATATACCAGAAGTATATGGATATGCCGAAGCCTATAGTGGAAACTATGCCTAAGGGGATGTTAAGATTCCCCCTGTACCGGGCTAGAGCTCCTGCCAGCGAGATGGCTATGGCGAACAGGACTAAGATGTCAACAACCCACGTGAACATTTCACCATGCACCTCCAAACGTCAAGAGCAGTAAAGCCAACACTATGAGGCCTCCCAGAATCAGGCTCATGTTGAAGTTCAGTATTCCAGGATGGCTCTTCCTGAAGCCTTGAACCGCAGCTTTAAGCCCGTCCACGAAAACCGCGTAGTAGAACTTGTCGAAGTAGTAGCCTTGACTCAGCATCCGCTGGATGACACCCCATCCTCCCAAGGCGAAACTTTCAGGAGGCGGACTGCGCTTGACGTACACGAAGTATACTGGCAGAGCTCCGACGATGATGGCTATGATGGATAAGCCTACGCTTAAAGGCTCCACATGGAACGTGATGCCGTTGTGGGCTGCACCTAAGAAGCCTGCGAAGCCTTCACCCGTGAAGCCTGTTATGAAGCACAGGGATGCAAGGATGAAGAGGGGAACCTTCATCACGCCTGGCTCATGGATGCGGGCTTTCCTAACCTCGTCGGAGCGTTTCTCACCCATGAAGGTTAAGATTATGAGTCTGAGGCCGTAGGCGAGGGTTATGGCTGCGGTTATAACGGCGAAGGCTAGGGCTGCATAGTTCCCAGTTTCCATGGCTGCCGCGAAGATAAGGTCTTTACTCCAGAAGCCGTTGAAGGGGGGAACTCCTCCAAGCGCCAACACGCCTACGATGGTGGCGTAGAAGGTTACCGGAGCATCCCTCCACAGGCCTCCCATCTTCCTCATGTCGCGCATGCCGTGGAAGCTGTGGACCAGCACTCCTGCGGCGAGGAAGAGGAGGGCCTTAAACACGGCGTGGCTCATAAGGTGGAACTGGCTTAGGAAGATGAAGCCTGCTCCAGCGCCAAGCCCTAGACCCATCATCATGTAGCCTATCTGGCTTATGGTGGAGTAGGCTAGAACCCTCTTGATGTCTACGGAGGTCAAACCCATGGTGGCTGTTATGAGTGCCGTAACGGCTCCAACCCATAGGAGGGTTGTAAGCCAGATGTCTGGGGCTACATCCATGTAGATGAAGTGGGTTCGAGCCATAAGGTAGACACCTGCCTTAACCATCGTAGCAGCGTGGATGAGGGCTGAAACGGGGGTTGGACCTTCCATAGCGTCTGGAAGCCATGTGTGCAGCGGAAGCTGGGCTGACTTGCCTATGGCGCCCATCAGCATGAGGAAGGGCGCCGCGGAAAGAGCGAAGGGCAGAACCTTGAAGGCTTCAAGGGCTCCGTGAAGGTCTTTGAAGGCGAAGCTCCCTGTGGAAAGGAACACCAGGATGACTCCGACTAGGAGGAATACGTCTCCGATACGGGTTACTATGAAGGCTTTGAACCCGGCCTTCCTAGCTTCAGGCCTCTTATACCAGAAGCCTATGAGCGCATAGCTGCAGAGCCCTACCATCTCCCAGAAGATGTACAGCCATAGGAAGTTGTCTACTACCACGAGGCCTATCATGGAGCCTACGAAGAGAAGCATGAAGAACCAGTAGCGGGTTATACCTTCCTCCCCGGCCATGTAGCCCATGGAGTAGAGCAGGATAAGTGAGCCTATCCCAGCTACGATGCAGGCCATGAAAACGCTTAAAGGGTCAACCATAACGCCTATGTTCACGGTTATCAGGCCTGGAATCGCAAGCCAGGTTATCTGAGGGTTAGCGTAGGGTGGGCCAGCAGCCACATCCGGGATCATGGATAAGGCGAAAGCTGCTGTGACAAAGCCTACGAGCACCGGGTAGATGTCTCTAACCCGCCTGTTTAAGGCTGCCAGAGGCATTAGGGCTGAGGCAACTAGGGGGATAAGCCAGACCAAGAAGGGTGCATAGGGTAGCATTCTTCCATCACCACCTCAAACGTTTAAGCTCCCGCACGTCAAGCGTCCTGTAGTGTCGGTAGGCCTGAATCACTATGGCTAAGCCTACTGCCGCTATGCATCCGCCTACTCCCACAGCTAAAATCGCCAGCGATATTATAGCCGGGTTTAACGTTCCCAGCGGGGTTGCTCCAAAGGTTACTAGGACGACTATGGCTCCGTTGGTCAGGATTTCAACTCCTAAGATAAGCCTGATCATGTTGCTTTTAGCTGCGAGACAGTATATGCCCAAGATTATTAGGAGCAAACCTCCTGCAAAACCTATGGTGGCAACATTCATTTCGCCTTTCACCTCTCCTCAAGCCTGAACAAGGCTATACAGCCGACAGCCGAAAACAGCAGTACAAGGCTTAGGATGATGGCATCCCAAGATCGAAGCTCCCAGAGGGCTGAGCTGAAAGCCTCCGGAGGCACGGGGAGCCCTACCGTCACAGCAGGGCTTCCTAACGACAGGAAAGGAAACGGTTTAGCTGCAACTCCGACCATGCAGAGTAGGAGTATTATGGACAGCACGACTCCAGCTGCTGTGAAACCGTTTCGAGCCATTTTCATTCTTCCCTCCCACGCGTTAATATTATGGCGGCTATTGCCATTGCTACAACGGCTCCCGCGTAGACAAGCATTTGGAACATGCCTAGGTACACCGCGTTAAGAAGGAAGTAGAAGGAGCCTATGGCAACAGACATTATGGCGAAGGAGAAAACCATGTAAACCAGGTCTTTAAGCTCTATGGTTAGGATGGCGAATATTATGGCTAGGGCCATTAATATTAGGGCTACAGCATACTCCACCTTCCATTACCTCCTCTTAAACTCGTAAATTTTATGCTTGTAGTCTGCCAGCTCATACTCCTCCGTCATGGACAAGGCGTCTCGAGGACAGGATTCAACGCATTGGGAGCAGAAAACACATCTATTCAGGTAGTAGCGAAGCTCAGCCATAGGGCCTTTACCCACCATCTCTAGGGCGAAGGCCGGACACACTTGCACGCACATTCCGCAGCCCACACATTTCTCAGAGTCCCAGGCAAGCCTCCCACGGAAGCGCGGGGGCACATCCCTCCGCTCAAAGGGGTATTTCAAGGTTACGGGTTTTCTTACAGCTGCTCCGGCAAGCTCGCTTTCCATCGCCATTACGCTATCACCCCCATGGCCAAGAGGCCTTGGATAAATACTGCCTCCGCGACAGCAGCCACTATCAGGTATCGCCAGGAGAAGTGAACCATCTGGTCTATTCTAAGCCTTGCAAACAGCGTTCTGATGTTGGCAAGAACCAGCACGAGCACCGTGGTCTTAAACATAAACCACAGGAAGTAGGAAACCTGAACTGGAATCACGGGTATGGCCGGCCCGTAGGGTCCTCCCAAGAATAGAGCAGCCATCAATGCGGCTGCCAGCGTAAGCTCAACATCTGTGGCAAACCTGAAGAGGGCAAGTCTTCTACCGCTGAACTCCGTAAGCCATCCGGCTACGATTTCCTGCTCGGCTTCAGGGATGTCGAAGGGTATTCTTTCAAGTTCAGCTTGGAAGCATATCACGGATATGGCTAGGGCTGGCAGGAGGGCTGATGCTAGAATAGCGTCCGTTGAAACTTTCTGGGCTATGAGGCTTATGTTCAGGGTTCCAGCTCCCATGGCTGCTGTTAAAAGCGCCACAGCCAGCGGAATCTCGTAGCCTAAAAGCTGGAAGGCCGTTCTCACAGCTCCCACAGCACTGAACCTGTTGGTGGAACCCCAGCCGGCGAGGAACTTCAGGAAGCCTATTATGGTAAGCACGAAGACCACGAGGATGATGTCTCCTTCAAAGGCTCCGAACGCCACATCCCTGACGATGGGGACTATGGGAACATAGAAGAGGGCGTAGAAGGATAAGGCCAACATCATTATGGGTGTAAGGGTGAAGAGGAACCTGTCAACGGCCGCTGGCACAATATCTTCTTTGGCCAGAAGCTTCACAAAGTCTGCGAAGGGCTGAAGGAAGCCTTTAGGCCCTGTGTGGAGAGGGCCGTAACGGTACTGGAGCTTGGCGTAAAACTTCCTGTCAACCCATTCAAAGTATAAAGCAAGCCATGAGAGGAATAGGAAGCCTGGAAAGATTACGAGTTCTATTACTCCTAAAGCTTCCCTCATCCAGCTCACCTTCCATAACGCTTATAGTATTTCCTGCGGTAGGTTCGAAGCTGCTCTCCGCTCCAAACCCAGCTTTTGTCTTTACGTTCATCTATGAAGGCGAAGCGTGCTGTACAGCTTAGGCATGGGTCTATTCCGGCGAAAACTATGGGAATTTCAGCTATATGGTAGCCTTTAAGCATCTCGCATACTGCTGGAATATTGCCGAGGGTTGGCGTTCTTATCTTAACCCTTTCAGGCTTTTCCGTTCCATTACTCTTGAAGTAGTAGAAAAGCTCGCCTCTGGGAGCTTCACCGCGGCTTATAATCTCGTTGGGAGCAATATTCCAGGGGACTTTAACTTTTATCGGGCCTGAAGGCATGTGGTCTATAGCGTAGTCGATGATGTTGGCAGCCTCATAGGTTTCAACCACTCTAACGATTATCTGGGCGAGAACGTCGCCGGTGTCGTAGGTGGCAACGTTGAAGGGTATCTCATCGTAAGCCTGGTAGGGGTCGTCAGCCCGCACATCACGTTTAACCCCTGTCATTCTTAACGTCGGCCCTACCGCGCAGAGGGCAACCGCGTCGTGGGGTGAAAGCCTTCCAACGTCTATAACTCTCTTCCTGAGGGTAGGCTCCTTCTCAACAACTCCCGTGTAGACGTCAAGCCTCTTCCTCAGTATTTCCATGCCCTTCTTAACCTGGTGAGCCACCGCGTCGGAGATGTCACGGCGCACTCCTCCCACGGTTG
>LUCC01000040.1 GCA_001593855.1 Candidatus Hecatellales archaeon B24 | reverse complement strand
CAAGCCTTAAACGCCGGTGCATGGGGTTTGCCCGTTGGTGCAGGGGGTGGGATTTGAACCCACGAAGCCCTAAGGCACAGGATCTTGAGTCCCGCGCATTTAGCCCCTCCTTCAGGTTTGACCAGGCTCTGCCACCCCTGCCTTCACCAACCAGCTAGCCTTATTTTCATTTAATCTTTGCTGATTTTCAACGAGCTTAAAGCACATGCTGGAAATGTTAGGGTAGAATGAAGGAGGATTCAAGCTTTAAGCCTTTAACAGCCAGTTTTCCCAGCTCGTCAACGTCTATGGTAAGCATGTTTTCAGCTTTGCTGAGCAAGCTGGATTCTATGTATACGGTTATGTTTTCGCTTGTTTCCAGCTTGACAGCTTCCCTTCCCCCGGCTTCCTCTTTAACTTTTATGAGGGGTGTAATAACGCAGACGTCTCCTATGCCGCAGCATGGCGTCCACTCGTAAGCTTCTTCGCTAACCTCCACGCTGAGAACTTTAACACCTGCCTTTTTAAGTTTCTTCAGGGCTTCCCCTGTGAAGCTTACTTTAACCATTAAGCAGCCCTCTTCCAATAGCTGCCTCAGCTTAACTCTGAGCCTTCATCTTAGGTCGGTTTTGTCAGGTTACATCATCGGCATTATGGCTAGGAGAACAGCATAACTTATATTGGTTATCCCCTACTGGAAGAGAAATCCCCCTTCAGGGCTTGCCTAAGCTTAGCCCGGTCTATCTTCCCAAGCTTCGTCTTAGGAATCTCCTCAACCGTTTTAAGCCCTTCAGGCCACTTGTATTTGGCTACTCCAAGCTTTTCTAGGAAGCCTTTAAGCTCTTCAAGGGTCAGCGGCTTCCCGTCTTCGGTGACCACGTAGGCGTAGACTTTTTCACCCAGCTCGGGGTCTGGCATTCCCACGACAGCCACCTCCTTCACCCTTGGATGCATAGCCAAGTAGCCTTCGACTTCTTCAGCTCCAATCTTTTGGCCTCCCCTGTTGATTATGTCCCTGATTCTGCTTACGTAATGGTAGTAGCCTTGCTCGTCCAGTATGAGCAGGTCTCCGCTTTTATAGTAGCCGTCTGAGGTGAAGTTTTCACTGGTCTTTGAAGGATTTTTATAGTATCCGCGGATTACCCTCGGCCCTTTCACCCACAGCTCTCCGGGAACGTTTACGCCTACTTCTCTCCCGGTTTCAGGATCTACCAGCTTAATCTCGTCGAAGGGTGAAGTAGGCCTTCCAGCTGTTCCGGTTCTAATCTTTTCAGGGTCGTCCAGCCTTGTGATAAGGGAGAAGCCTTCTGAAACCCCGTATAGGTTTTGGAAGAGGCAGCCCAACTCTCTTTCGAGCTCTAGGGCAAGGCTCTCCGGCATGGCCTGTCCGCTGTTTAGGGCTACCTGAAGAGATGTGAGGTCGTATTTCCCCCTTGCCTTCGACTTCAGTATCCTTATGAAGAGGGTGGGAACCCCTACGAGGAAGGTTATCCTCTCCCGCTGGATGATTTCCATGAGGCTCTCAGCTTCCGTCTTGTCTGTAAGCGTTACGCGGCCTCCGTTGAGCAGGGTGGCCAGCGAGTAGACGAAGCCGAGGTTGTGGGCTAGGGGCGTAGCTATCAACGTTCTGGTGTTGCGTACTATCATGGAAAGCCTGCCAAGCATTTCAGCCCCGTAAAGGTAGTCGGCATGGGTTCTCGGGATAATCTTAGGAAGCCCTGTTGTGCCTCCTGAAAGCAGGAAATGTGAAACCCCGTAGGGGTCAGCCTTAATCTCTTTAAGCTTCTCTAGGAAACGTGGGGATGGTGTCTCCTTTAACAGCTTGGGAAGGCTTAAGGCTTCACCATGCTCCTCTTGGGAGGCTGACAGCACAAGCTTAAGGCCTGCTTCCTTTCTCAGCCTTGCAGCCAGCGGACGGTAGTCGTAGCCTTTGAAAACTCCGGGCATAACGTAGGCTTCAACTTCAACGATTTTAGCCCAAGCTGAAAGCTCGCTCAGCCGGTATCTAGGGTTAATATGCAGAGGTATAGCTCTAAGCCTGCTTAAGGCCAGCCACACGTACAGGAATAAGGGTGAATTGTTAAGCTGAAGCAGAGCTACATGGCCTGGTTTAACTCCAGCCTCTAAAAGGCTGGCGGCCAGCCTTTCAGAGCCTTCCAGCAGGTCTGCGTAGCTGTGGAGGCCTCCGGATTCGGCTGAACTCAGCACAGGCCTTTCCCTGCCATGCTTTAAGGCGGCTTCGGCGAGGCGGCTTAGAACAGTCTGGTTTCTCCAGCAGCATTTACGGTATTTCTCGGCTTCCTCAGCTGGCCATGGGATTACAGCTTTTTCATCTAGCACTCTTAAGCCCACCAGGCATTTTGAAGCTTACACGCGATAGGGGTTTGCAGGCCCCCCAACCCTTTAAAGTTAAATTTAAATTTTTGTTAACCTTAAGTTTAAAGGGTTTTTCGGGGGCTGGTTTAAATGGCTGCCAGGGGGTACAGGATTGTTTTAACCGCTGAAAGATGCGTGATGAGCGATTACCACGGCTCCATCTTCCTCGGCTTCTGTGCCTGTGCCCCTAGAAGCATGTGGTATCCCTTCTTTTACTTCAGGTTTATATGTCCTTCAGCTCCAACCCATGACGGAGGGAAAGCTAAACTAGCCCCCTACGGGCTGAGGAAAATCGAGGCAGCCCTGATAAACTACGGCTTCTCGAAAAGCGATGTGGTGGTAGCCCACCCGGACAAGATTAAAAAGTTCATAGGGCCGGAAACCAAGGTGATAGGTGTCGCCTCCAACGACCCGCTTGGCAGAGGACCAGCCTCCACAACCTTCACCGGCGAAACAGGATTCTTCGGCGGAGAACCCTACGACGCATGGAAGTTCAGAGAACTGGTCTCCAACCCAAAGCTTAAACGTTGGAACGCGAAAATCGTGGTTGGAGGACCGGGCTCCTGGCAGCTTGAAGACGAAGAAGAGAGGCGTAGGCTCGGCGTAGACGTAGTTGTAGTTGGTGAAGGAGAAAAAGTTGTCCCTCCCATCTTCGAGAAAATCATAAACGGTGAAGATGTGAGGGGCGTATTCTACGGTGACGTAGTGGAAATCGAGCACATGTACAGGATTCTGGGTGGAACCATCGGGGGGATAGTGGAGGTTGCCAGAGGATGCGGTAGAGGATGCAGGTTCTGCATTCCAACCATGCTGAGATTCCGCTCCCGTCCCCTAGAAGACATCCTAGCTGAAATCAGGGTGAACGTTAAGGCTGGACAGCACAGCGTATGTCTTCACGCTGAAGACGTATTAAGGTATAAGGCTAATGGTATCTACGTTAAGCCGGAAGCCGTTAGAGAGCTTTTCGCAGCCGCCGCTGGGGTGGAGGGAGTTAAAAATGTTGGCCTAAGCCATTTCGCCTTGGCCTCCGTTGCTGAGAAGCCAGGGCTTCTGAAGGAGATTTCGGAGATAATTGGGGTTGGAAGCAGGAATAAGCCTTGGATTTCAGGTCAGACAGGAATTGAGACAGGCAGCCCCAGAATGATTGAGCTTAACATGCCTGGGAAGGTTAAACCCTTCAAGCCTGAGGAATGGCCTGACCTGGTGGAGCAGGCCTTCGGCATCTGCCAGGACAGCCTCTGGATTCCATGTGGAACCCTGGTTCTCGGGCTTCCAGGCGAAACCGAGGAGGATGTTTACATGACCATTGAACTCATGGACAGGCTTAAACCCTATAAAAGCATTATTGTGCCCTTATTCTTCGTTCCCATTGGAAGCCTTAAAGGCGAAAGAGGCTTTTCGGTTAAAGATATGAAGCCATCCCACTGGGAGCTCATACTGGCATGCTGGGACCATGGTATGAACTGGGCGGAAGAACTTGCCTCCGAATACGTTTTCAAAATGCCCTGGCTGGCTAAAACCTACGTGATGAGCTTCATGAAGAAAGTTGTGAGGAGAATCAGCAGGAAGGCTAGGAAGGAAATAATCAGGATGATGGAGGAGTCCGCGGGGAAATAGTTTTAACCCCTCCTAGAAAATCTTCTTTTAAGCCTGCTAAGGAAGCCTCCGCCTTTTTTCTGGGCGGCTTCAAACTCTGAGATGGCCTTCGATAAAGATTCAACCTCAACGGGCTTAAAATTTCGCAGCTCGCTTAATCCTTCGCATCCATGCTTTTCCGGAAGTCTGTGCTCCACGCAGAAGACATTTTTACAGTAGCTGCACACGTAGGGTAGGGGCTTAACAGGTTTACCGCAGACCTTACATCGCTCCTCAGCCATTGGGGAGACCGTCCTGAAACGGTATTTAAACACCTCCAAGAACAGGCTAGAGCTCCAAGATTTTAGCAGCGTTTTCTCCAAGGATTTTCCTTTTCAGGCTTTCTGGCAGGGGCAGGCTTCCAATACCTTCAACACATTCTTTTATGGTTGCCCCAGGGAAGTCTGAGCCGAAGATAACTTTGTCTGGAATCTTCTCCAGCTCCGGGAAGTATTTCAGCAGGTTTTTAGGCGGTAGACCTGAAACTTCAAGGTAAACGTTTCTATGGGTTCTCGCCAGAAAGAAGGCTTCCTTATACCATAGGCCCCTTCCACCATGGGCCATGACGATTTTCAGGTCTGGAAAGTCCACGGCGATGTCGTCCAAGTAAATCGGGTTTGAATACTTTATTTTTGAGCCTTGGAAGATGGAGGAGCCTGTGTGGAACATCACTGGAACTCCGAACTCTTCAGCCTTCCTGTAAACTGGGTAGAGCCTTTCATCGTTGGGGTAGACATGCTGGTAGGAGGGGTAGATTTTCAGCCCTCTCATCTTCAGCTTTGAGAGGGCTTCCTCAAACTTTCTTGCAGGGTCCGCCATAAGCCAAGGATTAACGGAGGCGAAGGCTATCAGCCTTTCACTTTTACCGCAGAACTCGGCGATATACTCGTTTGGAACGATTCCTGTGACCATGGGGTTGTATTCTGCTAGGACTACCCCGTATTCTATGCCAGCCTCGTCGAGCAGGCGTAGGATGCCCTCTGGAGAAACATACTTCTCATAGTCTAAGTATATTGTAGGGTTCATCTTCCGCTGGAACTCGTGAACCCACCTAGGATACATCTCATACTTGCCCACGTGAAGATGGAAATCTACGGTGACCATTCCTTCTCAGCCCCGAGCAGACCGTGAGGCCACTCATATGAAAAATAACCCGTTAAAGATATAGTTATATACACGTATCATCCCCGGATTGGAGGGAGACCCTTGCGTTCTGGGAAGAATAAAACCTGCAGGAAAGCCATGATGCTTGGACGACGCTACCCAGCCAGGTATGGAGGCTGCGCCCAGGCAACCTTCGCCGCCGTAGCGGACGCCTTAAACCTGAAGGGGGAAGACGTTTTCAAAGCCTTGATAGGCCTTTCAGGAGGAGTTGGCAACATGGGAAGGGGGGCGTGTGGAGCCATGGCAGGAGCCGCAGCAGCCATAAGCCTGAAATTCGGTGTTGGAAGGAACGCCTTAAAGCGTAACCCTGAAGCCATCCTTAACGTTAAAGACCGCATTTACGAGCTGGTTGAAGAAGTTGGAGAAAGGTTTCTGGAGGAGTTTGGAAGCTACCTATGCCGTGACATCCAGCTTGCCCTGTTCGGCAAGGCTTTCAACCTTAGAGACCCGAAAGCCTACATGGAGTTCAAGCAGATAGCCTGGCCTGAAGCCTGCTCGAGGAAGGTCGTAGCAAAGGCTGCAGGATGGGCCGTAGACGTAATCTTAGAAGCGGAAAAGCTTAAGGCCTCAGAGGCTTAAGACGCTGGAATGAGGCATGGAAAAACTGATATTCATAGCTGGCGGCGGAAGATATGGGCTCAAAGCCCTTAAACATTTTAGGGGTGAAGCCAGCCCCATAATAGTCTGTGACCTAAACCCTAAATGTCAAGCCTCAGCATACGTTGACAGGACCTTAAGCGGATTCAGCCTTGAGAAAATAGACTTCAAAGGCTTGACCTTAATGGTTTGCGACTGTGTTAAGGCTCTAACCGGCCTACTGTTGGCCGGGGTTACCCCTAAGACCATAATTCCAACGGTTCCCTTCCACCTAGCCGGGAAAACCTTAGCTGAATATTTGAGCTGGAAGGGCCTAAAGACCCAAGCATACTTTGAGCCCTTAAGGTTTGCCTTTAAAGGTATCAGCCCGAGTTCAGCAAAGTATAGGCTTAACGGTGAGACTGCCATGGCTGTCGTAAGCCGAATGCCCTTCCACCTTCGATGTGCGCCTGGTTGCGGAGAGCCATCCCTATGTCCTGTAACAGGGAAGAGGCTTATCAAGCCCGTTCACAGGCTGGTGAGGGAAACCCTATTCGGCAAAGTTGATGTCCTAGCAATGCTTGAAAGCGTTCTTATGGGTCCAGATGTCGGAGGCTATTCCGGAGAGAAACTTAAGCAAGCCTTAGACCTATGCCTGGGAAAGGCTCCGTGCACCGCAGCCATAGCCACAGCCAGCCAATGCCACGCCGTAATAAACGCCTTCAAAATCTTCAAACAGTAAAAAAGGAAAGACCTCGGAAGAGGTTAAGCTTCCTTCTCCAAGATTACTATTTGAACTTCTTTGGGGGCTAGCTGCCTGAATTTTTCTGCGTCCTCTGGGCTTCCTACTATGGAGCCGTAGTGCATGGGTATGGCGACTTTGGGCCTTATTCTTTTTAAGGCTTCAGCTGCCTCTTCGGCTGTCATAACGTAGGTTCCGCTTACGGGGATTAGGGCTACGTCAGGCTGGAGTCCTTCCATTTCGGCTATCAGATCCGTGTCGCCTGCATGGTAGATTTTCACGCCTGCCAGGGTTACGAGGAAGCCTACTCCTCCCTCCTCCTTCGGATGGAAAACCCTTCCAGGGGACATGAACTTGTTGACGTTGTAGGCTGGAACCGCCTGAATCTTCATGCCTTTGACCTCCACTCGGTCTCCAGGCTTAACCG
>LUCC01000039.1 GCA_001593855.1 Candidatus Hecatellales archaeon B24 | reverse complement strand
AAACAGGCTCCTATACCTCGCAGGAAAGGAAAAAACAAAATAAAACTTTTAAACCTCTTTCAGCCAGAGACAGGAAAAATTAAAGTTTAAGGTAGGCTTGGCCATAAGGGCTGTATGCTTCGCCTTCAGGCTTGCCAAACTTTAGGCTTTTGATTTTGTGCATGGCTTTCAGGTCGGCTTGGAAGGGTTTAAGCTCTTCAGGAGCGTAGACTTCGCTTAGCTCAGCGTTCAGGGGAAGCCTCCTATCCTTCTTGAACTTCCAAACGGCGGAGTTAAAGCTTTGAAAGCTTTCAGCCAGCTCTGCCAGGCTGCTTTCCCATTCAGGGTTCGGCTCTGGGAAGGCTTCCAGATGGATGGATTTCGGCGAGTACACCCTACGCCATATGGCTTCGGTGATGTGGGGGCATATTGGAGCTAAAAGCTTCATAACGGTTTTAATGGTGGTGTGAAGTGTCCACCAGGCAGCCTTCTGGGCTTCAGGGCTGTATTCGCCGTGGGTGTTGTAGGCCCTGGCCTTAACCGCCTCCACGTAGTGGTCTGCGAAGAAGCTCCAGAGGAATCCTCGAATGGCTTGAGCTGGAATGAACAAGTCCATAGCCTCATAGCCTTCCAAGCATTCTTTTATAACCTGGTTGAGCTTGGCTAAAACCATGCGGTCAAGAGGTTGAAGGCTGAAGTCTTCCTCAACCAGGGGGAAGCATGAGGTGAACCTTGAAACGTTCCAGAGCTTGGTTAGGAAGCGGGCTGCCCCTTCAAGCCGCTCCCAGCTGAACCTGTAGTCGGAGCCAAGCCTGGCCTCTGAGGCCCCCCAAAGCCTGAAGGCGTCAGCTCCAAACCTTTCAAAGATAGGTTCAGGCCAGATGATGTTTCCCTTAGACTTGTGCATGGCTTCACCCTGCTCGTCGAGGCCCATCCCTGAAATTCTAACCTCCCTGAAGGCTTTCTGTCCGAGAAGCTGATAGGTTCGCAGAACAGAATAGTAGAGCCATGTTCTAACGATGTCTACGCCTTGAGGTCTGAGGCTGCAGGGGGCTGCCCTCCCGAAAAGCTTTTCATCCCTGCCATACCCCAGAATGTAGAGCTGGGAGATGCTGGAGTCCATCCAAGTGTCGAAGGTTCTCTCCTCTCCGCGGAACTCCTCGGAGCCGCAGGCTTCGCATTTCTCGAAGGGTGGAGGCTCCTTCCAGGGCTGATAGTATTTGCCTGCGGGAGGCAGGTGAGGCTTACCGCATTTGGCACAATACCATAGGGGTATCTCCGTTCCGTAGTAGCGCCTCCTTGAGATAGGCCAGTCAACAGCCACAGAGTTTATCCAGTTCATCAGGTAGTGGAGGGCTTCAGGAGGGTGGAAAACCATTTCCCCGGCAACGTTTTTCAGGTCCTCCAGGAAGGGAAGCTGCTTTAAATAGTATTCCTGCATGGAGATGAACTCTACCGGGTTCTTAGACCTCCAGCAGGCCGGAACCTTATGCTTGACTTTTTCACGCTTAACAAGGTATCCAGCCTTTTCCAAGTCTGCCACGACGCGTTCACGGGCTTCTTCAACCTTCAAGCCCTTGTAGGCGCCTGCATGCTCGTTCATCCGGCCCTCCGCGTCTATGGCTATAACCGGCTTCAACCCTAACTCGCGGAAAAGCCTGATGTCTGTGTAGTCCCCGTAAGAGCATATCATAGCGATCCCGGTGCCAAACTCGGGCTTGGCGCTGGGGTGGGCCAGGATGGGAACCTCTCTACCATAGAGGGGGACTAAGGCGGCTTTCCCCTCCAAGGATTGGTAGCGTTCATCTTCAGGATGATATATCACGGCGGCGCAGGAACATAAGAGTTCAGGCCTGGTGGTGGCGATAACCACGTCTCCCCCATCCTTCAAGGGGAACCTCACATAGTTCAGGTAGGTGTCTGCTTCCAAGTATTCCAGTTCAGCGTCGGCTATGGTTGTTCCGCAGACCGGACACCAGTTGGTAGGCCTATCATCAACGTAAATCAGGTTCCTCTTCCAGAGCTCTATGAATGTTGCCTGGGTTAAAGCCCGGTATTCAGGGCTGTCAGTCCGGTAGACATGTTCGAAGTCGCAGCTCATCCCCATCCGTTTGGCTGTGGAGATTATTTCAGCTTCAACCTCGTCAAGGAACTTCCTGCATAAATCCAGAAACTTTTCACGTGGAACTTCTCTGGCGGAAATCTTATGTTTTTTCTCTACTTCTATTTCCACGGGAAGCCCGTTCCGGTCTATGCCAAAGGCGAAGAGAACTTCGTATCCCCGCATTCTCTTATATCTGGCCACCATGTCTATCTGAGCGTAGTGGGTTGCACCTCCCACATGCCATCTTCCGGAAGCATACGGTGGAGGAGTGTCGATAGAGTAAACAGGTTTCCCAGTTTCAGGGTTAAACCTGTAAACTCCCTCGGAAACCCACTGGTTGAAAACCTGTTTTTCCAGCATCGGGTTCCACCGTTTCTCCACAATTTTCGGCTTAAACCCTCCAGTCACCTCTCCTCAGCCTCCACCGAAGAACTCCGTTAAACTCCTACCCTTCTCAACTTTAATTTTCATGTTGTCCTCGGCAGCCTGAGTTGGCACTCCCGTAACCTTCTCCACGTATCTGGCTTCCTCCTGGGGGGTCGTATCATAAAGCATTCTCATGCCGAAATGGGTTAGAACAGCCCTCCTAGGCCTGGCTTCCTCCAGAATTTTCACAGCGTCATCCACCGACATATGCCACTTTAAAGGGGCGCCCCTAGGCCTCATGGAACATAAAATCAGCAGGTCCACGCTCCGGTAGGCTTCACCGACTCCCTCAAAGTACTCGGTATCCGAGGTGTAGCCGAGGGTTTCACCTTCTGGAAGCTTAACCTTGAATCCTATGGTGTCAGGGTCGTAGTGAACAGCCTTTACGGCTTCAACTTCAACACTGTCCATGGAAACTTTTTCTCCAGCTTTAAGCTCTGCAACCCTGCTTGGAAGCTTCCTGTGATACCTGGAAACCGCCGGGTCCGCTGTTTCGTTTCCACGGGTCACACTTCTAGCGCAGGCGAGGAACCCCTGCCTCCTAACAGCTCCTCCAGTCATCGCTTCCAACATCACGTTTCCATCGTTGGCGTGGTCAGGGTGAACATGGGTTATGAGAACTCCTGTAATCTTTCGGGGGTCTAAACGCTGCTCAACGGAGTATGCGAGGGCTCCGGGGCCAGGGTCAACATGCAGGTTCACCTTCCCCGAGAGAATTCTAACTCCCCCTGTTCTACGCCTCTGGGTGACTATGGCAAACCTTCCTCCCCCGGTCCCGAGAAAGAAGACCTCCAAGACTTCACCACCTTTAACGTTTGAGGCTTTTAAGGAAGACCTTAACCTCTCCTTCCAAAAACACCTCAGCGTAGAAGCCTCTTGAGGCAGGACCAGGATTGCATATCAGGGTTTCACCCAGCCAGTCTGTTCCCCTAGCCTCATGAATATGTCCGCAGACGGAAAGCTTAGGCTTATACTTGAAAATGAATTCCGCCAGCTCCTCGCAGCCCACATGGGCTCCACTCCAAGCCAAATCCACGCTGGTATTGTAGGGTGGAGCATGTGTTAAAACGATGTCAGGCCTTCTGCCTCCAAGCTGTTTAACCCCGTCTCTCAGGGCTTCTGAAACCCCGCATTCGAAGCCTGCTCCCACAAAGGCCAGCCCCTCCACGGTTACTCCACGCCCGTGAAGGCTTACCCCTAAATCCTTTAGGTCCTCGTGGAGGCTGGGCGGATCCATGTTTCCAGGCACGTGGAGAACAGGCTTCCCTGTTTCCAGCAGGATCCCAATTATTTTTCTTCCAACCTCAGGCGGTCCAAGGTGGGTTATGTCCCCAGCCACAAGGATCAAGCTGAATTCACCTTTAGAGCAGACCTCAGCCAGCATGGATGCTGTTTCAACGTTTCCGTGGAAGTCTGAGCACGCAAGAATCTTCACCGCTCTACCCACCTCAAAGACTTTTCACTTCATTCTTAAAGCTGGGAGGTTAATACTTTTACTTTCCTCACAAGCTTAAATAAAGCGGTGCCAACCCTTTCAGGTTGGAGAGCTAAGGCCTTGAACAGCTTCCAACAGGAAGTAGTGGAAGCGGTTAAAAACCTTAAAAAATACGTTGACGATGGTGCTCCAACCCCTGAACCTCTCCCCGAAGGTGAGCCTTCCTTCGAGGAGGTTCGCAGGGAAAAGTTTCTGCCTGTGGTTGCCTCCAAACCTGAAGGACGCATGCTCTCCGTGGATGCCTCCTCCTATACGCTGCTTTCAGGAAACTACTGGCGTGTCAGCGTAAGCCGCTGCGCCTACGTGGTGGTGGAGGTTCAGGGTGAAAAGCCGGTTGTAGTTGGGGAAGGCTGTGAAGACCACATCTTCGGCGTGGTATGCCATCCCTCACGCAGGCTCTACGAAGTTTGGAGTAAGCTTAGAAGGTTTGAAAGCGAACTTGCCCTCCGAACCGTTAAATCCATGGGCCTCGGCGAGGAAGACTTCTGCCTCCTAGACGGGGCAGCCTACTTCGGAGGTGCAAAAAACTTTCTTTTAGAACTCTACGAGGAGGCTAGAAGGCGGAAAATGAAAATGGTTACCATTCCTAAACGTTCGCTCAGGCTTATGGACAGTCAGGGCCGAGACCTCCTGGCGAGTTTAAGCATCGCCGGGGAGAAGCTTCACCAGGAGGGAAGCCTCCCAGAAACCTGGATTTACCATTCCATTAAGGTAGGAGAGGTTAGAGGGCTAAGGCTCTACGCTGAAGTTTCCGCGGTGAAGCTTTCCCCTTCAAGCCGAAGGGTTTTCCGCTGCGACCTAGTGGACTACCTGGTTGAGGAATCCGAGGAACCGGCTGTCCAAGCGGCTTCGGAGCTGGCGTACCTGGCGAGGGATGCCCGCTGTGACGGCTATCCGGCACCGTTGTATTTAGCCCACCGGTGGACGGCCATTCCAGAGTCAAAGCTTATCGAATATGAGGAGGAGGTTTACCGTGGGCTGGAGGAGGAAGGCTTGCTGGACGAGCTGCTAAGGGAGGCTGAGGCAGCCAGCTTCAGGAAGGTTCTCCTCGGCTTAACCCACGACTACGAGTTGAGGGAGGAAATAGTTGACCTCTAAAGTCGTACCCGGGAAGCTGGAGCTTGGAAGGGTTAGAAGCTCCAAGGGCGACAAGGTGAATTTAGTGGTTACGGCTGAAGCGGAGGTAAGCTTCGGCCAGATAGTTAAGCTGGCTTCTCCTGAAGGTGGAGGAAGATTCTTCTATGCCAGAGTTACTAACGCTGGAAGCTGTTCCACCCTGGATGTGGTTGAAGAGCTTAAAGACCTGAAGGGCTCCATGCGGACGGTTGGCCCCTACTCGCAGTATAGAGATGTGGACGCTGTTTTATTCTTGGAACGGGATGAGGCTGGAAGGCTTAGAACGCCAACCCTTAACCCTGACTACGGCTGGAAGGCTGAGGCTCTCACAAGCGAGGACTACGGCAGCTTAAACCTGGCTGGAGACCTCAGGCTAGGCTACCTCCGTGAGGGTGGAAGAGGCCCCATAAAAGAGGTGGTCGTAGGCTTAAACGTGGGTTTTATTCCCAGAATGGCTGCCATGGTAGGCCAGATAGGGTCAGGTAAAACCAACGCTGAGCTGGTTTTAAACTCGGAGCTCATGGCAACCATCGGCGAAGCAGTAGGCTTAATCTTCGACTTCGCAGGAGAGCTTCTCACAGGCAAAAACATTGGTAAAGGGCTTATAGACCATCCCCTAGCCTCCACCCATCTTGAATACGTGGGCGTAGCCGAGCCGAGTGGAGAAGTGAACTTCACTCCGCTTAGAATAGGGCTTAAAGGCTTGAATCCCCAGCAGCTTCAATGGCTACTTTCAGACGTTTCCCAGCCTCAGGTTCACTACGCTATTAAACTCATGAAAAGCTTCGGGGAGAACTGGGTTGAAAGAGCTGTAGTCCTCTACCAGGAGGAAGACGTGGAGGGAGTTAGAGGAGAAGTTCAAGGTTCGAAGCCTGTTATAGAAGCCCTCCTAAGAAAGCTTTCAAACCTCGACGATGCAGTTTTCCAGGCAGGACTCAGCATGGATGTGGCTGAGAAAATAGTGGAGCTCATCGCCGGGGGGAAAACAGTTCTGGTTGACATTTCAGGGCTCAGCGAGGAAACCCAGAGGCAGGTTGTCACATGGGTTGTAAGCAGAGTCGTAGGCCACTACCGTGAAATGTGGCGCAGCGACTATGAGGCCTGGCTTCGGCTTCCATACTTGCTGATAACATTGGAGGAAGCCCATAAGTTCCTCGAAGAGCGGGGAGGAATCTTCTCGGACATAGCCCTAACCCATCGAAAGTACAGAGTCGGCTTGAACGCGGTTACACCGCGGCCCTCCCTCATCAACCGGGATGTTTTCGCGGAGCTCTGGACCAAGCTGATTCTGAAAACCACGCTTAGAGAGGACAGAGTTTACCTTTCTGAGAACACTCCATACCTTGAATACTCTGACGTGGAGCTTAAAATGCTGGACGTAGGAGAAGCCCTACTGGTGTCCCAACCTAAAATCCAGTTCGCCGTCCCCGTGAAAATCTTCGACTACAAGGAATACCTGGAAGAACATTTAAAAACTAAAGTTGAAAAAGCAGAAACCCTTGCCGAAGCTAGGAGGGCTGAGGTTAAACGCTCCCGATACGAAGACAACGTGGTATAACCTCCAACAGAAAACTTTTATCCCGTCGCACTCCCTCATTTTAAAATACAGAGGGCCGGTGGCTCAGCCTGGTTAGAGCACACGGCTGATAGACAACTGCAGAAACCGTGGGGTCGCCGGTTCAAATCCGGCCCGGCCCACCATTCACACCTTCAAACAGCCCTCTTGAAGCCTACGTGCAGAAGGCTTTATCCCTCAGGAAGATGACTCCTGAGAAAGCTGAAAAAGTACG
>LUCC01000038.1 GCA_001593855.1 Candidatus Hecatellales archaeon B24 | reverse complement strand
CGTGAATTCTTCCAGTACTACCTTTCCCCCATAAAACTACCTGATATTGATGAGCTTCTTTCCCCCCAGATTAGAGGCAACGGGCTTCGCGTAGCCATGCAGGTTAGGCAGGCTTTAAAAGACTTAACCCGCGCATTAGCCCTTGAAACCCCCCTTAATCCTGAAGAAATTTTGGAGTTTAGAACTGAGGGTGAATTGCGCGCCCTCGCAAACTTGTCCAGAAAGTGCTTCGACCAGCTCTTTGAGCAGAAAGACCGGAATATGTTTAAGCTTAGGGGCGAAAGCTGATGGGTCTTCGACACCGCAAAAGAAGCGAGCCACGCCATGTGGTCGAGAAACGCAGGCGGGTTCCCGTCAAAAAGTTTTCAAGATGGCCGAAACCTAAAAGTCCGGGATACTTGTCCAGAAAAGGACTTGAAGGAATTTTAAAGGAGCCCAGCGAGTTTAAGCGAAAAATTCTTTTGCTGGGCTATTTGGTGGACAAGTTGAGTAGAAATAAGGTTGAAGCGGTAATTGTGGGAGGCCAGGCGGTTGAAATCTATACGGCTGGCCAGCACACCACCGGGGATGTTGACCTCGCTGTATCTGATAGGGGAAAAACAGAAAAAGTGCTGCGGAAGTTGGGGTTTAGGCAGGAGGGCCGCGTCTGGATACATCTTGAATGGAATATTGCCGTGGACATAGTTGCCTCCTCGCTTGTAGAGGTTGAAGATAAGAACAGGATACGCAGGTTTAAGGCTGGCCCCTTCACCCTTAACCTTTACGGGCTTGAAGACCTCATAGTTCAAAGGCTCTGCTCAGCCAAGTACTGGCACTACCCTGAAGACCTAGAGCAGGCAGCCACCCTCCTAGCCGCCCACAAAGACAGAATAGACACACAATACCTCCAACGGAAAGCAGAAAAAGAAAAAGTAGACGACCTACTCCAAAAAATCAAAGAAAAACTCCGCCTATAGCCCTAAATAAGATGCTGCTTCAGCATTTCCCAACCGGGTGAGTATACACCTCTAGACCACCAGCCCTCTGTTCCCTGTTTTACGTTTAAAGGTCTCCCATTTTTTCAAGCATTTCCCTGCGTAGTTTTTTAAGTCTTTTGAGGGCTGGATGGTTGGGGCCGAGTTTCCCGCTGAACTCTTTGAGGGTTGCTTCGAAGTTTACGGATTTGTCTCTGGCTACAAGCTTGTCCGCGTAGGTTACGATTTTCTCTTCAAGGCTTTTGGGTGTGAAGTCTCGTTTAGGCATTCCAAGCTTCTCAGCTTCCTCAGCCGTTATTCCCCCTCCCACATGCCTTTCTATTATGTTTATCAGCGGCTTCGGAAGCCCTATGCTCCGGGCGATTTCGCCGCCCAAGTATCCATGCCTGACATCATGGGTTTTGGAGCGTCCCAAATCGTGGAGAAGCGCTCCAGCTTCAACCAGGCCTAGGTCGATGTTGAAGCCTCTGCTCTTAAGCTTCCTCGCCAGCCTTAAGGCTATCTTGGTTACGGTGAGTGAATGAGCTATCACGTCTGGAGAGCATCCTGCCTCCTTGAGGAGTGCTAAGGCTTCCTCCGGGGTTGGAAGCTCACTCCCGCTCGATTTCCGCCTGAAGCTTGGCAATTTTATCCTCCAGCGCGCGTATCATCTGGGTGTTTTCATAATGTTCCATGGGGCCTCCACAACTGGGACACCGGAACATGTGCTCCATTGCCTCCTCGAAGGTATACCTGCCCCCGCAACGCTTGTCGACGCAGATATAAAAGTCGTGGTTTCTCTCGTATTCAAGTCTTTCCTTAAGCTTTCCCAGCACCTTACGCTTCTGAGTTCGAATAATGCTTTCAAGCTGGTCCTTTCTAAGCCTCCAGTAAAAAATCATCCAGCCTGAACCTTTATCCTGAACAACCTCAGGCGTTATAATTGAAAACTTTTGAAGGGTGAAAAGGGTTTTACGAAGCTCGTTAAGCTTTATTTTCGTGTTTTTCGCTAGGTCGTCTTCGGTGGCTCTTCCACGCTTGTTAAGCTCGGAAACCAGTTTTACAGCTACTTCGCCTCCTATCTTCGAAGCCACAAGCCTCAATATTTCAACATTCATCTAACCTTTGAACCTCACAGCTAATTTTTCCAGGCTCTCCCCCAGCCTTCCCCCGTTTTCCAAACCAGTACAAGCACATCAATTTTTAACAAGGCATTCTCCACATAAAAAAAGTTTTTAAAGGTTCTGTGAAAGCCGCATTTTTTAACAGGGACGTTCAACCTTCTATTTGATGCTCTTAAAGGGTTGAGGTATGGCATGGTTAGGGTTGTAGTGCTCAGGTGGGGTCATAGGGCGCCTAGGGATAGACGGGTTACAACTCATGTGGCTTTAACCGCTAGGGCTTTTGGAGCTGAAGGCATGATTCTAGCTGACGTAAGAGACGAGTCCGTCGAGAAGTCTGTGGGCAAGGTTGTAAGGCTTTGGGGAGGCTCCTTCAAGCTTGAAGCCGGAGTTCCGTGGAGGAAGGCCGTGGAGGAGTGGCGTGGCAAAGGCGGCCTAGTAGTCCATCTGACAGCCTACGGGGAACCCTTAACCCGCCAGCTGGCTGGAAAAATAAGAAGGCTTAACAAGCCCGTAATGGTGCTGGTTGGAAGTCAGAAGGTTCCACGTGAATTCTTCGCCGAGACAGTTTCGGACTTTAACGTTTCGGTTGGAAGCCAGCCTCACTCTGAGGTTTCAAGCCTCGCCATATTCCTAGACCGCATCCTAGGCGAGGAATGGCTTAAAAAGGAGTTTGAAAGGGCAAGACTTAAAATTATCCCTCAGGAAAGGGGTAAAAAAGTTTTAAGGTTGGAAGCTTAGATTTTAACGGCTTCCAGCATGCGTCCTCCAAGTTTTTCCACTCGCCCTTTAAGTTTGTCCATGAAGTAGTCTGTGGATTCAACCTCGAGGAGGACGGCTTTCTCATGGAAGGTTTGGCTTCTAACCGTGGAGAATCTTCTAATGCTGGATATGAGGGATAGGGCTTCGCTTGTCAGGGGAAGCTCGAAGCTGGCTTTCACGTAGTCTTTCAGGTTGTCTGCCACGGTTTTCCTTAAGGTTTCAAGGTTAATCCTGTAAAGGGCGCTTATGGGAACAGGGTTCGGCGCGATGTCTGAAACCTTCTCAGCAACTTTTTCCGCTTTGTCCTCTCCTATCAGGTCTGCCTTGTTTAAGGCCGTTATTATCGGCGTTGAGACTATGCCTATCTCGTGGAGGGTGCTTAAACTGTAGGAAAGCTTCCTTCTAACCTCGGAAAGCGTTTCGCTGCAGTCCACCACGAGGATTACAAGGTCTGAGAAGACCGTCTCCTCCAGGGTTGACTTGAAGGCTTCGATGAGGGTTAAGGGCAGCCCGTCTATGAAGCCTACAGTGTCGACTAGGAGGCTTCTCCTCCCCGAAAAGTCTGCTAAGGCTATTTTGGTGGAAAGCGTGGTGAAAAGGCTTCCGGTAACCTTCGCTTCAACCCCTGAAAGAGCACTGAAAAGAGTGCTCTTCCCAGCAGCAGTATACCCGCTTAAGGACACCGTTGGAATTCCTATGGAACGCCTCCTAAGCCTCTTAAGCCTCCTGCTCCGCCTAACCTTCTCAAGCTCCTCCTGTATTTTGGAAACCCTGCGCCTGATAGCCTCATAGTAAACGTCTGCCTCATATTTCCCCAGGCCGTGGAAGCCAGGCTGCTCTCCAAGCTTCGCAAGCCTAACCTTCTCTTTTGCCCTGGCAAGCTCGTAGCGCAGCCTTGCCAGCTCGATTTGAAGCTTAGCCTCCTTGGTTGAAGCATGCTGGCTGAAGACTTCGAGGATAAGCTGGAATTTATCTAGAACCTCTACACCGGTTTCCTTAGCCAGATTGTAGGCTTGAACAGGTTTCAAATCGTTTTCGAAGATTACTTTTTCAGCTCCAACCTCCTTCACAAGCCTTGCCAGCTCTTCAGCTTTCCCCGCTCCTATCTGAAACTTGGGGTCAGCCCTTCTAACCTGCTCAATTTTGCCTGCAACGGTGTACCCTATGGTTTGGGCTAGGCTTTCAAGCTCGTGGAGCAGGCTTTTCTCCCCGTGAAGCCTCCGCTCAACTAGGACTACTCTGCCTCCAAGCCTGTTCAAAGACTTCACGTTCAAGTTTTACTCGCATACCTCAAATAGGCTAAAGACTTTAGGTTAAAGAAAAAGCTTGCTTTAAAGGCTTACTGGCGCTTGTCCTTGAAGACTGCCACGTCTCCCAGCGTAGGCATCTCCCTGCCTTTTGAAGGCTGAGGTTTAAGGTAGGCTTCTCTAGGAGAGCCCTCCGCCATCCTGCTTATCAGTTTAACCCCCAACACGTGTTCAAGTTTCCTGGCAACATCAAAGCTTGGATAAACCTTCTCCGTTTCAAGCTTACCTACAAAGGAGGCTTTCTCCCCTATCTTGAACGCAAGCTCCTCCTGGGTCCAGCCCTTCTGCTCCCTAAACCTCTTGATAAGCCCTCCGAAGCCTTCGACAATTATATAGTCTTCCCCTCTAACATCCTTAGAGGGCTTAACGCTTTTAGGCTGAGGCCTCCTCTCCCTCGGCAAGGGCAGGCCTACTGAAGGCCTTCCCCCCCTCCTAGCACCGGTTAGAGGCATGGTCTGAGAGGAATGTTTCGCGCACTCTTCGCACACGATTAAGGTTGCTCCCTCAACCAAGGCCTTCCTAGGCTTCCCCCAGATCTGGCTTCCGCAGATTTCACAGCGCAACCCTAAGCTGCCTCCCAATCCCGTGAAAAACCAGCATAAAAGACTTAATCTATTTAGGGTTAATCCCTCATTTATTCTTTCCGTTCAAGCCCTTTCCTAACTTTTACAGCCACTCCAGCCTTAAACTCTACCATTTCAAAACCGCTTAAAACGGCTTTCCCAACAGCTATTATTCCACCGTTTACGCCTACCACAGCAACCTCGTCTCCAGGCCTTATGTCAGGGTCAGCCTCTAGGACATGCTTCGCGAAAACCGTTAAACCCCTTCTTACGGCTTCCTCAGCCTCGCCTCCAACTTTAACTCTGAACCTTGGCGGAGGAAACTTTTCAAGCAGCCTTCTGAAGCCTTCAGGAGTTAAGGTGAAGGTTCCAGTGTTAGGCCTTAAAGAGGCGAGAAGTTCACTTTTAAAGTATATGTGCCTCGGCCGTCCCGTCCGCTTCGAAAATTTGACTTCAACCTCCTCTGGGAAGAGGACTTCCCCAGCTCCAGGAGCAAACTGGTAGTCAGCTATGCTCCTAAGCTTTAGCAATATCCCCTTCACTTTTGTCCCCCTGGGAAGGTGCCAACGTTAGCTTTATTCGGTTTTTCACCTATTTCAGAGTTAGGGTGGAAGGATTTGAAGAGGCTCAGCCCGCGGGACCTCCGCAGGATGATGGACAGGCTTGGAGTTTCAGCCAAACCCATACCCGAGGTTTCCGAAGCTGTTTTCAGGCTTCCTGGAAAGGAGCTTGTAGTTAGAAACCCGATGGTCACCCTCCTAGACTTTCAAGGGCAGAAAATATTTCAGGTTGTAGGTGAAAGCGTCGAGGAGCGTGCTCCAACCGTTGAAGCCGCCTCCGAGAAGCCTGCCATCCCTGAGGAGGATGTTTCGCTGGTAGCCTCGCAGGCTGGGGTAAGCCTTGAGGAGGCTAGGGAGGCTCTTGAGGAGACAGGTGGAGACCTAGCTCAAGCCATTCTGCTGCTGGCCTCTAAGCGACGGTAGGAACGACGGCTTCCATCTTCTCTTCTTCCCTTGCCTTCTTCGCTTCGTGGATGCGTTTTATGCGTTTCAGCCTGAAGAAGTCTTCTCGTGCCCTCTCCTCTAGGTGCATCTGGATAAACCTTACCGTGTTCTCAAACCTTGGAATTATGATGTGCTCTAGGGCGTTAACCCTACGCTTGGTCATGATGACGGCTTCAGCAAGCCTTTTCACAGCTGCCTCAGCCTCAGCCAGCTCCACTACAAGCTTCAAGGCTTCCTCCATGGCTTGGATTCCTCTGTCCAGGGCTGCTGAGGTTTCAGCCATACCATACCAGCCTGTTTCAGGCTTCTCTTCGGCTTTAAGCTTGAACATGGGAACCAGCACGCCTATGATGCTGCGGGCTTGCTCCACGACGTTAAACCTGTCAGGCGTGGTGTAGGAGACCTCCCTCAGCTTGGCAGGCCCCACCGCCATCTCAGCCTTGGTAAGCTCTATGTAGGCTTCCTCTAAACGCTTCCAAAGCCTCTCCCTGAGAGGAGCCAGCTCCCTGACAGCCTCGAAGAAGTGCATGAGAAGGGCGTCTCTCTTCTCAACCAGCAGGTCGTGGCCTCGCCTGGCAAGCTGAAGCCTGCGTCTAAGCCTTAAAAGCTCCGCCCTCGTAGCGTGGACGCCTGCAATAACCTCAGAGGACATCCACCCAACCCCTCAACGGTTAAAGCTCAAAGGAGAAAATAGGCTTCAAACCGGATTTAAGGCTTACCCATAGATGCCTTCAGGAGGCTTCGAAGGCTTACTCATGGTGACAACCCTGTTTTTAGGCAGAATTCTCACCTTGGTTTCAAAGTTGAAATGGTAGATAGGGTTTCCGTCGGGGTTAAGCTTCGGCTTTCCCTCCTCGTCCACAGCCATCTTAACGTCTGCAAGAACAACCTTAACCTTAACCCTCGAGCCGTCCTCAAGCTCATACTCGTTGAAATCTTCTTTGACGGTTTTAAAATCGAGAATCTTAACTTTAAACGTGTCCTTACTCATACC
Organism: Candidatus Hecatellales archaeon B24; assembly: GCA_001593855.1. GTDB lineage: Archaea > Thermoproteota > Bathyarchaeia > Hecatellales > Hecatellaceae > B25. The sequence goes on along the minus strand of LUCC01000038.1, from coordinate 805 downwards.
TTACACCCCTTTTAGAATTTCCTCTTATCTTTCTATGCTTCTCTCCTTCTTAATGTTTCTTTCAAGCAATCCAAGGAAGATTAGAAGGCCTCTGCTAGTCGGTTAAGCCTATGATTTCCGCTAGCTTCTGAAATCTTTCAGGCAGCTTTCTTATGCTCTGCAGCCCAAGCCATACCTTTGGAGACACAGGCATGCTTAGGGCTTTCTCAACTCCCATCAGCACGTCCCTCAGCCTGCCCATAGGAACCGTGAATATGAGCTCGTTGTCTCCTGAGAAGGCTAGGATGCGGCTGCCCAAGCCTGGAACGACAAGCTGGCATTCGCCTGTAAGCATGGTTCTTATAATTGAATCCGCACAGGCGTTTCTGCCTGAAAGCTTCGCCTCCAAGAGTCTTCCATCCTTATACCTCGATGCACATATGAGACGCATGGCCTGAAGCGAATTACAGTAGACGAGAACCAGGTCTGGCTTAAAATCAGCCTTGTCGATGGGAGCCGACGTCAGCCCCACGTATTCGCCTACTTTGAATCTTGCGGACTTGCTCTCCATGTTTCTTGCGGCTTCAGGAAGGTCTGTATACCATCCCAACGGAATGTTCCCCTGAAGCCACCATTCAGGAGGCTTCGTGAAACCGAAAAGCACGTGGGCAGACGGGCAGTTATGTTCCTCCTTTAAAAGCGTCACTGTCAAGCCCAGCTTTTTCGAAAGGAAAAGCGCCTGGCAAACCGTGATTTTCTGGCCGAAGTCTCTCATAGGCCTTAAAGCTTTCCTTGGAGCCTCCGACTTTTTCTTTAAAAGCTTCAC
>LUCC01000037.1 GCA_001593855.1 Candidatus Hecatellales archaeon B24 | reverse complement strand
AAGGTTAGGGGAGGAAAGCTTGTGGAGAAGGCAGCCCACATCCTTCCTGTGGGGGCACCTGCAGAGAAAACCTTTGGGAACGGCCTGCTTCTGGTGGGGGATGCCGCAGGCTTCACCTGCCCCATGGAGGGAGCTGGATATGAAGCTGCGGCCTACAGCGGAAAGCTGGCGGCTGAAGCTGCCTGCGAGGCTCTAAGCAGAGGAGACCTTTCAGCTGAAGCCTTGTCCGCCTATGAAAAACGCTGGCGTGAAAGCTGGATAGGGGGAAACCTGGATTTCGGAAGAGAAATCCAGAAGCTCATCGTCGAGGAGATGAGAATTGAAAGGTTTAACAGGTTTCTCTACGGCTTTCTGGCGGCGGTGACGAAGCATGGAAGCTGTCCTAGCCTAAGCCACCGTGAAGCCTTCCTTAAGTTTGTGAAGGAGAACAGCGAGCTTCTAACCATTCTGGGAGGGAAGATTTTAGGTTTTCTAAAGCTTTAAGGATTACCGCTCTAATTCCATGTTGGCAGGCTTCTGGGAGAGTTTTGGAATGAGGCTTTCAGAGGCTTTAAGGCTGGTGGAGCGTATGCTGGCTGAGCATAGGCTCTGCGACAGCTGCCTTGGAAGGCAGTTTGCAGCCCTCGGCTACGGGCTTTCAAACAGGGAGCGGGGGGAAGCTCTGAAGATTTCCCTACTGCTGGAAGCCTGCCTTAAGGCGGAGAGGGGAGACAGGAAAGCCCTTGAAACAGTTAGAACCCTAGCCGTAAACGGAGGGCTTAAAGCCGCGGAGCAAACGCTTGAAAAGCTGGGGTTAAAGCCTGAAGTGGAAAGAAAGGCATGTGAAATCTGCGAGGACAGGCTCTCTGAGGTTGAAAAACTTGGCAGAATGGCTGTGGAAGAGCTTGAACCGTACGAGTATGAAAGCTTCCTGGTGGGAGCCAAGATTCCGGCTAGAATAGTTGAAGCAGAAGACGAACTTAGAGGACGCTGCAGCATATCTTGGGGAGAAAACATTAAAGGCGAATTCACCCGTGAAGTTGGAAAGGTTATAGCCAAGCTGACAGGGAAACATGTTGAATTCAAAAACCCCGATGTCATCGTTACGATTTCACCTTACAGCAGCCAGCGGAGGGTTACTGTTAAGGCGAACCCCCTCTTCATAGAGGGAAGATACCGAAAGCTTGTGTCAGGAATACCTCAGGCCAGATGGCTCTGCGGGAAATGCCGCGGGAAAGGATGTGAAGCCTGCAACTGGACAGGAAAGAAATATCCGGAATCCGTTCAGGAAATCGTCGAGAAGCCTTTCCTAGCCCAAACCCTAGGCGACGAAGCTGACTTCCACGCGGGGGGAAGAGAGGACATCGACGCGAAAGTTCTGGGGACAGGCAGACCCTTCGTAATTGAAATCAAGAACCCCCGGCGCAGAACCTTGGACCTCCCGAAAATAGCCGAAGAGATAAACTCCAGCGGGAAGGTTGAGGTTGAAGGCTTGGAAATAACGGGTAAGGAGGCTGTGGCGAGGGTTAAGGCTGCGGAAGCCTACACCAAAACCTATCAAATCACGGTTGAAGCAGACAAGCCTGTAACACTCAAAGAGTTGAAGAGGCTTGAGGAATTCTTTACGGGGAGGAAGATAAGCCAGTGGACTCCGCGGAGGGTTCTCCACCGTAGGGCTGACAAGGAACGGGTGAAAACCGTCTACAGGGTTGAAGCCAAACGGGTTTCAAGGAAGCGTTTTGAGGCTTCAGTTAAATGTCAGGGAGGCTTATACGTTAAGGAGCTGGTAGACGGGGATGAGGGGAGAACCAAGCCCAGCATGGCTGAGCTTCTCGGGAAAAAGTTAAAATGTATATCTTTAACGGTATTGAAAGTGGAAGAGGAGAAGGGTAGGAGGAGGCCATGACTAAGCCTTCGAAAGGCTACAAGCGTAGTACGAGGCAGTTGCTCAGGAAGAAGCCTCGGGAGCGGGGGCTTAAACCGTTAGGGTACATGCTCATCGAGTATAAGGTAGGGGAGAAGGTGGTGGTAGACATAGACCCCAGCATCCATAAGGGGCAGCCCCACCGCAGATACCACGGTAAAATCGGAACCATAGTGGATAAGCGTGGGAGAGCATACGTTGTAAACGTTAAGGTAGGCGGGAAAACCAAGCAGATTATAGCCCTACCCGAACATTTAAGAAGGTTCGGATAGGATAGGCTTATTTGGAGGAGCCTCTATGCCTGTTAAAATTTTGGAGGGTAAACCCGTTCCAGTGGCGAAGGTGAAGAAGATACTGGCAAACCTAGACCGGGAGCTAAGCCAGCTTCAGAGGAAAACCTTCGAGTACAGTCAAACCTTCTCCAAGCTGGACGCTGAACAGGCTGAGGAGCTTATTAAGGCTTTAACGGGAGAATTTGAGCTTGAAGTGGCTGAGGCTGTTCAGATCGTGAACTGTATGCCTGAGTCCTTGGAGGAGCTCCGAGTTTTCTTTCCCAGGCACCGAATGGTCCCCGCGGAGAAGCTTGAAGAGATTTTAAAGCTTCTGGAAAAGTATAGGGAAAAGTAGGTCTGGAAGGGCGCTACGTTAGGTTTTATATGTTCTATAAGGCGTAATTTTAAGAAGGGTTGAGAGGAAACAGGGATGATTAAACGCCGCTACGAGGAGGCTGCCTACGTTTTAGACTTCCTCCCTGAGGGAAGAGTGCGGAGGAAAGGGGAGTTCATAGCTGAACCCATAGCCCAGCTTGTCGGCGAAGACTTTTTCACGCTTCTGGAGGCAACGGTTAAACCGGGGGTAACCGTTCAACTCCACGAGAGAGTTTACATCGGAAAGGAAGGCCGGGAGAAAATAGACAGAATCCTAGGGAGAGTAAGCTACGAGGAGCTTACCGCGACAGCTAAAAGCGAGCTTCCAGCCGTAGTTGAGAAAATCGTCAGAAGCCATGAGCAGCGGTTCATAGGTTTCTTTAACACAGCCCGGCCTATAACACCTAAAATGCACGCCTTCGAGCTGCTGCCCGGAATAGGTAAAAAGTTTATGTGGCAGATTGTAGGCGAGAGAGAAAAGAAAAACTTTGAAAACTTTGAAGACTTCCACAAGCGAACCTCCATAGACCCTGTTAAGGCCGTGGTTAGAAGAATCGTGGAAGAGCTTACCACCGAGCAGAAACATAAAATTTTCACGAGGCACTTCTGAAAGTGGAAGACTTAGCTTGGAAGGTTAAAAGACTGCTGAGAAGGGCAGGTGTAAGGCCGAGAAGAAAGCTTGGCCAGAGCTTCATGGTTGATGAATCTCTTCTAATCAGGCTGGTGGACTACGGTGAAGTTAGCTCCGCTGACAGAGTTTTAGAAATTGGCGCTGGACTTGGCTTCCTTACAGAGGTTTTAGCTAGAAGGGCAGGCGTGGTTTTGGCTGTTGAAGCCGCCCCGAAACTTTACAGGCTTCTTGAAGCCAGGTTTTCCAGGCGGGGGAACGTTAGGCTTTACCTTGGAGACTTCCTTAAGCTCAAGCTTGAGGGCAGCTACGACAAGGTTATTTCAAATCCTCCTTACTCCATCGCTTCACCCCTCCTTTTCAGGATATTCGAAAGCCCGTTCAAGCTGGCTGTTTTAACCCTTCAAAAGGAGTTCGCGGAGAGGCTGAACGCTGAACCAGGCGGGAAAAACTATGGAAGACTTACGGTGGCAGCCTACTACTGGGCTGAAGTTGAAATCTTAGAGGAAGCCTCCCCTGAAGCCTTTTATCCGCCTCCGGAGGTCTCATCCATGGTGGTTAGGCTTAAGCCCAGAAGACAGCCGCCTTTCAAGCTGGAAAACTACAGGTTTTTCAGCGAAACCGTTAAGCTTCTTTTCAGCCAGAGACGTAGGAAGCTTTCTAAGGCTCTTCAAACCCTAGTGAAACTTAAACCTGAAATAGGGCTTAAGAAGCCTTTCACGGGAGTACCATACCTAAACCGGAGGGTTTTCACCCTAACGCCTGAAGAGTTCGCGGAGCTGGCGAATATGTTTTGGAGGCTTAGGCAGGGCTGAACCTTTCAGGTTTGCCCTTCTGGGTCCAGCCTTTGGAGGGGTTTTTCGAAGTATTTGTGGAAGGGTTTGGGAAGTTTTCTGTAGTTGACTTTTCCGGTTAGGGGAGATAGGTCAACGGAGTTGTAGGTGTTCCAGAAAAGGATTACCCTGTCTTTAAGCCCATGCTTATCCACGTAGTCTAGGGCTCCTGCCAAGGCTTTACCCGTGTAGGTTCCCTCCAAGCTCACGCCTTCAAGCTTCTTCATCAGGTAAACAGCCTTCACACCTTGCTCTGTAAACCAGGCGTATCCTCGGCCTAGGTAGTCCTCGAGAAGCGTTACATCGCTAGGTGAAATCTTCACCTGCGGAAAGCTTGAATCCATTTGATGGAGGAAAGCTGAGGTATGGTTCACTAGGAGAGCCCATCTTTCGGGGCTGCAGATGTCTCTCCCGGTAACCCTCACCCCTACAACCCTAGTTTTAAGCCCTGAAAGCCTGCAGCCCAGATACAGGCCGGCCACGGTGCCCAAGGTTCCCGCAGCAGCGAAAAGGTAGTCTGGCTCAGGCAGCTCCCCAGCTTCCACCTGCCTTCCAAGTTCAAGGCCAGCGTTCACGAAGCCTAAACAGCCAAGCCTGTTGCTTCCCCCAACCGGAATATAGTATGGTTTACCTTGAAACTTGGATAGAACCTCTCGAAGTATGGAGGGAACCTCACGCATAGAGGAGGCATAGAATATTTCCGTGTTGAAGTAGAGGTTGAGAAGGAGGTTTCTCCTCACGTAGGCTGCTGGAGGCTGGTCGAAAAGTATACCCACGGCTTTCATACCGAACTTTCCAGCGAAAATAGATGTGGCTAGAACATGGTTGGACCCGGCGGCTCCAACTGTTATCACGGTGCTGGCCTCCTTCCGTAGAGCGTCGGCAAGCAGGAACTCCAGCTTTCGCACCTTGTTTCCGCCGTAGAGAGCTGAGCTTCGGCTGTCATCCTTCAAGTAGAACTCGCTTATTCCGGTGTGCTCTCCCAGGCTTTCAAGTTTTCTGATGGGGGTTGGAAAATTTCCTATAGGCTTCCAGGGGATGGCGCCTTCAAGCTTGGGGTAAATCTCAAGGAGAGGTAACCTTCTCATAAAGCATTCTTCCAGGCTTCTTTCTCCCTTCTTCTCTTGATGGTGGTGCGGGGGGCGGGATTTGAACCCGCGAACCCCTCCGGGACAGGATCCTGAATCCTGCGCCTTTGACCAGGCTTGGCGACCCCCGCCTTCTAAGGGTCACCTTAAGGGTGGAGCGTGGAAGTTGATTAAAAGGGTTTCAGGCTTCTAGGGGTTTAAAGGCTACGATGGTTTCCTCTTTTTCGCCGTGCTTTTCTTTTAGAGCTTCGAATCTCACTTTTAAGCCCATTTTCACTTCTTCAGGCTTGCTGGGGTCGTAGCCTAGGAGGCGGCCCATTACGAGGGCTCCCTCCTCCAGCCTTACCAAGGCGAGAATGTAGGGGGAAGCATCCTTAAGGAAGACTGGTGGAACATGGATGACCGTGAAGGATTCTATGGCTCCCTCGCCTTTTAGGCTTACAGTTTCGGTTTCACCTCCACACCGGGAGCATAAGGGCCTCGGAGGCACGAAGACTTCCCCGCACGCCTTGCACTTGCTTCCGGTAAGCCTTCCAGCCTCAAGCTCCTTGTAGAAGAGGCTTAAATGTCCCTCGCTCACCTTTCTTCACCTCCCGAAAATGAAAACCGCAGCACTGGCTCCGCTGCCTCCAACGTTGTGGACAAGCCCCGTTTCAGCCTTGTTTTTAACCTGTCTTCTGCCAGCTGTTCCGCGAAGCTGATGCCAAACCTCGTTTAGCATGCCTATCCCGGTGGCTCCAACAGGATGCCCCTTAGCCTTTAAGCCTCCATCCGTGTTAACGGGGATTTCACCTTCAATCCCCGTTAATCCTTCCTCGTAGGCTCTGGGAGCCTCACCTCTGCCAACAAGCCCTAAATCTTCGACAGCCAGCCATTCGGCTATGGTGAAGCAGTCGTGAACTTCTACCACATCTAAGTCTTTAGGTGAGATGTCAGCCGTCCGGTAGGCTGCTTCAGCCGCGTTGCGGGTTGCAACCAGCGATGTAAGGTCAGCCCTATCCTGAAGCGCCACGTTGTCTGTTCCCAACCCTACACCCAGCAGCCTCAACGGCGTGTCAGTGAACCTTCTCGCGGCTCTACCCGAAGCCAGCACAGCTACGGCGGCGCCGTCGCTGATGGGGCAGCAGTCGAAAAGCCTCAGCGGGTAGGCTACCACCCTGTTGAAAGGCGAGTTTTTCAGGAAGTCCAGCTCGTCCTTATACTGGACACCAAGCTTCTTCCCAACTTTTTCAGCCATCTGACCTATGGTTTGCTGGAAGTGAGCTTTAGGGTTGAGAGAGCCATTATAATGGTTTTTTATGGGAACCCTTTGAAGCTGCTCCCAAGTAGCCCCGTAACGGCGGAAGTAGGCTTGAGCTAGGAGCGCGTAAAGCCCTGGGAAAGTTGCCCCAACCTTGGACTCTGAAAGGTCGTCTGACGCCAGGGCTAAAGCCTCTGTAACCCTTTCAGTTTCAAGGCTTGTCATCTTTTCAACTCCGGCCACTAAGACCACATCGTAAAGGCCGGAGGCCACTGCCGTAACGCCTGCGAAGAGGGCTGCAGAAGAGCTGGCGCAGGCAATCTCCGTTCTGAAGGCTGGCTTGGGAGTTAGGCCGAGCCATGTGGCTGCAAGAGGCCCAATATGGCTTTGATGCTCGTAATATTCTGGTGTGAAGTATCCTATGAAGAGGGCTTCAACGTCTTTATGGAGGGTTATTCCTTTATCGACGGATTTAACCGCCTCCCAGGTGGCTTCAACCAGCAGTTCTCTACCTGTCTTATTCGCGTGAAGCTTGGCGCTGAAGGCAGTCATTCCAGCTCCAACAATGTATACTCCCTCAGCAAGCATGCCAACCCACCTTAAGCAGCCTTTTCACCCCGCAAACTTGTAAGCCGAAGGGTTGGCATTAAAATAGCTTCTACACTATATATTTTTCTTTGGATTTCGAATTCTCGTGTAGGCAGAGCCGGTAGAGTTTTCAGGTGGCTAAATATGGTCGGCGTCCTCGTCATCTGCGAGAGAGGCTCCGAATGGTTTGTCCTCAAAGAAATTAAAGGCATGGGAGACTTCAAAAGGACAGGCTTCAAAGAGGTTTTAATAGGGGAAGTTGAAAACTTAGAGGCTTTCCTAGCCGACATCGAGGCTAAACCCTTCATCCCTATTAGCAGGGTGATTCCCTACGAGGAAGCCTTCCACTTCAGCCCTGAGAACCTTTTAGAAATCCTAAAGGAGCGGGTGGGAAAATACGTGGACGCAGTTAAAACCGGAAAAACCTTCTGCGTGAGAATGGAGAGGAGAGGGTTTAAAGGGAAACTGTCCTCCAAGGAGGTTGAACGTGAAATAGGAAGCCACCTATGGAAGCTCCTAGAGGAGAGGGGAGAAAAACCGAGGGTAAACCTGGAAGACCCAGATGAAACCGTTATCATTCAAACCCTTGGAAATCTATGCCTTCTAGGGCTAATCGACAAAAACCTGAAGCAAAGGCACCCTCTCGTAAGAGTTAAATA
>LUCC01000036.1 GCA_001593855.1 Candidatus Hecatellales archaeon B24 | reverse complement strand
CGTTGACCAGTGTTACCGAAAAATGACGTCATACAAGCTGCTATGGTCCTATCTAGTACGGCATCAGGCATTACCAATAGAAAGTTTTTTGCTCCACATTGAGCGATAACCCTCTTACCAGTTTCACCGCACCTCTTGTAAATAACATCTCTTCCAGTTGGAGTTGAACCTACGAAGCATATCCCATTGATGTCTGGATGTTCCAGCATGCCTGCTACAACATCTCTTCCTCCATTAACCACATTCCATACGCCCGGTGGGAAACCTGCCTCTTCCGCCAGTTCTGCAATCTTCATTTGGCTTATGGGATCTTCGCTTGAAGGCTTTATGATTATACAGTTTCCAGTGGCTACAGCGTACGGTGCAAACCAGAGTGGAACCATGAATGGGAAGTTGAAAGGCCCTATGATTCCAAAGACTCCTATAGGTTGTTTATAGGCGAACTCGTCCATACCAACGGCGATATCCTCTAACATGTAACCCATCATGAGAGAGGGAATGCCTGTAGCCACTTCGACATTTTCGATTCCACGCCTCGTCTCACCTCTGGACTCATCAATGGTTTTCCCATGCTCCATAGTTTGAACCCTACTAAGCATTTCAAAGTTTTCTTCTAAGAGCTCCTTCAGCCTAAAAAGAAGCCTAGCCCTAGCAAGTGGTGGTGTTTCTCTCCACCTAGGGAAAGCTTCCCAAGCCATTTTCACCGCTTCATCTATTTCCTCACGAGTTGACACAGGAACCTTCGCCAGTACTTTTTGGGTAGCTGGGTTCACAACGTCTAAGATTTTCTCAGACTTGGATTCAACCCATTCCCCGCCAACGTAGTTTTTTATGGTTACTACCTCTTTTATGGGTTCTTCCAAAATAGCCATAAACCATCCAACTCCTTTTCTACAGTTTATGGAGATAGTATTTTAATTATTAACAGGTTATTTAACGTTTCCGCCCAAAAAGAAAAGCCCCGCCAAGGCAAGCATTCAGCATAGAAAAATTCCGGCAGTTGCAAGTAGGAAAAAGGAGGTAGGCCGGTGAAGACTTGCTTTAAGGCTTAACGGTCGAAGTAGATGTTTTTTCCTCTGGCTGAGAGAGGGATACCCATGATTACGTCGGCTTCTGGAAGCATTTTAAGCCTCATGGCCGCGGCTCCGATTCTGTACATTATCCTGTTGTCGACGTTTAGGAGGCTGGCTGTTTTAACAGCTGAACTTAAGGCTATTCCCAGGTCTAAAACCTTGAACTGGCATAGAGGGCCTCTGAAGTCTCCTCCAAGCTTTTTTTCAGCCTTGTTGAAGGCTTCGCAGGTCGGGTAGCCGCAGGCCCCGCAGGAAAGCCCCATACTCTTCGTTCCACGCACCCCTATCAAGACTACGGCGTCAGAGTTCTTCACGTTTGAAGCGTCTCTAACCCATTTTTCACCTCTCTCGCCGGCAAGCTTCTCCATTTCCACGGCAAGCCTGTCCTTCTCCTCCCCGTAGACCAGCGACACTAGGATGTCGTCCTGCCCGCCTGACTTCGGCGCTGTCCTAGCGGAAACCATCATAAGCCTTCCAACATCTATGACGGACTCTCTTTCAAATTTTTCACCATGCTCAACAGGCATCTTTCCCACCTCTGAAGCTAACATTAACCCGTAAGCCATCCTAAAAAATGCTTTTCAAGCTTCTGGAGAAGGCAGGCAAATTTTTAAGTTTGCCTGCTGCTACCTTTCTTTGCCGGGACCCAGCCTTGATGGTTCAGCAAGCCTTAGAGGAAGCTTTTTTGCCTGTTAGGGTAAGGGTTGCTACGGGCTTATACGTGAACTGGGATTCCACTTTAAGGGTGGACGAAGAGGTTTTAGCCTGGGCTGAGGCCTCCTCCACACGCCCTCCTAGGGCTTCAACCCTTGAGGATGAGGGGGAAGCCGCATACCTGCTTGTGGAGGCTGTTAAGAAGGGGGGAGGGGAACATCTGATTTCTGAAGAGCTTTACCGTAGGCTTAAGAAGCTTTTCGCCTGGAAGATTGAGAGGAGGCTTGGGGGAAACGGCTTCCACATGGGTAAAGCCCTGCTGGAGCTTGGGGTTAGACCTCTGGTTTCCTATCCTTGCAGGCCCCGAGCTATCATGTATTCCTCTCCAACCTTCAAGGTTGCCCATAAGGGCAGGTTCAGAGTTCCGTCGGAGGCTGTTAGGCCTGAAGACCCTGAATACGACCATTTATCCTTCGAGTTCACCGCCAGCCCTGGGCTTGGCATAGAAGAGACGGGAAGGCTTATCCTCTCATGGGATAGAATGAGTTCTGAAGGATGGTTCGACGAGGAGTTCCTAGGGTTCGCCCTTAACTCCGCCCACACAGACCTGCTGGTCTTCGCCTACGCACACCTGTTGCTTCCAAACCGTAAGGAGCGAACAGACTTTCTGGCAGATGAGCTTGAAGACCGTAGGAGACCTAAGGTGCACCTAGAGTTCGGAGAGGGATGCAGCGAATCTATGAAGTATGCTATGGAAAGGCTGGCTGATGGAGGATGCGTAGACTCTTGGGGGTTAAACGAGAGGGAGAGCATGAAGTATCTTGAAGCAGCTTCAGGAAGCCTTGAAGACCTCGCCCAGGCTGGCTTTAAAGCCTTGAAAGCCTACGGGCTTGAGAGAGTTTGCATTCACACTTCGAGGTTTACCCTAGCCTGCTCAAAGCTTGAGCCTGAAGTCGAGTTTAGGGCTTTAACTTCAGCTTGTAAGGCTGCGGCAGCCCTAACCATGGGGGGAAGCCTCCCAGACAATTTCGGAAAGGTTGAAAGGCTTCCAAGATGCGGGGTTAAGGCTAGAGCCGAGAAGGCTGAAGGCTTAAGCTTGGTAGCCGTTCCAGCCTACTGGAACTCTAACCCCAAGGTTTTAACGGGTTTAGGAGACTGCTTTTCAGCTGTTCAGGCTGTGGTGGCGCTTTGCCGTTGAAGCGGGATGAACCCAGATTTCTCGTGGACGGAATGCTTGGAAGCCTAGCCAGGTGGCTTCGCATGTTAGGCTACGATGTAGAATACAAGTCGGAGTGGGAGGATGAGAGGCTGCTGAAGGAGGCTGCTAGGTCTGGGAGAGTCCTGTTGACAGGCGACTTGGAGCTTTACAGGAGAGCCTCACGGAAGGCTTTGAGAGCATACCTTGTGAAAGTGGGGGATAGGGATGAAGCCCTGCACAAGCTCAGCGAGAGGTTCAGGCTTAGGCTGACCTTAAACCCTAAGCTTTCAAGGTGTCCCCTATGTAATACACCTTTGAAGCCTGTGGGGAAGCGGGAGGCTGAGGGAAAGGTGCCTCCATCCGTTTTAAGACGTAAACGAAGGTTCTGGATTTGCCGGAACCCAGGCTGCGGGAAGATTTACTGGAAGGGAAGCCACTGGGATAAAATTAAAGACACTTTGAGGAAGGTTTCAGATAGGAGAGGATAAACCCTTGACCGGGAGCTTCCAAGTTGAAGCCGTGGAGGGAGAATTCCTTGTGAGACTTGCCAGGAAGGCTATAACCGAGTATTTGAAGTCTAACGTTAAGGTCAGCCCTCCTCCTGAAACACCGCCCAAGCTCAGGGAGAAATGCGGTGTCTTCGTAACCTTGAACAGGGTTACCTCTAGAGGCGGAAAGGAGCTTAGAGGGTGCATAGGCTACCCTGAGCCTGTCCTCCCCCTGGTGGAGGCCACCATAGATTCAGCCATAAACGCGGCTGTCGGAGACCCGAGGTTTCCACCCGTAAGGCTTGAAGAGTTAAGCCAGATAGTGGTTGAAGTCAGCGTTTTAACTCCACCCCAGCTGGTGAAAGTTGAAAACCCTAAAGAATACCCCGGCCAGATAAGAATCGGCGTAGACGGAATAATAGTTGAGAGAGGATTCTACAAGGGGCTTCTCCTCCCCCAGGTTCCCGTGGAGTGGGGATGGAACTCTGAGGAGTTTCTTTCCAACGGCTGCCTTAAGGCTGGACTTCCACCAGACGCTTGGCTGATTCCAAACACAAAAATCTACAAGTTTCAAGCCATAATATTTGAGGAGGAAAAACCTGGTGGAGAAGTAGCCCGTAGAACCCTGAAATAACCGTAAACGCTGATGCTGGGCTGAACCTTGAAGGAGAAAGGAAAAATCTATTTTTCAGCCTGCGGGCTTGGGCTAGGCCATGTAAGCCGATGCCTAGAAGTCTTCCGGAAACTGAAAAGCCGGGGAGAAATCGAGGTTTTCTTCTCCTCTTACCTAGATGCTCTACCCCTCTTAGAGGCTGAAGGCTTAAGGTTTACTGAAGCACCGTCCTTCAGCTACTGGACTTGGCCTGACGGAGCTGTAGACCCTTGGAGAACCCTTAAATGGCTTAGCGGCCGCCTTCTCTTCCGCTTCATGAAGCAGGTATGCTTCGAAGTCAGGCAGCTGGCATCCTTTAAGCCTGACCTCGTGGTTTCAGATACAAGGCTTTCAACGGTTATTGCCAGCAGAATAATTGGCAGACCTGTCCTAACCATTCTAAACCAGCTTAGAGTCATATCTCCAGGGCTGATCCACTACCCGAAGCTTTTCAGGATTTCAGACTTCTTCTCCCACGGCTTCATCGAGCCAGGCTGGGGGATAAGCGACAGGATAGTCATCCCAGACTTCCCTCCACCCTACACGGTTTCAGGTGAAAACCTTAAGGTTTCCCCAGCCTTGAAACGTAAAATCCGCTATGTAGGAACCATTCTACCTGTGAAGCCTGAAAGCCTTCCAAGCCAGGCAGAGCTTAAAGCCGAATTCGGCTTCAACCCTGAGGAACCCCTCGTCTACGCAGCTGTAAGCGGGCCAGCCTATGAAAGATGGTGGCTTGGAGTTAAACTCTACAGGGCCTTCTCCAATCCTCCGGAAGGCTTCCAGGTTGCCCTCTCCCTTGGGAGAAGGCTTGAGGGGGCCAGACGGGAAAAGGGGAAAATCAAGGTTTACAGCTGGCTTCCTGACAGATTCAAGATGCTTAAGGCCTGTGACCTGGTTGTAGGCAGAAGCGGCCATGGGACCGTTACCCAAGCTCTGGCCTATGGTAAACCCATGGTTCTGATTCCAACCCAGGAGCAAACTGAGCAGATTTTTAATGCTAGGACGGCTTTGAGGTTGGGGGTGGCTAAGGCTTTAGACCCTCGATACCTTTCAAGGGAAACCCTTCAACCCCTGATAAGCGAAGTCCTGCAAAACCGGGAATATAGGAGAAGAGCTGAAAAAATAATGGAGGAAGCAGGGAAGCTTCCAGGGGTTGAAGCAATAGTAGAGGAAATATTAAGCCTGCTTTAGGCTTCCACTCTAAGCCTTCTCAAGCCCTCCAAATCCCTCATAACAGCTGCATCTAAGCCTACCCTTACGCAGGCGTCATCCAGCTCCGCTCGGGGTGGAAGCCTACGGAAGCCCAGCTTCCCAGCTTCTCTTTTCAAATTTAAAACTTTGAAAACCTCCTCAGCCGGAGCGGTTAAACCTGCCAGGGGTGTTAAAATTAAAAGATTTGAAATGCCCCTCAAAACCGCCAGAAAGCTTAATGCCGCCTCCACGTTGGGCTTTAATTCCAAACCCAGAATTAGAGAGAAAAGCCGAAGTCTTTTGGAAAGCTCTACGCTTGCTAGAACCTTAGCCTTTTCCAGGAGAAAGCCGCGTAGACCTTGGTCTTTAACCTTCGCCAGCGCTTTCGACGTGTGGTTGAGCGTTAAAAGGTATCCCTCAAGTTTTCCGTTAGGCGTCCATTCGGCAAGCTTTCTGGCGAGTTTAAGTCTTCTTTCAGCTTCTGCTCGGCTTATCCCTGGGATTAAAAGGATTGGGCGTATTCCTCTTTTCATGGTGAGCCATAGGGCTACGGCAGCATTCGTGTGGTCGAGGATTGCTAGGGCGTCACCCTGGCTTCCAAGCGGTATACCGCCGGGGCCGCGGAAAACATTCAGGTAGAGGTAGGCGTTTCTGCCTCTAACTTCAACGTGGACCGTTAGCTGAGGGTTTTCTAGGTCGACTTTAAGCTTTCCTGGATATGCCTCAAGAAGTCTCCTCCCTGTTTCAGCTTCAACATCCCTACTCGTATAGGGGTGGCTTCCAACCCTTCTCGCTCTAACGGCAAACCTGACGGGAAGCTTAACTCTTCCCTCTAGGAGGGCTGAAGCTGCTTGGGCTATGGCTTCAAGGCTTGCCTCTGTTCTGACGGCTGGAGCTACGTATTCCACGCCGAAAACCCTGGAGGCTAGGGGGGCAGCGGCCTCAGCCTCTTCATGCTTAAAGAATATTCTTCCATTCTCCTTCCACCGGGAGGAGGGAGGAAGACCTGCCCTCGTTAGAACCCTGTCTACATGACTTATGAGAGCTGCTTCAAGCCTTCGTCTGACAGACCTGCTTTTCAAAGCTATCTCCGAGTAGGCTACCAGCAGCAGGTTGGGCTTAAAAGCCAACGTCATCAGAAATCTCCTTAATCTTTAAGGCAAATAAAGGTCGCTGGAAAAAGGGTTAAGGCTTCCAGTAAAAAAATGGTTTATAAACCATTTCAGGGAGAAAAGACCTTTTTAACGGATTTTTCTTCCCGGTTTTTGCTTAGAAATGGTTTTTTAAGGCTATGCCACCCTGTCTTCTTGCAATCCATTATGCTAGTAATTCTTAAGAGAACTGGTATCCCCTAACCTTTTGCCTTAGAAGCCTTAGGGTGGACTATGCATGGCTGGTAGACGGCTGGCCTTAACGTTAATAGCCGTTTTGGCGGTAGCTTCAGCCCTTTACTACTTTCATCCGTGGAAGGATTTCACCAGCTTTAACCCTTTTAACCTCGTTGACTCCTTCAGTAAAACTTACAATCCTTCCAGCCCAGCGGAGTTAAGCTTTAAAGCCGAAGTCCCAGACATTATAACCGCAGGGGAAACCGTCAAAATACCCTTAACAGTTTCGAACAGCGGTAAAAGCACCGCTGAAAACGTGGAGGTCATAGTTGAAAGCAGCGTTTTCCAGGTTGAAAGCCAGAGTTTTAACGTTAAACCTGGAGAGGTTAAACAGGTATCATGCCGCCTTTCAGCTTCAGACGTTAAGGGGGGACTCTACAAGGCCAGCTTCAGGCTGAAGTATTACAGCGGCGACCTGGAAAGCTTCACGCCGGAAGCCGAGGAATACATTTACGTGCTGCCGGCTGTTGAACTCTGCAATGTAGGATGGAAGGCTGACCTTTTCAACCCCTTCGGTAAAAGCAGCATAAGCCGGGGAGACTCCACTGCCTTCCACTTCAGGGTTAAAAGCTCCAGTGAAACCGTGATTTACGAGGGAATCACCGCTGAAGTCTTCATGAAGATTAAGCTTGAAGGGCTGAAAATTTCCCCCAGCGAAGTCAAAATTGGAAGTCTGGGGCCGAAGGGAACCTCCGAGGAATATGTCGTAACGATTACAGCTGACAACACTGTTCCTCCAGGCCAGTACCCCATCGAAATTCAGCTTTACACAGCTGACGGAAAAGCAATAACAGGGGCTGAAGCCTCCATAAAAATTACGGTCACACCTTAAAATCCCGCTATTCAAGGCGAACGTGAAATGGCTTCAATTCTTTCGGACAGCGAAATCAGGAAGCTTATAGAATCTCCGAAACCGCTGGTGTCAGGCTACATAGACCTTGAAAGGCAGCTACAACCAGCAGGCTTCGAGCTTACTCTCGCCGAGGTTTTCAGCTTCAAAGGCTTCGGCAGCCTTGGATTTGAAGACAAAGACCGAAAGCTTCCCGCCTTCAAGCCTATCAGGCTTTCAGCGGAAAAATTCACAAGGCTTCCAAGCGGGGCATACATGGTACGCTATAACGAGGAGGTACGGCTTCCATCTGACCTTTCGGCTTTAATCTTTCCGAGGTCAAGCCTTATGAGAAGCGGGGCCATCCTATATACGGCTGTATGGGACCGGGGAAGAGGCCAGGGGCTTCTGAACGTTTACAATCCTCACGGTATCAGGCTCAAGCTTAACGCGAGGATAGGTCAGCTTGTCTTTTTAAGGCTTAGCAGGCCCTCCAGAAGGCTTTACAGGGGAATCTATCAGAGGGAGGGCTTAGCTTAGCTTTTCTTCTCCTTGGAAAGCTCATGCAGGATTACGAGGGCTTCTGCCAGCGGGATTCCAAGTCTTATCTTAACTTCTTCAGGGGTTATGTCGGGGTTGTCGCGGAGCAGCACGCTTCTAACGTAGTCTTTATGGTAGGGGTAGGATGGTAAAGCCTTAACAGCCTCCACAAGGAGAGGCCAGAGAGGATTCCCCACATACCTTTCAGTAGGAGAGCTGCTGGAAGCCATTTTCCCCCAGAAGGAGCATTCACATTTAACAATCAAAAATTTTTAGGATGAAACCTCTTATAGTCCTCCTAGGCAGGGTCCTCCTCAAGCTTAGGGACGGATTAAATGTGGAGAAAACTGGTAAGCCTCGGAGAACCCTCATAGTCGGCGTTGGAAACCTTCTCAGGGGAGACGACGGCCTCGGTCCAACAGCCGTAAAAGTCTTAGAAAATATGAGGATGCCTCCCTGGGTTAAAGTTGAAGACTTAGGCTCCGCCCTCCACAATCTACTGTCCGACCGGCTGAAAGACTACGGCAAAGTGATTTTCATCGACGCGGTTAAACGAGGCGCCAACCCTGGAACCGTACACCGCTTCAAGCCTGAAAAAGGAAAACTTGGGGGAAGGATGTTGGAGGAGACATTCAGCCTGCATGAAACCGGGATACCTGAAATTCTCCGC
>LUCC01000035.1 GCA_001593855.1 Candidatus Hecatellales archaeon B24 | reverse complement strand
CTAGAGGAAGGCTGCAGCCTGTACGCTGTAGACATAACTTTAATTGAAGGATTAAACGCAATCTGGAAGCATGCAAAACTGTATAAGGCTTTAAAAGAGGGTGAAGCTTTATCCGCAGCTAAAGACCTTGCAGAAATCTACGATGGCTTAAACATTCTGACCGTTAGGGGGCTTCTGGAGGAGGCCATAAAACTAGCCCTAAAATTAGGCATTACCGTCTACGACTCTGCTCAAGTGGCAGCAGCACAGAAGCTTAAAGCCATCCTATACACAGCGGACCAAAAACTGTACAACTTTTCGAAAAACATTGTAGCCTCGGAACTACTAACCCCCTAAAAATCATGTTTTGGGTTGGCAAACATGCTACTAACTTAAACTTCTAAGAAAACTTGAACTCATTTGGGTACGAGTACCGGGCCCGCCACCTTTAAGCTGGGTGGGAATTTTTAGGTGTATTTTCTGGCTGGGTAGACTTTGCAGAGGTAGGGTTGGAAGGCTGCTGCTCCTGTTGGGGGGTCGCAGTATTCGTCTTCGTCGCTTGTGAAGACGTTTGGGTTTGATTCGAAGGCTCTGAACAGAACCGGGTCTTCTGGGATTTCCTCTGGGAACCACCAGCCGTGCTGGACGCTGACCATTCTGGGGTGAACCCTCGTGGTAAGCTTCGCCTTATGCTTTATTTTACCCCTCGGATTTTCGATTACAACCCATTCTCCGTCCTTTATCCCAAGCCTCCCAGCGGTGTCCGGATGGATTTCAGCGGTTGGCTCCGGCCATAGCTTTCTAAGCGTGGATAGCTGCCGGTGTTCTGAGTGGTGGAAGGGTCTGAATCTGGCTCCGGTGATGAGGATTAACGGGTATTCCTCCGCCAGCTTGGGGCTGCTTACCGGGGTTTCTGGGGGCTCCTCGTAGTGGGGCAGAGGGTCGTATCCCAGCCTTTCAAGAATGGTTGAGTACAGTTCAACCTTTCCCGTCGGCGTTGCGAATCCTCTGGGCTTCCCTGTTTCGGGGTTGACTTTCTCGTATTTCTTCTCCTCTAACGGGGGGAACCACCATCGAATTTTCCGTGCGAACTCCTCGTAGGATTTCACGCCCAGCTCTTCCATCAGCGGTTTCAGGAAGTATTCCCATTCCTCTTCCAACGTTTTACGCCAGTATTTCTCTTGGCCAAGCCTCAGCCCGAGTCCCTGGTAGAAGTAGTAGTCTGGTTTACGCTCGTAGAGGGGGTTCACGGTTTTTTCGCCGGCAGCCACGAAGTTTGTAAGCCCGTCCAAGGTTGACATGTGCACGACAGGCATTTCAAGCCAGTTGGCCACGGGGAAAACGTAGTCTGCAAGCATGGCTGTAGGTGTCATCCACTGCTCTAAAACCACGAAAAGCTCGAGGTTCGGGCTTTTCAACGCCTTGTAGACGAGCCTGCTGTTGGGGTAGTCTACAACCGGGTTGTTTCCGCCGCAGATTACAGCCTTAACAGGATAGGGCTTACCGGTTAGGATGGCACGCCAAACGTCAGGCTCATGGCATGCGGGCGCATAGGAGAAAACGCAGCCCTTCCCATACCAGTAGGCCTTCGCGGCATCGTGGATTAGCTGGTATCCAGGCCACGTCCAAAGCTTATGCCTGTCTGCTCCAAGCTGTTTCCCCCTTTGCTCTCGGGGAAGAAGCTCTGTGTATTCGAATGGTGGTCCGTAGTTTACCTTTTCACAAGGCCCGTAGAGCATGTCTCCGCCGAACACGTCAAGGTTGCCGGTTATCGCGCGTAGGATGGCTTTGGCATGAATATTAGAAGTGGCGTTTCTCCCTATGTCCGTTCTTAGGCCCCACCTGATGGAGGCAGGCTTCACCGTCGCGTACATTCGCGCCGACTCCACGATTTCCCTTTCAGGTATCCAAGTTATCCTAGAAACTTTTTCAGGCGGATACTCCCGTGCACGCTCTTTCAGCCTTTCAAAGCCGAAGCACCACTTCTCAACGAAATCCCTGTCGTACAGTTCCTCCTCTATAATCACGTTTATCCATCCGAGGGCAAGAGCGGCGTCGGTGCCAGGCCGGATCTGCAGCCACCTGTCAGCCAGCTTCTCCACGGTTTCGGAGCGTCTTGGGTCTATGACGATGAACTTGCTTCCCGCCTTTTTAAGTTCCATGAGCCTCCTGAACTCGCATGGCCTAGACTGGTCAGGGTTTTGCCCCCATATCACAATGCATTTGGCTGGGTGAGGACCGGCCTTATACCTAGTTAGAAAACCGTAGACTGCTGTTTCCACGAGGTAGGAGTTGATGGCGCACCATTGGCCTGCGTTGGCCGTGTTAGGGCTTCCGAAAAGGTTCATGAACCTTTTCTTGAAGGTTTCCTGGTGGCCTCTGCCCGTGCCTCCGGTGGTTGCAACCGCTTCAGCACCATACTTCTCTTTTATTTCCCTCAGTTTTTCAGCTATCTCGTCTAACGCTTTATCCCATGAGATTCTTTCCCATCTGCCTTCTCCTCTTTCGCCCACCCTCTTTAACGGGTAGTTTAAACGTTCAGGATGGTACAGGTGCTCGATGAAGGCGTAAGCCCTCTCGCAGAGCCATCCCTTATTGAGGTAGTGGTCCGGCTCTCCTCTGAGCTCTACAACCCTGCCATTTCTAACCTTTGCCAGCACGCCAGCCTGGCTTGAACAGGCAAAACAGATAGCCCTTTTAAGCTCATCTTCTTCCTGAAGCATACTTCACAGTTGAACTTCTATGAGAAATAAAGTTTTTCCTGCACTAGTTCCAGCTCTTCTCTGGAAAGCCTGCTCACGCTTTCCTACGTAGCTGTTTAGCGGCTTCAGCCACCCTTTTTCCCAGGCTTCTGGCTAGTTGAAGTCCTGTGCCGTCTTTTTCAGCGTCTTCTCTGCCTCTTGCAACTCCGGTTGCACCAAAATGCGAGGTGGGCTTTCCATCGCTTACCACCAGCATGTCGTGGACAAGCATCCAAGCGTGGATAGCTGTTAAAGTCGTTTCCTGCCCTCCATTCCTGTGGCCTCCAACGGCTAGGGCTCCTCCAACCTTGTTTCTGAGCTTAAAGCCTCCTCTTCTAAGGGCTACGGTTCTGTCCATGAGAGCTTTAAGCCTTCCCGTAGGCAAACCGAAGTATACAGGGCTTCCCACGATGATTCCGTCAGCCTCCTCCAGCTTCCTGCAGATTTCAGGCACATCATCGTCTCGAATGGAGCATACACCCTCTTTTTCAGGGCTGCAGTCGAAGCAGACCTTGCAGAACTCTATTTTCTTGTCTGCAAGCGTTACCATTTCCACTTCGACACCTTCCTCTTCAGCCGCCTTTAAGGCTTCACGAACAAGAAATTCGGTTGCCCCGTTCCTCCTGTGGCTGCCTACGACACCCACAACCTTAACCACGATTCCAGCCTCCTTGATGAAAAGTCTGCTCTCCCCGCAAAGATAAAGTTAACTAGCAAAACTGGAAGCGGCTACGGGTCTTCAAGGAAGCCGGCTACAGCCTTGTTGAATTCCTGCGGTTTTTCAGCGTGAGCAACATGTCCTGCATCCTCTAGGATGACGAGTTTAGAGTTTTTTATCAGCTTGTGAAGTTGGTGGGCGTGTTTGACGGGGATTAGCTTGTCTTGGGCTCCCCACACTATCAGAGTAGGCGTTTCCAGGCTTGCAAGCTTTTCTGGGAGGGTTTCCCACTCCCTCGGCATGTTCAGAGTTGACTTGTAGGCGTGCTGGGCTTCCGGGCTGCTGAACATTTCCAGTCTTAACGCTAAGATTTCCTCGCTTACCCTGGAGGGGTCGCCGTAAACGAACTGGTAGAAACGTTTCAGGTTTTCCATGGTCCACCATTCACCCATGAACCTCTTGATGACGTATCGGGCTCCAACTTCCAGTCCTGCTGCCGACTCGACAACCAGTTTTTCCAGCCTGTTCTGATGGTGAACGGCGAACCACAGTGATATAAGACCTCCAAGGGAGTTGCCGACGATGTAAGCTTTCTCAACGCCCACAGCGTCTAGGAAGCCCTTAAGGAAGCCTGTGAAAACTCCTATCCTATACTGGATTTTAGGCTTGTCAGCCAGGCCGAAGCCCAGCATGTCGAAGGCGTAAACCTTGAACCGCTTGGCTAGGAAGCCAAAGTTGTTTCTCCAGGTTTCAAGGGAACCTCCAAGCCCGTGGACGAGGATTACGGGGAAGCCTGAACCTTTAACAATGAACCTTGTCTTATACCCGTTGACGGCGACCCAGTGCTCCTTCAAGCCGGCTTCCCCTCTTCAGCCTGCTAGGAGACTTCTGCTTTAAGCCCTAGGAAGAGAGGGCCCTTAACAAGGATTCTTCCTCCTTTACTTGTAATGTATTTGAGGGCTTGAGGTGGGATTTCAACGTTTACGTCGCTGGGCTGCTTAACCATTCTAACCCTTAGCTCTACCACGCCCTTTTCACCCTTGCAGGCTTTGACTTCAACCTGGAAGGCGAAGCCTGCTGCCACCGCTTCCAAGAAGCGTATACCGGTGGCCGCTCCCTTGGCTTTAGCCTCAGCCACCCTACGGTCTGCTTCGAAGCCTCTGGGCGGAATAGCCATGACGTTGGCCTTGTAAACATATATGGTGTTGAGGGCGGCGGGGCTTAGAAGGCGGGCTCCCTCATCCTTCTCGTAGACGTAAGCCCTAACCCTGCGTCCGCATATTTCACCTTCATAGGCTTTGAACTGGCAGGGGCCAACAGCTTCGCCGTGGGTTAGGGCTGTCTGGGCCAGGGCTTGAGCAAGCTTCCATCCTTCCTCTGTTTCCGGTTGAAGGCTTAACTTCAGCATGGATGCCAGCTGCCTGTCTGAGAACTCGGCTTCAACGTAAAACTGCGGGTATGTGAGCTTGCGAATGTCTTTTTCGCCTGTTAGAAGCATGGCAAGCCTTTCAACGCCGAAGCCCACGTTGAAAACGGGGTATCTTATGTCGTAGTTGGCTAGGGCTACAGGAGAGTAGAGCCCTTGGTCTCCAACCTCAACCCATTCGCCCTCAAACTTTATGAAGACCTCCATCTCGGTTCCAGGCGCATAGTATTTGCTGGTAGCCTTCTTAACCTCGAACCTAGCCTCCTTGAAGCCCAGCTCGGCTAGAACCGCCCTCGTAAGGGCTGAGCCGTCTTCAAGCGTTAAGTCTTCCCCCATAACGGCTGCGGAGGCCACCAGAGACTCGTAGAGGTGGAGGCTGTCTAAACGCTGCTCCCTCCTGAACTTAGGCCCCACGGAGAAAAGCTTGATGGGTAGAGCACGCTTATCTTGGAGAGCCGCCAAAACAGGGAACCAAAGCGAGGTCATATGCGACCTTAAAACCTGCCTTGTAGGTTTAGGCTCAAGCTTCACAAGCTCCGGGAAGAAACCTAAAATCTTAGTTGCCTCTTCAGGCTTAACGGAAAGCCTTTCCACAAGTTCTTCAGCCAAGCCTCCTGCCTCCACTTTTCCCTCCTTGTAAGCCCGGAAAACCCGTTTCAACTCTTCGATTTTCCGGCTGGTTAGGGAGGGAACAGCCTCCCTTATTTTCGCAAGGGTTTTCGCGTCTACGCCCAAGTCCGGTCTTGGAAGCTCAGCCAGGTAGAAGCACCTGTCAAGGATTACTGGGGCTTCAGGTCCATACTGCCGGTAGACTTCAACTTCAGGAATAAAAGAGGGATTTAACACTTCTTCAAGGCCGAAGGACAGGAAGATTTCTCTTAAGCGCTGGGCTAGCTCAACGACAGGATGCCGCTTCCCCTCCACCCCTTTAACCCATCGGATGCTTCTGCCTTCAAGCTTCAGGAGGCTGGATGTTTCAAGCCAGGCCTTCTCGAAGTCCTTTTCAGCTTGCTCCCTAATCTTTTTAACGTTGAAGACTACCATGGCTTTCAGCCACGCTTTCTCCCTATTTTCGAGGCGTGTTTCTCCAGGGTTTTTAAGGCTTTTTCAAGCCTCTGCTGCCTTTTCTCGACTAGGAGGTCGCTTCCAGTCAGCTCCAGTAGGTGTCGTATGACATCGCATTTACGCCTCAGCCCTGAGACAAGGGAGAAAATCTGCTCGTCAAGGGTTGAAAGCCCCCCGTAGATTTCCTCCATAAGGTTGAATCTGCCTTCAGCCCCCTTGAAATCTCCCGCCATGAGAGCATCGAGAGCACGTCTCCTCAGCTCTCCGGGAACGTCTGCTAAGCCTAAGAGATAGGCTTGGAAGCCTACGCCGACCTCTTCAGGAGTTGGAAACCTTTCCTCCTTCTCAAGCTTGAGGAAGATGTAGGCTTCAGCGTACTCCTGGCAGGCGTTGAACATGGCTCCGCCGTACTTCAGCTCTGGGAATTCCTCCAGCCGCTTGAGGGTTTTCCTTAAAATTCCTCCAGCCGTTTCAACCCTTTTCTCAGCCGCCTTAAATTTCCCCCTGTGAACTAGGATTATGCTTTCCTTCGAAAGCTTTAGGACACGTCTAGCCTCGGTTAGCATGTGCTCTCTTAGAGCGTTTTTAGTTTTAAGCTCCCTTCCAACCCTAGACAGAATTTCGCCCAGCGACATTTCAACCAGCCTTAACCTTTAAGGGTTCGTGAAGTCTGCTTAAAAGGGCAACCCTGCTCTCAGCAGCCTCACCAATCAGCCGATACCCGGTGAGCTCGGCGAGCTTTTCAGCGAAGGCTTTAACCTCCCGGTGGGTTGGCATATGCTCGTACCTTAACCCTCTACGCCTTGAAAAGCCAACCCACATGTAGGCCTTAGGCTCAACGTAGGTAGGCTCAGCCCTAGCGATAAGCCGGGCATAGGCTTCAGCTAAGCTCATGTTTAACCCTTTAACTAGGGTAAGCCTTAACACTGTAGGGCAGCTGAAGCTTTTCACGGCCTCAATCGACTGGCAGACTTCAGTCCACCCCCTACTTGTCAGGGGCCGGCATACACGTTGGAAGACTTCCTTGGTGGGGGCGTGGAGGGACAGGTATAGCTGGCTTGGCTCCCTTGAAAGGTTTAGAAGCGTTTCAGGCATGGTTGCGTTGGAGACTAGGAAGGTGGTCATTCCACGCCTGTGGAAGGCTTCTATGAGCTCCCCAAGCCTGGGGTACAAGGTTGGCTCTCCTGTGAGGCTTATGGCTGCGTGGGCAGGGTTTAAGGCCTCCTCATACCTTGCCTTATCCAGGTTTTCATGAGCCTTGTACCCGCTTAGGATGCGCCTCTGAGCTTTAATGGACTCCTCCACGATGAAGTCAGGGTCGTCAGGCGTTTTGATGGGTTGAGATGTTTCAGGAGGGGATTTGAAGCCTAAATCTTCGGGTTGAACCCTCCAGCAGAAGAGGCAGCGTAGGGTGCAATGGTAGGCGGAGGGAGTCATCTGGAGGCAGCGGTGAGACTGGATTCCGTAGAATTTCTGCTTGTAGCATACCCGCCCGTGAACCAGGCTTTGATGAAGCCAACTGCATTTTTTAACAGCCGAATGCCGGCCTACAAGCTGGTATTTCTCGGCTTTAAGTCTTCCAGCCATAAGGCTTAACCAGGAAGACTCAGCCTCCACGCCTACGTTAGCCATCTCCCAGGCCCTTCTAAGCCTAAAAGATATTTCTAAGCGTCTCCCTTATAAGCCCCTTCAAAGGCTGAGGCTGCTGCTAATCTGCCGGAGGGCTTCAAGGCTTAACCCTAAGAACTCTTCAAGGGTTAAGCCAAGCTTCTCGTGGAGAGCCAGGTCTTCCCTCCTCACGCCTCTGGCGAAATCCTTCTGCTTAAGCTTCTTCCTGAGGGATGAAACCTTAACTTCCGCAAGCTTTTTCCCTGGCATCACCAGCGCCGTGGCGACGATGAGCCCTGAAACTTGGTCTGAAGCCTTAAGGGCTTGGCACAGCCTGGAATGGCATGGGGTTCCCGTAAGCTCGTTGTGGCCTTTAATGGCTTCCAAGGCTTCCTCGGGGAGCAGGCCTGCAAGCATTTCGGCGGTTTTAAGCCCGTGGAGGTGGAAGGCGTTGGAGGTTTCTTCGTAGTCTAGGTCGTGGAGGAGGCCTACAAGCCCCCAGAGGTTTTCATCTTCTCCAAGCCTTTCAGCAAGCTTACGC
>LUCC01000034.1 GCA_001593855.1 Candidatus Hecatellales archaeon B24 | reverse complement strand
TGAGTGCTTTTCCTGTCCTCAGTGCTCCACAAGCCATCCTCGTAGAGGCTGACGTCAAACTCGTCTCCAACCTTATGTCCTGCACGGCAGAAGCCCTTTACACCCGTCACCCTGGCGATTAACCTGATTTTGAGCTGTTGCATCGGAAATCCACCAAGCTAATCTAGCTGGAAGATGCCCCTTTAATTATTTTTATTAATTCACCGTCATGGTGCCTTCAGGTTTAAAAGGATTTTCAAACATGCATTTTATTTTTTCCTAAGTATAGCAATCATTTAAATATCACTTTAATTTTAACCATAACAAACTGGAGGTTAAAGGAATGGCACGAAACAGAAATGGTAAAGTGGTGCTTGCATATTCCGGAGGACTTGACTCAACCCTGTTAATTATTCTCCTAAGAGAGCATTACGGCTTTAAGGAAGTTATTCCCGTCATGGTTGATGTAGGACAAGGTGAAGAGGAAATAAAACTGGCTATGGAGAGAGCTGAAAAACTGGGTGTTAATGTGAGGTTCATAGACGCGAAACGTGAGTTCGCTGAGGAATATATTTGGAGGTGTATCAAGGCGAATGGAAGCTATGAGGGGTATCCCATCGGAACCTCTATGACACGGGTTCTTATAGCCTTAAAAACGGCTGAGGTAGCGAAGGAGGTAGGAGCTTCCTCCGTGGCCCATGGTTGCACGGGTAAAGGAAACGACCAGTTCCGAATGGAGGCAGCCTTCAAATATGTAGCTCCTGAGCTTGAAATAATTGCTCCTGTCCGAGAACTAAACTTAGACAGAAATCAGGAAGAAGAAATGCTTAAGAATAAAGGTATTGAGCCTAAAAGAGCTAAAGGCAAGATAGGCGGAGATGTAAACATGTGGTCGCATTCTATCGGAAGCGGCCAATTTACAGATTTACATACACCATGCCCTGATGAAGAATACTATTGGGTTAAGCCCGTCTACGAAATCCCGGAAAAACCCCGTGAAGTAGAGATAACTTATCGGGAAGGGGTGCCTATAAATGTGGATGGCATAACAGATCCGGTAGAAATTATTTTCTATTTGAACGAGGTCGGAGGCACGTATGGTATAGGGAAAATAGACATACTGGAAGATGGTGTAATAGGTTTCAAGTCAAGAGAGCTTTATGAAGCCCCAGCAGCAACGATTCTCCTTCAAACTCACGCCGACCTTGAACATTTGACCATAACTAAAGAGCAAATTAGGTTTAAAAGGGGGGTTGACAGGCTTTGGGCGGACCTCGTATACCATGGACTTTGGCTTCACCCGTTACGTAAAGATTTAGACGCCTTCATAGATTCCACACAGAAATGGGTTAGCGGGAAGATAACCATTAGGCTTCGGAAAGGCTACTTTGAAATTGTTAAAAGAGAATCTGAATTCTCACTGTTTGCACCGGAAATCCGAGGTTTAAGAGCCAAAGGATTTGACCAAAGAGATGCTACTGGGGCTTTAAGAATCTTCACTCTACCCTTTCAACTCTACAGTAAAAAGGGAAGATAAAAACTCCTTTTTCTTTTCGTTGAAAAACAGAAGCTTCCCCCTAAACTAAAATTAGGGAAAAGAATGAAGATGACGAAATAAAGAAATATTTGAAGAGGAACTTTTACTTTCCTTCTGCAGGCTTACCGCAGGCTGGGCAGCCTTTAAGCCTTACAATTTTCACGGTTCTGAAGGACATTTGCAGTCCGTCGAAGATTAGAAGCTCTCCCACAAGCGGGCTGCCTACTCCTGTTATAAGCTTTAAGGCTTCAACAGCTTCAAGACAGCCCATAACTCCTGGGGTTGCCCCTAGAACGGGGGGAGTTTTTACCTCTCGAGGCTTAGGGGTGACGTAGCACTGGTAGCAGGGTCCTTTACCTGGAAGCACCGTCATAAGCTCCCCCATGAGCCCGTATACGGCTGCGTGAACGAAAGGTTTACCAAGCCTGATGCAGGCCCTGTTGAGAAGAAGCCTCGCTTTAAAGCTGTCCATTCCGTCGACGACAACATCAGCGTTTTCAATTAGGGAGAACACGTTTCTGCCGTTTATTTCCGTTTTCAGGCCTTCAACTTCAATGTCAGGGTTCAGCTGGCTTAGCTTTTCAAGGGCGGAGTCCACCTTGTATCTGCCTACATCCTTCGTCCAGTGGAGAATCTGCCTGTTAAGGTTGCTTAGCTCAACTTTTTCCCTGTCTATTAACGTTAGCTTTCCAACTCCTGCTGCTGCTAGGTAGAGGGCTGCTGAGCATCCTAGGCCTCCAACGCCAGCTACAACCACCCTCGCCTTCTTCAGCTTCCTCTGGGCTTTCACCCCGAAGCTTCCTATTCTCAGCTGTCTGTCGTAGCGTTCAAGCTCCCTTCGAGACAGCTTTACCATGACACAGCACCGTTCACGCTGAACCTGCAATTTGTTCAATAGCAGCTAGAAACTTCTCCACCTCTTCCACGGTATTGTAAAGGTAGGGTGAAAGGCGGACCGTCCCCTGCTGCCTGCCGAGGATACTTCTAACCAGCGGCTGGGCGCAGTGCATCCCAGACCTTACAGCTATCTTAGCCATCGAGTCTAGGATTAACGCCACATCATGAGGGCTTAAACCTTCCACGTTAAAGGAGGTAACTCCAAGCTTAAACTTCGGTTCAGGCCCGTAGACTTCAACCTTATCCACCTGCGACAGGCCCTCGTACACTTTTTTCGAAAGCATTTTCTCATGCTGTTCTATGGCGTTCATGCCCAGCGATTCCAAGTATTTGACAGCCGCCTTCAACCCTATAACCTCGCCTATAGCAGGAGTTCCAGCCTCAAATTTAGCGGGGCCTTCAAGCAGCCTGTAGCCGTTAAGGTCGACAAGCTCCACAGTTCCGCCTCCCAGGTATAGGGGGTCCAGCTTTCCGAGGAGACTTCTGCTAACGTATAGGACCCCTGACCCTGTGGGCCCACACATTTTATGGCCTGAGAAGGCTAGGAGGTCGCAGCCTAATTCTCTTACGTTCACCTTCATGTGGGGAACAGACTGGGCGCCGTCCACCAGTATTAAAGCACCATGCTCATGGGCTATTTCGGCTATTTCCCTGACAGGCGTTATGGTGCCCAAAACATTCGAAACATGGGCTACAGCTACAAGCCTTGTCCTGTCGTCTATCACTCTTTCAAAGTCTGCTGGGTCCAGAAAGCCTTCACGGCTCGGCTTAACCATTTCAACTTTAACTCCGTAACGCTCGCTGCATCGCAGCCATGGAAGAAGGTTTGAATGGTGCTCCAGAAGCGTGGTGACAACCTTGTCCTCCTTCCCCAGTTTTAGGCTGTGGGCTGCCAGGTTTATGCCTTCCGTCGTGTTTTTAACGAAAACTATTTCGTCAGGAGACCTAGCTCCTATGAAGGAGGCTACTTCCTTTCTGGCGGCTTCATATTCTTCGCTTGCCCGCTGGGAAAGCCGGTAGAGGCCTCGCTCTATGTTAGCCCTGTATTCAAGGTAGTATTCAAGCATCCTGTCTATCACGGTTTTCGGGGTTAGGCTGCTGGCGGCACTGTCAAAATATATGACGCCTGTGTTAAGCAGGGGGAAGTCTTCTCTAACCTTCTGAACGTCAAACATTTCCATTCAACCCTTAACGTTGGATAGCACGGGTTTAAGGAAGCCCTATGATATAGTTTAAAGCGGCTTTTTAGCTTTTAGGTTTAAAAGTCCTCTGGCTCCCAGACCGTAATGCTCTGTTTTAGCCCAGAAAACGGGTTTAGTTAGGTGCTGCCATCCAGCGTAGAGGACACCCATTATGTGGAGAAGCATGTAGGGTATAAAAAGCAGGGTTAACCATGGGATGTCCGAGTATTTCTTTGTTTCCAGCAGCACCCCTACAACGGTGCCCGTGTAGAAGATGAAGTTGAAGAGGAAAGGAACAATAGCCCAAGGAGGAAAAACCGAAGTCATAAGCCCAGGCATCCAAACCCTGAAAAAGTCCGTGATAAACCATAGAACCGTTAGAAAGTAGCTTAAGGGAACAATCATCATCACGAAAGGCGTAACTAAGCCGAAAAACATGCTTAACGACAGCCGCAGTCCAAGCCTTCGAAGGGCTCCCAGCGAAAGCCTCCAGTACTGGAGGAAGGTTTGAAGGTAGCCTCTCATCCAGCGGCTTCGCTGTCTAAGCCATCGTCTAACGTTTATCGGAGCTTCCTCCCAAGACCTAACCTCTGCAAGCCTGATTTCATAGCCTGCGAAAGCCAGTCTCACCGAAACTTCTAGGTCCTCGGTTAAATTGAAGGAGTCCCATAGCCCGCAGGTTCTAAGGGCTTCCCTCCTGAGGAAGCAGCAGGTCCCCCCAAGCGGAGTGAACAGTCCAAGACGGTTTCTCCCCCAAAGCATTATCCTGAACCATGAGGCATACTCTATGCTCATCATTTTGGAAACCCAGGAGTCACCTGGGTTGCTCATTCTAAGTATCCCTTGGACGGCACCCACCTGGGGATTTTCGAAGAGGGGTATAACCTTGGTGAGAACATTCCTTTCAGGCATGTCTTCAGCGTCAAATATGGCGATTATTTCACCTTTGGTCAGGTGGATTACATCGTCTAGGGCAGCTGGCTTAGTTTTTATTCTTCGAGGTGAATTGCGGAGTAAAACCTTCACATGCTTGGGGTTCTCCATGGAGAGAGGGAGAACTGAGAGAGCAGTTTCCTCGTCTTCCGTTACTACGACGATTTCCTTTTTATCTTTAGGATACACCAGCTTGTTCAACGCTATGTTTACAGCCCTATGGATAACCCACGGTTCATGGTAGGCAGGTATGATGATTGTGAGGAAAGGAGCGTCTAAAGGGTTTAAACGCCTGTTTCCCTCAGCCTCCCTGATTTTCGTTATGCCGGCTATAAGAATGGGAACATGGTATACGCCCCAAACTATGAAGACTACTGAAAGAGTGAAGGCTAGGGCTTTAAGAATCAGCCCTGCCGCGTTAAAGTAAACTATTAAGATTGTTAAAACCGCAGCTAAGCCTGAAAGGAACCCTATGAATTTATGGAAAGGCTTCAGAGGTTTCTGCACGCTGCCACACCTAGAGGCTGCTGAGCAGCCTGTCAACTTGCAGGGTGGCTTCCTTGACGCTTCGAGCTTCAATCCACTCTATTTTAAGCTTTGAAGCCACCATTTTCGCCTCTTTTTCCAGGTTTGGGATAGCAAGCATCAGGCTTTTTGTCCCCTTCTCCCTTAGGTCTAAAACTTTGGCTACAAACCTCAGAAACTCGTCCAGCGTCACCATGCCCTCATCAGGTTTCTCTTCCACGTCTACGATTAGCTTTCGAACTTTTCTCCTTCCATTGCCTGCAATTGCGTAAATGTCGACGATGTGCTTGGAGCCTGATTTGCCCTTCAGCTCTGGGAAGCATTCGACGGTGAAGCCAGCCTTCTCGAACACCTGCGAAATAGGCTTCACGTAGGAGAGAACCTTTTCCACTTCGCCTTTCATAGCCTCGTTAAACCTGTAGGTGAAGACGTCTTCAACTGAAGCCTCCATCGGCTTAAACATTTTACTGCAGTTACAGCAGACCCAGTACTCCATCGGATAGTAAAAGAAGTCTCCGCAGTGCAGGCATTTATAGGCTTTCCCAGGCTCTCCATAGTCTATGCCCACCTGCTTAAGCAGCTTACCACACTCAGGACATTTGAGGAGAGATTCACCCGCCTGGAAGCTGCCTTCGAAATCTACGTGACCGCAGGAGTAATGGACTAAAACCTCCCCACAGCTGAAATTGGCTGAGCCACAGTTTGGACATTGAAGTCTCGGTCTTAAATCGGCTGAGGAGCAGTCTGGACAGCGGAAGATTTTATCGTAAACATCCCTAAGAAGGAAGCCTTCCTCGTAAAGCTTGTTAAGGAAGCTTACGTCGTCTGCTTCCCGGTTTAAAACCTCCCGGAGCAGGGGGTAATAAACGCCTTTCGAGGATATTCTTGGAATTATCTCGGCCTTCAGGTCGACGTGAAGCTTGTAGAGAAGCCTTAAAACCTCTGAATCCTGTAGGAGCTTAAGCAGGTTAGCCAACAGGAACCCACCCCCGCAGCAATTTTCTACGCCCCTAAAACTATTTTATTGAACTATTGAAACAAGCTGGTAAACGGGCTTAACGCTGCATGGAAGGCTTTGAAGGGAGGAAAAAATTTCAATTAAAATGTTTAATGATGAGCTTTAAAACGGCGAATATTAAGGGTTTTAAGGAAAAATGGAAGGTGGAAAACCCTTATTCCCCGTATTTTTGCGTTTAAAAAGCTCATATTAGCCGGAAGTCTTCTTTTATGGTTGTTAAGACGAGATGGGTGTTCGTTCTTTCCACGTACGGTATAGCTAAAATCGATTTCGTGAATTTGCTAAGTTCTTCACGGGTTTTGAATTTGGCCACGACAATGGCGTCTGTGAGGCCTGTTATGTCGTATACGGCGCATACGTTGGGGTTTTTAGCTATCTCCCTGTCAACCTCCAGCAGCTTACCCTTTGAAACCGTGATTTCCACCACCACGGTTAATTCGTAGCCGAGTTTTTCATGGTCAAGTGAAGCCGTATAGCCCTTTATTATTCCTTCTTTCTCCATGTTTTTGATTCTGGCCAGAACCGTTCCGGTGGCAACCCCCACGTTTCTGGCTATTTCCCGGAAGGACTGCCGTGAATCCTTCAGCAGCTCTTCAAGGATTCTGTAGTCTATTTCATCCAACTCTTCGCCCCCATCTTACCAAGGGTTGGAGGCTTTTAAGGTTTTCTTTCCCTTTTGACATTCATTCGATAATTACGTTTTTATTTGGACATTTATAAAGAATAAGTGGGGAAAGATATATATTTGGAGACTCCTCTTCAAGGAGAAGTATTAAACAGCCCGGAACGAGGGAGGCAGGGTGCCGTACAGGAGAGATGAGGAGGGAAAGCTTGCACCCGTAAGGCGTAGTGCCAGCGAAGTCTTGGAAATCGTTAAACGTGAGAAAGTTAAGTTCATAGACTTGCAGTTCACCGATGTCCCTGGCAAACTTCAGCATACAACCATTCTGTCAGACTTCTTAGATGAGGGAACCTTCAGTGAAGGCGTACCTAAGCTGGACGGCTCCTCTATTAAGGGCTTCGTTGAAATTCACGAGTCAGACATGGTTCTCAAGCCCGACCCTTCAACCTTCACCGTAATCCCTTGGATGCCTGAAAATCTTAAAACCGCAAGGATGATTTGCGACGTTTACAGAGGCTTCGGAATGGGCCGCCTGGAACATGATCCTAGAGGAGTAGCGCAAAGGGCTGAGGAGGCTTTGAGGAAGGCAGGCTACCAGGTTTCCTACTGGGGTCCTGAAGTTGAATTCTTCGTCTTCGACAGGGTTAGCTGGGATGTACACTCGGCCTGGCGAGGGCAAAGCTACAGGATAGAGTCCGTGGAGGCAGCTTGGAACACTGGTGAAACCGCCTATCCCATCCGGTTTAAGGAAGGATACTACCCTGTTCCACCCCAAGACACCCTAATGGAATTCCGATGCGAATGCGCGTCGATTCTAACGGAAAACTTCGGTGTAATCTGCGATGTCCACCATCATGAGGTTGCCACCGCAGGTCAAGGGGAGATAAACTTTTACAGGGATACTTTGACGTGTACGGGAGACGCGGTTATGACGCTTAAATATGTGGTGAGAAGCGTAGCCTCCAAGTATGGTAAGGTTGCAACCTTCATGCCGAAGCCTATCTTCGCCGATAACGCTTCAGGAATGCATGTTCACGTAAGCTTATGGGATAAAAACGAAAACCTCTTCTACGATCCGGAAGACTCCTACGCTGAAATAAGCCAGCTGGCCAGGTATTTTGGAGGAGGAATCCTAGAGCATAGCAGGTCTCTTGCGGCTATAGTTGCTCCGACCACAAGCTCTTATAAGAGGCTTGTCCCCGGCTATGAGGCCCCCATTTACATTGCCTGGAGCAGAAGTAACAGGTCTGCCTGTCTTAGGGTTCCGGTCTACCATAAGGGGGACGCGGAAAGGAAGCGTTTGGAGTTCAGGCCTCCAGACCCCTCAT
>LUCC01000033.1 GCA_001593855.1 Candidatus Hecatellales archaeon B24 | reverse complement strand
CTGCTGGGAATTCTTTTAATATTTGTGATTGTTTTTCTGCCTAGAGGTATAATGGGCTCCATTAAGGTGAGTCGTCTTTGGCGGAGAACCTGATTCTACGAACTGAGAGGCTTACTAAAGCCTTCGGAGGTTTACTAGCTGTAAACAATGTGGATATTGCTATTCCTAAAGGTGAGCTTAGAGCCATCATAGGTCCAAACGGGGCAGGTAAAACCACCTTCCTCTCAATGGTTATGGGCATGTTGAAGCCTACCGCAGGTAAAATCTACTTTAAAGATAAAGACATCACAGGACTTCCACCCCACAAGGTATTCCGCTTGGGTATATCAACCACTTTCCAGATAACCAGCATATTCCCTGACTTAAGCGTCTACGAGAACGTTTGGGTAGCAGCTCAATCCCGCTGTAAGGGTAGAATGAACCCTCTAATCCACCATAGGCGGCTTAAGGAGGCTGAAAGCAAGGTTGAACAGATTTTAAAGCAACTCAATCTAAATCATGTAGCCGATGAGCTTGCTGGAAGTTTATCTCACGGAGACCAGAGGGTTCTTGAGATATGCATAGCCTTGGCAACAAGTCCTGAACTTCTCCTCCTCGACGAGCCTACAAGCGGGATGAGTCCGAAGGAAGCCGGTGAAATGGCTAAGCTCATAAAGTCCATACGTAAAGAAGTGAACATTATTCTTGTAGAACATAACATGGATGTGGTTATGGAGGTAGCGGACAAAATTACTGTTTTTGATAAAGGTATGATTTTAGCTGAAGGTTCACCTAAAGACATAAGCAGCAACAAAAGGGTTCAGGAAGTTTATTTGGGGGAGAGGTAGGGATGCTTGAAGTCCAAGACATCCACACTTACTATGGTAAGAGCCATGTCCTACACGGAATAAGTTTCAAAATTGAAACGGGTGAAATACTTGGTATTTTAGGGCGGAACGGTGTAGGCAAAACTACCACCATAAGAAGCATTATCGGCTTAACTCCTCCAAGGGAAGGGAAGATAATCTTCGATGGAAAAGATATAACCCGCATGCCAGCCTATAAGAGAGCCCGATTAGGCATTTCACTTGTCCCTCAGGGTAGAAACCTGTTCCCCCGCCTGTCAGTCCGCGAAAACCTTGAAACCGGAGTTATAAAAAAACTTACAGAGGAAGACCTAAACAGGGTTTTAAGCGTTCTTCCAGTTTTGGGTGAACGATTAAACCAGAAGGCTGGCACTCTTAGTGGTGGCGAGCAACAGATGCTAGCCATAGGTAGGGCTCTCGTGTCGAATCCCAAACTGATTCTGATGGATGAGCCTTTTGAGGGCTTAATGCCAGTGCTGGTTTTGAAGCTTATAGATGTAATTAAGCAGATAAATAAGATGGGTGTATCTGTTCTCATAGTGGAGCAGAGGGTTAAAACCGCCCTAGAAATAAGCCACCGCATCCTGCTGATGGAGAATGGAATGATAAAATGGGAGGGTCTGCCTGAAGAGCTGTCAAAGAACCCTGAAGCCCTATACAAGTATCTAGGCGTATCCGTGTAGGCTTCTGCTGTTCTTTCATCCACCCGCCTGATACAGGCTTCGCCCAACCCTTTCTATCTTAAGCTTTTTAAGCCTCTCAGAGAGCACGCAGCGGCCCCCTCTGTTCCCTCCGAGAGGGTTTTCAGGAGTTCCAAGCCTGAACATGCATCGAGCCATGGCGCTGGCTCCGAGGGCAAGTCCATCTTCAACGAAGACCACCTGCCTGTCAACTTCGTCTCTCCCGTATAAGCCCAGCCTGCTTAACTGTTCAAGGAAAAGTTTAGGCTTCGCACCGGTTAGAGCTGCCCTCCCCGTTACACCTATGGAGGTTTTCCTGTCTATCAAGCCTTGGCTTAAGGCTATCTCAATTATTTTGCAGGCAACCTTCACCATCGTCAAATCTATGACTGCGAAGAGAAGCTGTTTCCCGTGTTCCCCGCAGATTTTTCCTCCGAGCTCCCGAAGTCTTGGAATGTTGCTTCCGTTGGTTCCGATGTCGCATCCTATCAGGTAGACTCCTGCCTCCCTGGCTGCTGAAGGATTAACCGGGACGGTTCCAAACCTTTCGCATCCCAGAGGTATCTCCGTAATTCTTAAGAGTTTATGGGCTTCCTCGGCGTAGGCTTCAGCCCGGCTCCAATCCACTTTTCTTTCAGACAGGTTTTCAGTGTAGGCTTCAAGGGCTGAACCCTGTTTTCCGTCTACAAGCCCTGTGCCTTGGACGAGGGCGTCGGCTATGGCTCCTCCAAGCCCTGCTATGCTTCCAGTGGTGTTAGCGTAGGGTATGGCTGAATCCGTTATTCTACCCTTAAGCGTTGTGCCGAAGTCGAAGGTTATCACAGGATTCCTGAAGTCGAAGTCAACCCATTTCGCTCCAACCTTTATGCCTGCAGTTGAAAGTTCAGCCTCCATTTCGTTAGCTATAATCTCGCTGGGGGTTCTAGGCGTAAGACAGCCGGCGACAGCTCCGTCAAAGGGCACCAGCTTCAACTTCGAATACTTCTGAAGCCTCTGCGGGACTTTATCGTGGGATAGGGGGGCAATCATCTTCGAGGGGGATACTCCTGCTGCAAGACAGCCTTCAGCCAGGGCGTGAATCATGGCTCCAACCTCTTCCGGGGTTGCGAAGCCTGCTGTAACCCCTGTGGACCTCACCACGAAGTCTAAGTCCTTATCTCTGTCCACCTCAGCCGTAGCCATAGACTCCGTTATGACCTCGCTTACAAACTCGGCGACGGAGCTTACTGTTAACTCTTTCTTCCAAAGGGTTTTACCGAAGACTTCCTCTCCTGGCATGGGCTCCCTAACATCTTTGGTAAGCCTAACGGTTTTCTTCAGCAGGTAGGTTTTCCCGTCGTCTAGGTTTGTAGCTGAAAGAATGCATTTGGTGGTGGTGTTCCCAAGCTCAACCGAGGCTACCGTGAAGAAGCTAGCTGACTTGTAACCCTTGTAGAGCTTGTAGATGTCTCCTCCTACTAGGTCACCGTACTTCACGTATGGAATCCTGGCTATGCGAGGTTTAAGGGTTCTTCCTGTAAGCTTCCGGAGGAAACCTGCCAAGCCGAAAGCCTCACATGATTGATGGGTAGAGGAGAAAGGAAACTAATTAACCTTGCGAGAAGCCTTCTTATTTACCTACCAGCTTGTTGAAGGGGTGCTCTTCAACAGGCTTCGTTTCAGCTTCAGCTGACACAGCTTCCGCCACGACGCAGTTGGTGAAGGCTACCAGCGGGAAAGCGTAGGGAGCGTTTTCTATTGGACCGTACAGGACGAAGTCTCCCCCGCACATTATGTGGATTACGGCGCTGGCTACGTCGCAAACCCTGAAGGCGTCTCTACCTTCGGCAACCTGCTTCTTGTAGCGTTTAAGCCAGACCCATGCTGAAACCGCGTTGTGGATTCCGCAGCCTACGGGAAGGCCGAACCTAGTTTTCATTACGTAGGTTGCCATTTCGGAGGGGCCTGTCCCCATGCCTAAAGCTGTGACGGCTACGTCCAGCAGAATCTTATCCGTGAATTCCTGGGCGATTTTCAGCAGGCCGTCCTGGAGAATTCCCGCTCCAGTGGTTAAAACGTCTATTCTACCCTTCACGGAAGCCTGGTCTTTAGGGTTGAAAGCTAAAACGATAGCTGGAATTCTGGTTTCCCTTAAAGCTTCGATTTCATCTCCTGTCAGCGAAACGTTGATGGAGTTGTAGATGGATTTGTCTCCAAGTCCCACCTCCCGCACATACTTGGCACCCTTCGCCCTAGTCATGGCATCTGTTGAGTCTATGATTATGGGTGCATCCGTTACGCCGGTTACGAAATCTATGTATCGTATCATGGCGTCCGGGGCTTCCGCGAAAACCTGAACCACGTGGGGAAGCATCGTCGTATCCGAGAGTTCCTCCTGCCTTTTTATAAGGGCTTCAGCCTTTTCCCTGTCGAATTCTCCTTTGTGAGGGTCGGAAACTATTTTGTGTCCCCCATAGAAGATTGTTCCCGCAAGCACTGTGGGGAACTCGCCTGGCTGTCCTCCGAACTTCACCTTTCCAACTTCAACTATGGTTTGCTCCCTCTGAAACCTGAACATTTTTTCCACCTTAAAGCCAGTGAACTACGAATTTAAGGAAGATACATATAAGGCTTCCAATGGTGAAACCGTAAAGAATTCCCGTCCAGGTTCCAACTTTCAACCCCCGCCTCAAGGCAAGCTCGCCTAGGACGAACTCGATTTTCCCGTCTACGGTTTCCAGCCTTTCGGTGAGCTCTGATATTTCAGGCGGGGTCATCACCGCCGGAACAGTTGGCTCTCCTTCTTCTTCACCGCTCATGTTCTCAGCCTCACGGCACAAAGTATGCGAAGACCACCCCGAAGAATAGGAGGGAGACTATCAGCCCTATCATGAAGCCTTTAACCATCCCGTTGTAGAAGCCGGCGGAAAACCTGTTTTCAAGGCCTGCCAGCAGCACTCTCGTCTTAACATCGCTGATTAGGGCTTCTAGGAGGGCTGCCTCCGCAGGGTAAACCTCGCTTACAACCCTACGCTTTTTCCCACTCATCCTCTCTTTCACGCTCCAAGGGCGAGTATTAGGGCTAGGACGCCTACGGCTGAAAGGAAGCCTAGGAGGGTTCCCATAAGCCTTGTGTTTTCAACCCCCACAGTCAGCCTTCTCTCCCTGCTTATAAGCTGAACTTTAAACTCTATGTCGTCCAAGAGCTTCTCAGTAACCTTCAGGGCTGGCGGAAGCGAGACCATAAGCGGTATTCTGAAGGCTTCAGCCTCAGCTTCGGCCGCCTCAGCTATCTTGATTACTAAAGGAGGCTCAGGATAGGCTCCAGGGTCCTGAGCTGCAAGCTCCTTGATTTTAGCTGTAATTTGCCCTGCGTCTTCAACGTTTACCATGTCTATGAGCTGCACTTGCTTTCTGAATCTTTCAACAGCTTCCTCTGGGAGGGCTTCAAGGTAGGGTATGGCTCCGGGAGCCTGTCTTATCCTTTTCGATTCCAAGTCTATTCCATGCTCGGCGAAGGCTTTAAAGGTCCCTCCGGTGACATGGCCTGCAACCTCTGTTCCGCACACTATCAGAAACCTTATGTTAGGGTTTGAAATGGTGTTCAGCACAACTTTCTCAATTCCAACGTTTTCAGTTTTACATTCGCCTACCAAAGCGACACCCGGCTGCTTCACCAACTCCTTAACTAGGGCTGCGGATGCCAGGGTTACAACGGACACACAGCCCTTCGGGTCCCCCACCACGTAGTCTCCTGAAACCGCAGG
Organism: Candidatus Hecatellales archaeon B24; assembly: GCA_001593855.1. Taxonomy (GTDB): domain Archaea; phylum Thermoproteota; class Bathyarchaeia; order Hecatellales; family Hecatellaceae; genus B25. Next base: position 2,907 of record LUCC01000033.1, on the reverse strand, counting down.
CCACTCTGAGACTTCAACCTTCTTAGCCGCAGACTTCTCTTCTTTTTCACTGTTCTGAGCCATCTTATCCACCCAGCAATGCTTTCAGGGTAGCTGGATTTGTGGCGCTAAGATAGGCGAGGACTATCAGGGCGAAGGTTAAGCATCCGAGAATAAACCCTATGGCCATATTGGTCAGATATCCAGCCGTCTTGTATATGCCTGCTCTTGAAGGTCTTGAGAAGAGAGGCTGGCTTGAAGGGTTTAAGCTTGCGAGAAGTTCGTCTGCCAAGCTTTCAAGCTTCCCAATATGTTTGCTTAGAGGCTCTATGTCTAGGGACACTATATCCGCCCTGGAGGCGCCTACCTTCCTGGTTGTAGTGTCAAGGATTACGTCGTGCTCCTTCGATATTACTGCGGCCATCCTATTATCCCTCCCTAACGTGTGCTTCCAGGATATCCTGTCCAAGCTACGACAGCGGATTCGCGCATGGCGGTTTTCACGAAGACGTAGTAGCCTCCAACCCACACCATGAGGCCTATGATAACCATGGATAAGGCTGTTGGAAAACTCATAATGGCTGGGGAAAGCTGGGATACTCCTAACGCTGCAAGCCCCGCCAGCGTTATGTCGATTCCTGCAACCCCCACAGCCAGCTTAAGCGTTCTACCCTGCCTTTCATCGGGGCCCAGACAGGCGTTGTAGGGGTGAGCTATCGCCAGGCTTGTAGCCCAGAAAATAGCAGCCACGAAACCCGTTACGAAAAGGTTGGGTATAAGGTTTACCTCGAAAAATCCTCTGCTATACCCTCCTACAACGGCGCTCATAAGACACATAAGGGCTAGGGCGGCTCCGGCAGGAAGCTCTGTCATACACCGGGTGAAAACAGGTATTTCAAGAACCTTAAATTTGCCTATTATTATGCCGTAGAGATATCCGAAGCAGGCTGCGAAAGCTAAGCCTATGGCAGGCTCAAACCTAAGCCCCACAATGGCTGCTAGGACACCCATACCGATGGAAAGGTTTCCAATCGACGGAACCCCTGTACCAATTCCGTAGCCTGCAATCCTCCTGACGGTGTCAGCAGCCCAAACAATAGGTAAAATGGCGAGGACAGCAGGTATCAGGGGTGACAGGAACCCCAGATATACTCCGATGATCCCGCTTGCCACGCCTGCGACAGCAAGATACCTTGGTTCAACCGTAACTTTCTTTGGAGCTGAGCTTTCACCCATTTTTCTCCCCTCTAAACCGTCATCGACGCAAGCACTATGAGAATTCCGAAGAGGAGGGAGGCTGAGAAGCAGGCTGCTAGGGTTCTGGGCACCGCCTCAAACTTCGGGTCTATCCAGGACTCTATCACGCCTCTGATGCTGTAGGCTGTAATGTTGGCGTTGATTAGGTATGCTCCAACCGCTGTTATCGCTGAAAGCGCGATGGCTGCCACGTTAGGCGAGGTTTGAGCTAAAACTCCAAGCATCTCAGCCAGCCCTACGCCACAGGTGAAACGGTACATTACTGAGAAGGTTAAGGCTCCTCCAAGCCCGGCTAGGAAAGCTCCGAACAGGCCTCCCAGGTAGGTTGCGGTGGGTATACCATGCCCAACGGTTCCAGGTGTAACATAGGGTTTAACATGCTCCTTGGTTACGGGGTCATACTCCTTTCTGGCGAAGGACGGTGGTGCTCCAACACCGTACACGACGATTAGGTTTAAGACGAGCATGGTTACACCCATCATGATGGCTGAGCTTACTCCGGCTGTAACTATCACCAAAGGTAGAAACTGGTTGTAGAGGGTTGCAGCCATGAAAAGCCCTGTAACCCCCGCTCCGACAACTATCATCTCGCAGCCTGTTGCAACCCCGGTAGCGGTTGACATGGCCGCTGGCGCTCCTCCAACCGGTATGAAGAAAACCCCAAGCGCGATTAAAACCCCGCCCACGGCTATAAGAATTAAAACGGTTACCATCAGGTTTACATCCATCATTCCTTCCTCCTTCAAGCATAAACTCCAAACTTCTTCCTAGCGTTCTTCTCCAGATACCTGTTAGTCGCGAACAGGCCGGCTATGATTAGCCCTCCGAAGGCAAGCCCTACAAGGCTTGTGGTGAAGTTTCCAGCCAGCAGCCTCAAGTTGTCGAGGAGGAGTATTAGGCCGTAGCAGAGCCCTGCCATGGGTCCTCCATACTTGGCGCAGAAGTAGGTTATGTCAGCACTGGTCCGCCAGCCTGCTTCAGCCCTAATGGTTATGTGGCCGAAGTTTTTGCTGGGGACGCCTTCTCCGAAGGGGTACTGCTGGAACTGTCTTTCAGCCCCGTAGTGGATGTCGCCTGTTGAAGACCCTATAGCTCCAGCCATAACCCCCAGCAGAAAGCCTAAAATCGGGATGGGAACAGGATAGCCCAGTAAGCCTTCAAACCTGAAAAAGCTGGTGTAAAAAATATAGGATAGGGCAACTATGGCGGTGGAGCCTATGAAGCCGTGGGCTGCTATCAGCGGAAGATTCACCGCAGCCACGTCGAGGAATAAAGGCTGGCCGAAAACCTTCACACCCGAAGTTCTGCCGAGGAAAGCTGAAACCGCGAGGGACAGGTGGACGAACATGGTGAAGGTGCAGGAGGCAACCACCGCGATCAGGGGGTGAAGGTGAAACCCGTACCATAAAATGGAGAAAAGCATTCCAGATGTTACACCTATAAGACCCCATGAGACAGGCTCCCCGGAAATAGCCTTATTGTAAATGCGGTGGAGAACTCCCACTTGGGGGGCAAGCTGAACCTGAGAGTTAGGGTTAGACTGAGAGCCTGCGTCTGACTCTAAATCTTCAAACCATCCGATAATGGTTCCAAGGGCAACTATAAGGCTTAGGACAGCCAAGATCACCGCCAAAGCTTCGAAACCCATCTTAACCCCCAAACATCTCTAAG
>LUCC01000003.1 GCA_001593855.1 Candidatus Hecatellales archaeon B24 | reverse complement strand
ATATGTAGCCACAGCCGCCGAGCTGGAAGACCAGAACAGGAAAGCTCTCTACACCATCATAGATGGAGTTAACTCTGACCCTGACCCGCAGACAAGCGTAGATGAAATCCTCAGAAGCTACGAGAAAGGGGAAAAGAAGGCTTTAAGCCTGGTTAAAGGCATGGTTCAGCTCTGCCTTAAAGGCTTCAGGCAGACGCTGCAGAGGGCTGGAATAAGCCTTGACCGCTGGGACTGGGAAAGCAGCCTAGTATGGCAGGGTAAGGTTGAAAAAGCTTTAAGCCTCCTAAGGCAGACCAGCTATGTTAGACTCAGCGAGGGAGCCCTAGTCTTCGACGTTGAGGAGGCAGCCTTAAGGTTAGGGGTTAAAGACAGGCTTAACTACCATGACAAGCTTCCTACCCTCACCCGGAAGGATGGAACAACCCTCTACACCACACGCGACATAGCCTACCACCTAGAAAAGTTCAAGTGGGCTGACAGGGCTGTAAACGTTATAGGAGTAGACCAGAAGCTTGCTCAAACCCAGCTTAAGGTTGCCCTCATAACTCTTGGCGTTAAAAAAGCCCTAGAAGGCTTACATCACTGCGCCTACGAGCTTGTGAAGCTTCCAGGCTATAAAATGTCAAGGCGTAGAGGCCGCTATATAACCTTCGACGAGCTGCTTCAGGAAGCTGAAAACATGGCCTACCAGGAGGTGGAGAAACGCTCCCCAAGCCTGCCTCAAACGCTTAAACATGAAATCGCAAGGGCTGTGGGGCTTGGAGCCATCAAATACGCGATGCTGAACGTCTCACCCCTCAAAGTTGTAAACTTCACCTGGGATAGGGTTCTAAACTTCGAGGCTAACAGTGGACCCTACATCCAGTACGCTTATGCGAGAGCTTCAAGCATTCTCAGAAAGGCTAAAGCGAAAAAGCTTCCGAAACCCTCCCCTGAATCTCTTGAACACAAGCTTGAAAGAAGCCTTATAATAGAGTTGGCACGCTTTCCCGAAGTCTTCACCGAGGCTGCAGACGAGTTGAAACCTGAACTTTTAACGCAGTATGCGAACGGGCTTGCCGAGGTTTTTAACAACTTCTACGATAACCTGCCCGTGTTGAAGGCTGAACCAGGAAGCCTCAGAGCCTCAAGGCTGTGGCTTGTGAAAGGCGTGAGAACTGTTCTAGGCAACTGCCTAAACCTGCTTGGAATACCAACGCCTAAACGCATGTGAAATTAAGGGTTAAAGTTCTCTTCTATGAATGTAGAAGGAAAGCGCTAGGAGAATGAGGCCTAACTCGGTGAACATGTTCGCGAGGCTTCCAACCTGGTTAAAGCTAAAATTACAAGGATGAAAAATAAGGCTTGAATCACGATGTCGGAGAACACGTTTAGAAGCTCCCTGTCTTCCCACTATAAAACATGTACTATGACGACGGCTGCCATTCCAAGCAGGCTTACAGCGTAAACTTTGGAAGAGGCTTTCAAGTTTTCAGACGTTTCCTCTCTCAACTTTAAACTCGCAGCATTCGTCTCCGTCCAGTACACACCGGATTTCGGAGCAGGAAACCTTCTTCCAAAGGGCTGAAAAGAAGCCTGAAATTATCCCCTTGATTAGGGCGCAGTCTCTTCTCCCGCTTATTTCTTCCCTGTACAAGGCGAAATTGTAAACTTTAATGGTTAAACCCTTTTCAGTCATTTTTTCAGCCACTATTCTACCCCATCCTGCCTCTGTTACGAAGCTTGCGAAGGCTTCTACCAGAGCCCTATCACTTTCAAACCCTTTCTCTTTAAGGCTTACAGCCAGCCTTTTCCCCAGATGTTTCCCGGCTGTAAGCAGGATGGTGTAGGCTCCTGAGCCGAAGACCTCCCACATCCCGAGGAGAATAGCTTTAAAATCTTCAAGGTTAAGAACGATACAGTCTTCACCCCCAGGGTAACTCTACCTTCAGACAAGTCAATCTCGAATTCAAGTTTTTTCTTGGCCATTACCCGTTTTTACCTCCCAGGGGGAACGGGGAAGCCTGAAGAGGCTGACATTTAATTAACCTTTTGCGACAATCTTCTCAAAGATATTATTCGCGTTACGTTAATATATTATTTTTTCGTAAACCGCCGTTGAAGCCTCTGTTAAAGATAAGCTTATGGGGGATGAAGGGTAAAGAATAGGTTGGCGGAAGCGGGTTGGGCCCTCTCTAAGCCCTCAGGTGCAGTCTGATGAAGGCTGAAATAAAAATCTGCAATGTGGTAGCCTCCGTGGATTTCAGGCAGAGGCTTTCCCTTTCAGCCGTAAAGAAGGCTCTTCCAACGGTTTCAGGGCCTAGAAGCCGTTTTCCAGGCGTCGTTGTAAAGCTTGGAAGGCCTAAAACAGCCAACCTGATCTTCAGCACGGGGAAAATGATTTGCACGGGTTCAAGCTCTGAGTACGGGGCCCGAACAGCCGTTAAAAAGCTTGTTTTAAGCCTTAGAGAGAAAGGAGTCAAGTTCAAAGAGAGGCCTAGAGTGAAAATCCAGAACGTGGTAGCTCTCGTAAACTTCAAGCGTACCATAAACCTTGAGAAGGCTGCTAAAACCCTGACGGGAACCATCTACGAGCCTGAACAGTTTCCAGGCTTAATCTACCAGATGGAAAACCCTAAAACGGTAGCCCTGCTCTTCTCCAACGGGAAAGCCGTGCTGACAGGGGCTAGAAACAGGGCTGAAGTGGAGGCCGCCGTTAGAAGGCTGGAAAGAAGGCTTTTCACGCTTAAAAGCAAAACAGGAAGGGTAGAGATTAAAACCTCAAAGGTTGAGGAAGAAAGCTCCGAGGAGAAAGCCTTGAAGCTTCTGGAAGCCACCTACAGCCTATGCGAATTCTGCAACTACGACTGCGATGGCTGCCCTTACCCAGGCCTGGGCATCTACCTAGAGAAGCTTGAAACCCCGGTCTTAGAAACCCTATCAGCCCTCAGCAGGGTTGAAAAGTGCAGGAGAGGCTTCTACGTTAGGCCTAAAAAAGAGATTGCCGTCCACCTTAAGTATTCAAAGGAAGGGCTGGCTGAAGCTTTGGCAAGGCTTTCCACAGGCTTAACCTCGGTTTCCACGGCGTAAAATGGAAATATAGGTTTTCATCTGAAGGGAGGGCTTCTCCCGCCATATTTCTCCACGGCTTCCCCAGCAGCCTTCAAGTTCCGGGTTGGAGTTTGAAGGAGAAGGTCGCATCCTGGAGCTACTAGGTCTACGCCTTCGCTTATGGCTTTCCTGACAGCATTTGAAATTTCCTCAAGGCTTCCGGCTGCTAGAAGTCTGGGAGAGATGTTGCCCGCTATAGGATATCCACGTTTAGTCTCGTCCGCAAGCTTTCTGGCTTCTAGGATGGAAGTGCGTTCGTCTAAGGCTATGGCGTCGGCTCCCACCTCCACCATCTCCCTGATAATTTTCAGGTTTGGACCGCAGATGCTTAGAATGGTCTTGCATTTCACGGCTTTGGCAAGGCTTTTCAGGTGGGGTGCCGCGAAGGCTTTAAAGTGTTGGGGGGCTATCACCGCGGTGCTGGCCCCCATGTCATGAAAGGTGATTACGTCTGCTCCAGCCTCCTCGTAGGCTTGAGCTATTCCGATGAAGGCTTCAACGGAAGCCTCTAGGATTTCCCCGATTTTTTCAGGGTCGGTGATGAGTGCCTTCATGAATTCAGCGGGGTTCACAAGGTAGTAGCCTACGCAGGTGAAGGGAGCGTTCATCACCACGTTCACAGGGGTTAACCCTTCAAACTTGCTCTTTAAAAGCCTGATAGCCCTGGTGATTACCGGTATTCTTCCCGCTTCCCCCACGTTTCGGGGGGGCTTAACGTCTGAGGGCTCCTTAACCGTGAAGGTTTTCACCATAGGCCAAACCATTACACCCCTGCTGGCAGGCTCCTCCATAAAGTCTATGGGCGCTCCTAAAACCTCAGCCTCCACCATGAAGTCGAAGGGAACCGTAAGCATGTCTAAGCCTGCCAGCCTCGGGCCAGCTGAAGCCAGCTCAGCCATCAGCTCGGGGTTGCGGTGGGCTTCGGGCCACCGGGCTCCCGTAGCCTCCATAAACTCTAAGGTGGCTGTTATGGTAGGGTTTACATATGGTGCTCTATCTGCCTGGAAAGACTTACCTTCCAGTGCCAGCATAACCCGCTCGTAAGAGTTCAACGTTCCTTCCATTCATTCTCGTATGCAGTCCTTTAAAATATCTTTGAAGGAAGACTAATCTTAAAGTTTAGGCTAGCCTTAATTAGGTGGCTGAATTGGAGTTTCCTCCTGAAGTTTTAACCCGGAGCAAGGCTGGAAAGCTTGAGGTCAGGGCCTTGGACAGCCGAGGAAAATTTCTGATGTGCAAGTATCTCGACCCTAAAACCTTGAAGCTGGCGGATAAGAAACGTAAAATAATCCTTGTAGACGAGGAGGGCCGGAGGAGAGAGTTCTTCATAATCCCCCTAAAGGACGGCCGACGCTACCTTATGATTGAAGGAGAGAAGGAGGACGCTGCTAAACCTGAAAACCCCATGGTCTGGAACGAGAAAAAGGGCAAAGCTGAACCTCTCCTAGAATAGTCTCCGCCATGAAGGGGAGACCCTTGGGAGACGTGGAAGAAGAGCTGGAAAAGCTAAGGGCTGAAATAGAAAAATGCAGAAGGTGTTCCCTCCATAAGGGAAGAACCAAGCCCGTGCTGGGTGAAGGCCCGGCCCCAGCGGAAATAATGCTCGTGGGGGAAGCTCCAGGCTACTGGGAGGACCAGCAGGGTAAACCCTTCGTTGGTGCGGCGGGGAGATTCCTGAACGAGCTTCTAGCCTTAGCAGGACTGAAGCGAAGCCAGGTTTACATTACCAATGTAGTTAAGTGCAGGCCTCCGAAGAATCGGGATCCTAAACCTGAAGAGGAGGAAGCCTGTGCACCCTACCTTGAAAGGCAGCTAAGCCTCCTGAAGCCCAGGCTGATATGCACGCTTGGAAGCCATGCAACCGCCAGAATTCTCTCCTTCTTCGGGCTTAAACCTCAGCCCATAACCAAGATTCACGGTAAAGTCTTCAAAGCCCAAAGCCTTTTAGGCGGGATCCTCATAGTTCCGCTTTTCCATCCGGCTTCAGCACTCTACAAGCCCCCCATGAAAAGCCTTCAGTTTGAAGACTGGAAAACCGTTGGACGGCTCCTATCGGAAACGTAAGGTTTCCTCGAGGAAATCCTTAAACTTCCAGAATTGTTTCTTTATTGTGCAAGGGGAGTTCGACCTGTGGCTAAGGTTCTAGCGTTAATCTCCGGCGGAATAGATTCTCCTGTAGCAGCCTACATGGCTGGAAGCCATAAAGGCGTGGAGGTTGTAGCCGTTTTCTTTGACGGCGCTCCCTTCACCAGCCCCGGCGAAGCCTTAAAGGTTGAAGCTCTCTGTAGGAAGCTTAAAGGCTTGGTGAAGCTTCAAAGCCTCTACGTGCTCCCCCACGGAGAAAACCTAGACAGGATAGTTTCGTCCTGCAGCAGAAAGCTCACCTGCCTTCTATGTAAGAGAATTATGCTGGGGGTTTCATCGAGGCTTGCCCTCCAAGAAGGAGCTAAAGCCCTGGTTACGGGAGACAACCTAGGCCAAGTTGCCAGTCAAACCCTGGCAAATCTGAAGGTTGAAGACCAGGCTTCGCTTCTACCCGTCTTAAGGCCTCTGCTCGGCCTGAACAAGGAGGAAATCGTAGAGTTGGCTAGAAAAATCGGAACCTACCAGATTTCCATTTCAACCTTGTCGCCCTGTAAGGCTGCGCCCAGCAAGCCTTCCACCAAGGTGAGGCTTGAAGCCGTGAAGGCTGAGGAGGCTAAACTGCCCGTGGAGGAGATGGTTTCGAAAGCCTTGTCCGGGAGGAAAATAAAGATTTGAAGCAGCCTTTCCGGGTTATCCCCGTGCTGGACGTTAAGGGAGGCCTGGCAGTTCACGCTGTAGCCGGAAGGAGAGAGGAGTATCAGCCGGTTAAGTCGTGGCTTCACCCGGCTCCAGACCCCGTCAGCCTATCCAAAGCCTTCGAGGCGGCTTACGGCTTCAAGGAACTCTACCTGGCAGACTTAGACGCCATCACCGGGAAGACGCCTCCAAACCTAAGTCTTCTAGCCGAAATCTCCAGCGTAACAAGCCTAAGCCTAATGGTTGACGGAGGCTTCAGAAGGCTGAAGGACGCAGAATCCGTCTTTAAAGCCGGAGCTTCAAAAGTCATTTTCGGAACGGAAACCCTTCCAAGCCTAAACCTTGCCAAAGAAGCCTTAGAAAGCTTCGGACCTGGTAAGGTGGCTGTAAGCTTAGACCTTTCAGAAGGCAGAATTATAGGTTTAAACCGTAATTTTGAAGGCTTGAAACCTTGGGAGGCTGCTGGAAGGCTTGGCAGGCTGGGGGCTGAAGAGCTTATAGTCCTAGACCTTTCAAGGGTTGGAGTTGAAGGGGGAATAGACCTGAAGCTTACAGGAAGCATTGTTAAAGCTTTCAACGGCGAAGTTCTCGTAGGAGGCGGGGTTAGAGGCTTGGGAGACCTAGAAGACCTGGCAGAGCTGGGAGCTGCAGGAGCCCTAGTAGCCACCGTCCTCCATAAAGGCATAGTAAAGCCTAAAGAGCTTCTCGAAAAAGGGTTTTAGACGTAGAAGATTTCTCCCGTCTCAGCACGCAATCTTTTATAAAAATTAAGCCCATAGAAGTCATTAGGATTTCCTTGAAGGCGGGCACTCGGCAGCTGGCCTGATGGTGAAGGGTTAGGTCATGGTTGAAGTTTGGATACCTTACGGGGAGACGGAGGTCTGCGCCAATATTCCCGCTGAAAACTATCTTGGAGTTGTAGAGCCCCGGGAGCTTTCCCCTCCTCCAAGCCCTGAAACTCTGGTTTCAAAAGCCTTCGAGTCTCCTCTAAGCGGTTTAAAGCTTAGCAGCCTGGTTAAGGCTGGAGGGAGAGCTGTAATCCTCCTAGACGAATACGCCTCCTCCCTGCCACTCCGCCTCATAGCCGCTGAAATCCTGAAGGAACTGGAGGCAGGAGGAGTCTCAAGGGATAAAACAGCTTTCCTCTTCGGTAGAGGCTTAGGGGAAGCCTACGACCTGGAGGAAGCCTTAGAGCTGCTGGGTGAAACCTGTGAAGGCTGCAGGGTTGGAGTTCACAACCCTAGAGATGAAGGCCTAGAAACCGCTGAAGTAGGCTCAACAAGCCGCAGGGTTAAAGTCTTCCTCAGAAAGGATGTGGTTGAAGCTGAAATTAAAGTTTTAATCGGGAAGGTTTCACCTCACCCCTACGCTGGATACAGCGGGCTTGGGCAGACGCTGCTTTCAGCCGCCGGAAGCCTTCGCACCTTAAGCCGAAACTACATGCTCTACGGAAGCTTGGAGGCTAGGGCTGGAAGGCTTGAGGGGAATCCCCTCTACTCCGAGCTTCTAGAGGCTGCCAGAATGGCTGGCGTCACCTACGCTGTACACGTGGTATACGGCTGGGATGAAGCCCCCCTAAGGGTTTTCGCAGGAAAACCGGAGGAAACCTTTGGGGCGGCCGTAGTCTTCTTCGAGGAGAATTTTTCCTCAACCTTTGAAGGCAAGGTCAGGGTGGCATTGGTCTCGCCTGGAGGTAAACCCTACGACTCAACCTTCGACGGCGCCCAGCAGGCCTTGGAAAGGGTGATAGACCTGGTTGAGGAGGGTGGAAGCATTGTTCTGGCTGCCGAATGCTCGGGGGAAAGGCTGGGCTCCAACTTCCTCCTGTGGCTTAGCGAGGCGAAAAACGCTGAGAAGGCTGAAAGAATCTTCAAGGAGCGTTCTGAACCAGGCTTCCACAAGATTTTAAGGCTTAGAAGGCTTCAGTCCAAGTTTAGGGTTTACCTAGTTTCAGGCCTCCCCGAAACCATAGCCTCAGAGCTTTTAGGGTTTAAAACCGCCAGAAACCTTGACGACGCCATGAGGCTTGCCTTGAGAGGCATAGGAAAAGGCAGCGTGGTAGCCCTACCATCAGCCCTGAAAACCCTTCTAAAAGTTAAGGTTTAGCCTACCACAGGATTACGGCGCTTAAGGCTAGAATCAGGTAGGCTGAGGCGCCTAAAGCCTTCCTGCTTTTTGAAAGAGGTGTAATGTCGTCTAGGGGGCCCATGTGTTTTCTGCCCATGAAGAAGAGGATTATCAAGCCGAAGAACCAGAAGCCTGTGACGAAGGCTATGATTACCCCTATGAAGGAGGCGATTAGGTGTCCTCTCTCCCCGAACATGGCCCTGGCTATGTGGCCACCGTCCAGTTGCCATGCTGGAAGCAGGTTTAAATAGGTAACGATGAAGCCTATCCAGGCTGCGAGCCCTAAGGGCGGAGTAAGCATAATCTTGCCTTTAACCTCAGGTATTATAGCTCCCGCAAGCAGCTCCCACGCCAGCGACGATGGAAGATTTATCATTTGAACGCCTTGGGCTTCAAGCTGGGCTAGGATGGAAGGGCTGACGGCTTTAGCCATTCCCAGCGAGACAGCGGCCACGATTAAGGTGACTATGAAGCCTGTTATGGGGCCGCTGAATCCCAGGTCGAAAAGCTGGTCTCTGTTGGTTGGAGGCTCCTTCTGCATGATTACGGCGCCTAGAGTTCCGAAGCCTATGGGGAAGGGTGGACCTGGAATGAAGTAGGGGGATGTGGACTCAATACCTCTGAGAGCCGCAGCCGTCTTATGGCCGAGTTCATGAAGCCCGACGATGGCGAGAAGTCCTATGGTGAAAAAGGCTGCATGGAGGAAAATACTCTCCTGGAAGAGAAGGTTCCAGACGGTTGAATTGAAGTATCCGCTTATGAAAATGGTTACACAGGTTACTAAGAAAAGAATCAGCGGGGTTCTGCTGGGCTTCTTGGATGGAGCGGGCTTCGACAGGATTCTTATAATGGTTTCACCCAGCACTCCTCTCCTCAGAACAGGGATAAACCCGTAAGGTTTAAGCTTGGATACAAGCCTCTCAAAGTTTTCTTTGTGTTGGGGTGGAAGCCTAACTAGGAAGTAGGGTAAGCCGAACTCGTAGACCACTGATTCAACGGGGAACTCTGATTCTATTAGGGCCTGAAGCTCTGAAAGGCTTAAAATCCTGGTTTCCCCGCTGTAAATGGTCATTGTCCATCAGCCGGCTGAAAGTAAATCTCTAAAGCTAGTGAAAGGCTTAAAGTAATTAAAGGGTAGCGTTAACTAAAAACTCTTATTTTAAGTATGAGCCTAACTTGAAGTGGTGTGCACGGCGTAATGAGTGCCGGCCAAGCCTACCATATTAGAAGTTTCAGAGAGGAAGACCTTGAAAGCGTAATAGAGATAAACAGGAAATGTCTACCTGAAAACTATACCTCCTATTTCTTCCTTGAAATCCACCATTCTAATCCGGAAGCTTTCTTGGTAGCTGAGGCTGGAGGGAAGATAGTTGGCTACGTCATGTGCAGGGTTGAGCATGGGCTTTCAGGCTTTTTAAAGTTCAAGCTTACAAGGAAGGGGCATGTGGTCTCCATAGCGGTTTTACCCGAGCATAGGCTTAGAGGACTTGCAACCCTCCTCATGGTTAAGGCCATGGAAAACCTCTACGAGAAATACGCCTGCCACGAAGTATACCTAGAGGTTAGAGTGAGCAACAGCTCCGCCATAAAGCTCTACCGGAAACTGGGCTTCAAAGAAAACAAGACCTTACCCCACTACTACATCGACGGCGAAGACGCTCTTCTAATGGTTAGGAAGCTGCCCTTGGAAAGCTGGGAAACCGTTCAGCTTAAAAAACCGTCTTAAACATTTGAGAAAAGAGCTGGAAAGCCGTGATTTCCTTTTTTAAGGTCAGAGCTTTAAAGGTTTACCCTGTTGCATGACGAGTTTTCCGTCGGCTAGAAGCACGCCTTCCTTCATGTTCTTTACCATGTCAAGGTGGCTGGAGGCCTTGTTCCGGCCGTGGTAGGCGCCTGTGTTGCTTCCTATGGCTATGTGGAGGGTTCCATAGATTTTCTCGTCGACTATGATGCTTCCACCCGTGTACTGGGCGCCGGGGTTGCAGCCTATTCCAAGCTCTGCAATCCGGTCCTTATCACCTGTGTTGGCTTCGAGAAAGCGGGTGAAAACTTCACGCCCCTCCGAAGCTTCGTATTCAACCACACGGCCATCTCTGAAGGTTAGCTTAAGCCCAAGTATTCTTCCGAAGCCTGGAATGGCTACTTTCTCAAAGCGTATGGTTCCGTTGGCTGAATCCTCTAGGGGCGCTACGAAAACTTCTCCTGTGGGAATGTTAAGCCCTACGTCACCGCGTTTAACATCCTCCTCGGAAATATAGGCATCGTCAACCAGGATTGGCCGTCCCTTAATACTAAAGGTAAGGTCTGTTCCATCCTCAGCCCTCACGGTCACCTGGTCTGCCCCCTCCAAAGCCTGCCTGTAATATTCGCACAGCTTTCTAACCTCGTCGGTGAAGGACTGGCGGATGCTGTTGAAGAATATCTGGCGGAATTTCTCCAGCGGGCACTCGTAGCCTCGGGCGGCTCCAGGAATAGGCCAGCCCACGTAGGCCCACCTCACCTTCCTCTCGTCTAGGATTTCCCGGAGCTTCTGCTTGTGAGGGGCTTGAAGCTTAACCCTGTCAGCCAGGTTTCTGCTCCAGCCCGGGTCATCTTCCTCGCCGATGAAAATGGAGACGTCGATGGTTTTTGCTAGGGCTTCAGCCATGGGGTTCATTTGGGCTAAGGATTCTCGGGGGGTTACCGTGAACCTGGTTTTCTGTCTGGCTGAACTGTAGGGAAGCATAAGCGTGTGGGCTCCAGCCTTCCAGCATTCTTCCTCCACCTTTAAAGCAAACTCGGCGCAGGTGGAATCAGTGGAATTATACATTATGCGTACAGCTTCAAAGTCTCCATCAGGCTTCCTTCCAATCCTAAGCGAATCTCTCACAAGCTTCCCAGCAATCTCAGCCATTTCTCTTTCCGCTAGTTCTCCCGTCAACAAGATTTCACCTCTAAACCATCCGTTCGCCAGCAAAAGTAATAAGTAGTATTGTCCGTTTTTGCTTTTAGCCTTGAAGTTTGTACTTGTCATCGGCGACGGCATGTCGGATGAGGTTAGGCTTGGAACTCCGCTTAGCCTGGCGAAGCATCCTCACATGGACTTTTTAGCTTCCAACGGCATGTGCGGGCTGATTCAAACCATACCGGAAGGTGTAGACCCAGGGTCGGAAACAGCTATTCTAGCCATCCTAGGCTACAACCCTAAACATTTACAGGTTGCCAGAGGACCGCTGGAAGCCGCTGGAATCGGTGTAAGGCTTAAAAGGGAAGACCTAGCCCTAAGATGCAACCTGGTAACCGTGGAGGAGGGGCTCTTAGCCGACTACTCCGCAGGCCATATTTCCACGGAGGAAGCCTCTCAACTTCTCAAAGCCTTAAGAGACTCCGAAGTTCTCGGCGAACTGGAAATCCATGTTGGAGTAGGCTTCAGGCATGTAGCCGTGCTCAGAGGCATGAAACACTCTGAAGCCTTGGAAACCTATCCTCCCCACGACCACGTAGGCGAGCCTGTTGAAAAGCTTAAGGTGAAGCCTTTAAAGGCTGAAGCTGCTTCAACAGCCAGGCTTCTTAACCAGGCTTCTGAAGCCTCCCATAAGGTTCTCTCAAATCATCCTGTCAACCTTAAGAGGGTTAAGCGTGGGCTTAAGCCTGGAAACATGGTCTGGTTCTGGGCTCCCGGCAGGAAACCGCAAATTTTAACTTTCACCGGGAAGTTCGGCTTGGATGCAGCTATGATTTCGGCGGTAAACATCGGCAGGGGAATCGGTTCTCTCCTAGGCATGGAGGTTCTCAACGTTCCAGGAGCCACAGGATATCTAGATACCAACTACGAGGGAAAGGCTGACGCAGCCCTAAAAGCCTTGGAAACCCGTGACCTAGTCGTTGTTCACGTGGAAGCCCCGGACGAAGCGGGCCATACGGGAAAATTAGAGTTAAAGGTTAAAGCCATAGAGGACTTGGATAGAAGGCTTCTAAGCAGGCTTCTTGAAGGCTTGGAAAGCAGGAAGGAAGAATTCGTTTTAGGGGTTCTGGCAGACCATGCGACGCCGATAAACGCTAAGGTTCACACCAGCGACCCTGTTCCCTTCATAGTTTATACTTTTCCAGCTAGGCCTGGAAGGCTTAAGCCCGCTGAAAGGTTCGACGAGATTTCAGCCAGCCGGACAGGCTTATTCCTAGAAGCTTCAAACTTCATGCCTTTCTTTCTCGGCTTTTCTCGGTGAGCTTAAGGTAGAGATATGCGGCCAGGGATAGAGCTGCCGGAGCGTAGAAAACGAATATTTTGAATTCATCCCGGAGGAGGAAGCCGTAAAGGCTTTCGGCTATGAAAAATGTTGCTGAGATTAAAGCCAAAACTATGAAGGCTTGAAGCCAAGGTGAAGGGTCTGACAGGCTGCCCACGTTTATCCTTCCTTCTCAGCTTGAACGAGGTCTTGAATGGCGATGTCCACGTAGCTTCCGTCGGGAAGCTTCCTTCTAATGGTTATAGGTAGAAAGCCCTTCTCGAGTTCAAGCTTCGCTATGTCTATTGGGTGGCTGACGTTTTCCGGGGTTTCTATTAGGATGGGGGCGCCTAAGCTTATCTGGAGGGCTCTGGCCCCTATAATTCTGGCTTTCTCAAACCGGGTGAGTCTCGGAGGCCCGGTTATCGTTTTTTCCGAAGTTATAAGCTTAAACCCCCATCCCATAAAATCCTGCTAGAGCTTCACGGGCTGGCGGGTTTCGGGGAGGCATGGTTTCAACTTTGAGCCGTTAAATGTTAAAGGCAACTTTGAAGTTCACCAACCAGCCCTATATAAAGCTAAAAACTTTAATGGCGTATGGTTTATAAATTTTTACCTTTAAGCCTTAAGCTATAACCGTTTCCACCCCTATTTTCCTTCCAAACCTAGTTAACATCTCAACCTGGTTTCCATAGCATAAAATTTGATGGTTGCCCGTAGATGCCAGAAGCCTTTCAAGGCTTCCTTCAACTTTAACCCTAGCCTGGCTTCTACACATGCCTGGAAGGCCCAGCTGCGATTTTACAAGTATCCCGTAGGCTACCGTAAGCCTGAAGTTTCCGAGGGAGAAGTGGGATAAGGTCACAGGCCCCCTAGGCAGGAATATGTCCAGCGAAATGTCCATCCCAGTTTCGAAATGGCTTTTAAACCTTGCAGGAAACGTTCTCTTCCCCTTTAGGCTTAGAGGCGCTGTGCAGTGAGCCAACGTCACCGTTTTTCCCACAGAATTGAAACCGGATAGGTTCGCCATCCACACAGGCTTTTTCAGGGTTTTAGATAGGGCTAGGAAAATCGGAAGCGTGTCGATGTCTGCCTCGCAGACGGCGGGCACCCCTTCGCTGTTCAAAAGAGACAGCATTATACAGGGGGTGAAGCCTTTTCCCGTAATGAAGGGGAAACAGTCTATGGTTAAAGCTTCAGCCTTAAACTTTTCAAGCAGATTTTTCACGGCGAGGTAAAGCTTTAAGGGCTTCTTTAAGCTTTCAGCTGAAACTCTCGCAAGCTTCACTCCCCCCAGCTTCTCCTTTAAAACCTCCTCAACCTTCCCCGTTTCAACCTCCTCGTAGACTTTCATAAGAGCTGTGAAGGAGACGGGTAGAGCTTTAAGGCCGAAGACCTTTGAAAGCTTTTCAAGCTTCGGCTTTAACTCTTTAAGCTTGTTTTCCCCGGTCAGTAGGAGGAAGGTTAAGCCTCTGAGGGTTTTAAGGGCTTGGGAGGCTTCAACTTCGGCTAGGACTTCCTTGGGGGCATCCTTAAGCTGGCTGTAGACTATTTCTCCCCTCCAGCCTTCCAAGGCTTCAAGTTTTTCTTTAGCGCTTAAAGCCGAGGGCAGACTGTTGTTTTCATGGTAAGCCCAAAGCATCCAGTTTTTCCTGAAGGCTAACTCAGCCAGGGTTCTGCTGGTTCCGCCGCTTGCAACGAAAATCACCACCACATCGTACTCCTCCGGGCTGAAGGATGGGGCCTCCGAAGGGGAGCATACAGGCTTCACCGAGCCGTATACTTTTAAGCCTCTTGAAGAGAGGAGGCTCCTAGCCCTGGCAATTCTGCTTTGAACCCGTGCAGTATGAACCGTGGAAGCCACCGGAATGAAGAAGACGTTTTTCCTCATTTTTCTGCTTTCCAACGTGTTTCTACCGTTCTCTCCTACGTCTACACGTAAAAGGTTTATAACCTAAAGGGTAGGGTAAAATATTTTCGGCGGAGAAGTGGTGAGAAAGAACATTCAGATGTTTCAGCCCTCCATCGGGAGGGAGGAAGTGGAAGCAGTAGTAGGAGTTCTAAGGGGTAAAACGCTTACAGACGAAACAGGTTCAGGAGCTTACGTGAAAAAGTTTGAGGAAGCCTACGCCAAATACGTGGGAGTGAAATATGCTGTAGCCGTAAGCTCAGGGACCGCCGCCTTACATGCAGCCTTAATGCTGGCTGACGTAGGCTCTGGAGACGAAGTTATAGTTCCAAGCTTCACCCAAACCTCCACAGCGGAGGCCGTGGCTCTAACAGGGGCTAAACCGGTTTTCGCAGATATAAACCCGAAAACCTACTGCTTAGACCCGAAATCGGTTGAAGAGAAGGTTACAAGCAAGACCAGAGCCATCGTTCCAGTCCACGTCTACGGTCTCATGGCTGAAATGGAGGAAATAAACGAGATAGCCCGTGAGCACGACATTTTCGTTATAGAGCATGCCTGCCAAGCCCACGGGGCCGAGCTTAAAGGAAGCAAGGCTGGAACCTACGGCGACCTTGCATGCTTCAGCTTTAACGCTCTAAGCGTTATAACGACCGGTGAAGGCGGAATGATTACCACCAACCGGAGGGACTACGCTGAAGAGCTTCAATCCATAAGAGTGCATGGCTTCGGAAGATATGGTTCAAGCGAAAGGCTTGGCCACAACTATAAAATGACGGAGGTTGCTGCAGCCTTAGGCTACTACCAGCTTCAGAAGCTTCCAAGACTTTTAGAGGCCAGACGTAAAAACGCTCAAATCCTAACTTCCCTGCTGGAAGGCATTGGAAGGCTTGTCCCTCCAGAGGAGCCTCCCGGGTACAGGCATGCCTGGAGCCTCTACACGGTTAGGCTTAGAGGAGGAAAAGTGGGGGAGAGGAACAAGCTGGTTTTAAAGCTTAACGCCTCCGGGATTCAGACCAAGGTTTTCTATCAGCCACCCATCCACATGGCACCATACTACCGGAGGAAGTACGGGATTAGACCTAGAAGCCAGCCTAACACGGAGGCTGCCTCCCGCCAGGTTTTCTCGCTTCCATGCCATCAGGGTCTCGGCGAGGAAGACTTCAAGTATATGGCTCAAAAACTTAAGAAGCTTATCAGGTAAAGGGGAATCTCCCTCTAGGGCTTCAAATCCTTTAAAATTTATTTAGCTTGGAGAGTTGGCTAGTTAATTGGTGTCTCAGCCTTTTGACAGCCGACATCAGGAAAATTCTCAGGGAGTTTAAGGATGGAAGAATAGGACTAGAAGAGGCTGAGCGAAGACTCAAGCTTCTCTCCATCCTGAAGGTTGAAAACTACGTGAGGGCAGACCTTGGAAGAGAGCTAAGGCGTAGTATACCTGAAGTGGTTTTCGTTGAAGGCAAAACTCCTGTCCAAGCCTTAAAGGTTGCAGGTGAAGTGGCTGAATCCGAGGGCAGGGTCATCCTTGCAAGAGCCTCCAAGCCTCACCTCTCAGAGCTTTCAAAGCTTAAGCCTAGATTCAAAGTTGAAGTCTGGGAGCAGGCAGGCCTGGTCGTGGTGAAAAAGCGGGGTTTCAAAACGGTGAAAACGGGAGGGAAAGTTGCTGTTCTAACCGCTGGAACCGCAGATATTCCTGTGGCCTTGGAGGCAGAGGTTGTGGCACGTGAACTGGGCTGCGAGGTTTACCATGCCTACGACGTAGGAGTTGCAGGAATGCACAGGCTGCTTGAACCCTTAAAGCATATTTTAAGCTGGAAGGCTGATGTGGCCGTGGTGGTAGCCGGAATGGAAGGCGCCCTGCCCTCGGTGGTGGCAAGCCTCGTAGACATTCCCGTCGTGGGGGTTCCCACATCCGTAGGATACGGGTATGGAGGCAGAGGTAAGGCAGCTCTAATGGCCATGCTTCAGTCCTGCAGTTTAGGCTTAGTTGTGGTGAACATTGATAATGGGGTTGGAGCTGGAGCCTATGCAGCCCTCATAGCCAACAGGATGGCTAGAGCGAGAAAGGAAGGCTGAAGCATGAGGATAGCTCTAGTAAAGCCTTTCCTCCCCCTAATTTTCCTCCTCACCATTTTAAGCTTAGGCTCCATAGCAGTTTCCCATTTTTGCCTTCTTAACCCTGAATACTTCAGTCTCTTCGCTTTCAGCCGTGAGGCTCCTTGGGGCCTGGCAACCTCTCTTCTTACCCACATCAGCTACGATGGACATCTGCTTCCTAACCTTCAGGGGCTTTTAACTTGCACGTTCGCAGCCTTCACCTCCATAGTGGTCCTTTCGGTTCTCACCGGATGGTCTTCAGCTTGGAAGCTCAGCTGGGGATACGTTACTGTCCCCCTGCTTTCCCATTCCATTATTTTGTCGGCGCAAGCATGCCTGTTGGAGGCTGGAACAAAGTTTTTCGGGATGTCCCTTGCCGTTTTCAGCCTTTACGGTTACTCTCTTCTTTTAACCCTTTTCGCTTTGGGAGGCCTGGCGGCTATCACCGTTAAAGGCTGGAGTTTTTTCCCTGCCAGGTTGAGAAAGTCTCTAGCCTACGTGCTTGCACTGGTTTCCCTAAATCTTCTTCTCCTCGGTTTTCCCTTACTGGAAGCAGGAAGCTTCTCAGCCTTCTTAGGAATGGGAAATCCTCAGGCGAACGTTGTGGGACACCTAGCAGCCTTACTCGCAGGCATGGTTATAGGCTTCCCAGTTTTAACCGTCACTTTCAGGAAAGCTGTCCTCCAAAAAATTTAATTTTTATGAGAAGCTGATATCTTAAGTCAGCTGGGAGAATAAGGCTTGAGGATTCTTCTGGTTCAGCCCCCCATCCCGCCTGAAGTAGAGCTTTACTCAACAGCTGAAATGGTAGCCCCCTCCATGGGCTTAGCCTACCTAGCTGCGGTTTTAGAGCAGCATGGCTACAAGGTTGAAATATTGGACGCTCCAGCCTTCCAGCTGACCTACGAGAAAATTCCCGCCGAAGTTGAAAGGCGTAAACCTGACATTGTAGGTGTAACCGCCACGACGGCTGTGGCTCCCAGCGCCCTTAAAACAGCTCAGATGGTTAAGGAAGCCGCTCCAGAAGCTCTAGTCATTATGGGAGGTCCCCACATAACCTTTCTCCCCGAGGAAACCATGAAGGCTGAGCCCTCCATCCAAATAGGCGTAATAGGCGAAGGCGAATACACGCTGCTGGACCTAGTGAAAACCTGGGAGGAAAACGGAAACCTGAGAGAGGTTAAAGGCGTAATCTACCGGGAGAATGGAAGCCTTAAATACTCGGAGCCCAGGCCGCTTATAGAGAACCTAGACGAGCTTCCCTTTCCAGCACGCCACCTGCTACCCATGGAACGCTACAAGGTCTTCGGGAAACATGAAACATTAGGCTTAGTTTTTACCAGCAGGGGCTGCCCCTTCAACTGCACCTTCTGCTCCTCATCCCTAATCTTCGGCAAAAGGTTCAGGGCTAGAAGCCCAAAGAACGTGGTTGACGAAGTGGAAGAATTCATCGAACAGTACAAGTCTAACCATGTAGAGTTCGTCGACGACCTTTTCATCTTCGACAAGAAGCGGGTTAAAGAAATCTGCAGGGAGCTTAAAGAGAGAGGGCTAGATGTTCTATGGGTCTGCTCAGCTCGCGTTGACACGGTTGACGGCGAGATTTTCAAGGAAATCCGTGACGCTGGCTGCGTCATGGTCTACCTTGGAGTTGAATCAGGGGTTCAGCGGGTTCTAAACCTCATGAGGAAAGGCATAAAAGTGGAGCAGTCGGTTAGGGCGGTGAAGCTGGCTAAGGAGGCAGGCCTCCAAGTGGTAGCCTCCTTCGTCCTCGGCATTCCAGGTGAAACCTGGGAGGAAGCCATGGAAACCATCAGGTTTGCTAAGAAGCTTGACCCCGACTTCGTCCAGTTCTCTCTGGCCACCCCCTTCCCGGGAACGGAGCTTTACAGGGTTGCCAAAGAGGAGGGTTTACTTTTAACCGAGGACTGGACTAAGTACACGGTTTTGAAGCCTGTTATGCGGACTGAGGAGCTTTCAGAGGAGAGGCTTAGGAAGCTTATTAAAAAGGCCTACTTCGACTTCTACCTTCAACCTCATGTTATATGGCGTTACATCCGCAGGGGGTACGCTAAGGAGCTGCTCGTAAACGTTATGGGTAAATACTTTTGGCAGTACTTTAAATCCAAGCTAGGCTTCCAGTAAACCGTTGGAGTATGGTGTGGATGGCCGAGTTTAAAGTTAAGCCTTCAACCTCTACGTCTGCAGCCAGCCGTGAGGTGGAAGCTGAAGGCCACCTCATAGACTCCATGATTCTGCCTAAAATATGGGATAGAATTATGGAGCTTGGAGGAGACTTCGAGGTTTTAGAGTTCAGGGTTGGCAGGCGTAAAACCGATACAAGCTATATTCGCATGCTGGTTAAAGGGTACAGCCCGGAGCATTTAGACCAGATTCTAAGGGAAATCTACCTGCTGGGGGCTGTGCCCTTAGAGGTTAAGGAGGCCACGGTTAAGCCTGCTCCAGCCGACTCCGTGCTTCCTGACGACTTCTACTCTACCACCAACAACCCAACCTACATCCGCTATGGTGGAAAATGGATTGAAGTTGAAAACGTCATGATGGATAAGGTTGTGGTGGTAGACCCGGAGGCTGGCAGAGCCTACTGTAAGCCTCTTCGAGACGTGAAGAAAGGAGACCTCATAGTCGTCGGAGAGGAAGGCGTAAGGGTTAAGCCTCCTGAAAGGCCGAGGGAGAGCACAGGAATCTTCAGGTTCATGGTCAGCGAGGCTTCCAGCGAGAAGCCTGCCACCACCATCATCCGACAGATAGCCCGAGACCTCTACCAGGTGAAACGTTCAGGAGGAAAGGTTGTAGTGGTAGCCGGGCCTGCTGTGGTGCATACTGGGGCTGCTGAAGCCCTAGCCACCCTAATACGGGAAGGCTTCGTAGACGTGCTTCTGGCAGGCAACGCCCTAGCAGTCCACGACGTGGAGGCAGCTCTCCTAGGAACCTCGCTGGGAATATCCCTAAAGGATGGGGTTCCATCCATCAGAGGCCATCGAAACCATCTTGTAGCCATAAACGAGGTTTTCAAGGCTGGCGGGCTCAGGTCTGCCGTGGAAAAGAAGATTTTGAAGAGTGGAATAATGTATGAGTGCATCAGGTGTGGGGTGCCCTTCATTTTAGCCGGGTCCATAAGGGATGATGGCCCCCTCCCAGAAGTGGTAACAGACATGGTGGAAGCTCAACGCAGGTACAGGGAAGCCTTAAAGGATGCCTCCATGGTTCTCATGCTAGCCACCGCCCTCCACTCCATTGCCGTGGGAAACATGCTTCCCTCCACCGTCAAGCTTGTATGCGTGGACATAAATCCCTCCGCCGTCACCAAGCTTCTTGACAGAGGGTCAAGCCAGGCTGTGGGTGTGATTTCAGACGTAGGAACCTTTCTGCCTCTCCTAGCCCAAGAACTTCTAGGGCTGAGAGAAGCCTCAGGGAAGAGTGAGTAAATGGGCTTAGAAGAGCTTGTGAAAAAGGCTGCTGGGCTTCTGGCGGAAGCTAGGTGGCCCATAGCCTTAACAGGGGCAGGGGTTTCAACGGAAAGCGGAATACCAGACTTCAGAGGTCCTCAAGGATTATGGAGGAAATACGATCCCGACGAGTTCACCTTCAGCAGCTTCATGGAGAACCCAGCCCGCTACTGGAAGCGCCACCTGGAAATCTTCGCGGGGCTAGGCGAGGCTAAGCCTAATCCTTCCCATTACGCTCTGGCCAGGCTTGAAGAGGTTGGAAGGCTGAAATGTGTTATAACGCAGAACGTGGACGGCCTTCACCAGAAGGCTGGAAGCCGAAACGTCGTGGAGTTTCATGGAAGCCTAAGCCAGGCGAAATGTCTACGCTGCGGAAGCCTCTACCCCATGGCAGGTGTTGAAGCCAGGGTTAAATCCGGTGAAATACCGCCCAAATGCGGGTGCGGGGGGCTTCTAAAGCCTAACGTGGTCATGTTTGAGGAGCCTATCCCCTTCGAAGCCCTGTCAAAAGCCCACTCTGAAGCCTTGAAATGCGACTTAATGCTGGTGGCAGGCACTTCGGCTTCTGTCTACCCGGCAGCAGAGCTACCCTACATCGCAAAGTTCGGAAGGTCGCCTATGAACTTTCCCGGCCTAGAACCTGTCCAGAAAAGCAAGCCAGCTAAAATAATAGAAGTAAACCTCAGCCCCACCCAGCTAACCAACACCATAGCCGACTGCTCGCTTCTAGGAAAAACAGGGGAAATTCTGCCGAAAATAGTAAAGGAAGTGGAGAGGCTGCTGGAAGGGTAGCCCGGCTTTCAGTAGTTAGGCCAGCATTATCAGCAGGAATAGTGGGGCTAGGATTACCGAGAGCATGTTCACAGCCTTTATCATGGGGTTTATGGCGGGGCCGGCGGTGTCCTTGCACGGGTCTCCCACGGTGTCTCCTACCACGGCGGCGGAGTGGGCTGGCGAGCCTTTCCCACCGTAGTTCCCAAGCTCGATGAATTTTTTAGCGTTGTCCCAGGCTGCCCCGCCGGTTGCCATGAAAATGGCTGTGGCAAGTCCTGTAACCGTGGTTCCGATGAGAAGTCCTGCCAGGGCTTCCCAGCCTACCACGAAGCCTATGATTACCGGTGGAACTATAACGATGATGCCTGGGAGAGCCATGCTTTTCAGCGCAGTTCTAACGCTGATGTCAACGCAGCGGGCGTAGTCAGGTTTGGCTTTCCCCTCCATGAGGCCTTTTATCTCTCTGAACTGTCTTCTAACTTCGCTTACCATGCTGAAGGCTCCCTTGGCCACACCTCTCATGCAGAGGGATGCGAAAAGGAACACGAGAACTCCGCCTACGAAGAGGCCTAGGATAACCTTCGGGCTCATAAGGGTAACCTTCCCGGTGAGCTCCATCAACGCCTGCTGGAAGTTCAGGTTCGAGTAGGCTTGAGGGTTAAGCTCTATTAAACCTCTCACCACTTCAACCAGGTAGGCGAAGAGCAGCGATAAGGCTGCAAGCCCAGCGGAGCCTATGGCGAAAGCCTTGGTAAGCGACTTAGTAGTGTTTCCAAGGGCGTCCAGCGGGTCTAAACCTTCCCTAACGTCTTCTCCAAGCCCAGCCATCTCTGCGATGCCGTTGGCGTTGTCGACTATAGGCCCGAAAGCGTCCACCGAAACGATTATTCCGGCTATGGAAAGCATAGCCATAACGGCTACGGCAACCCCGTAGAAGCCGTCTATTATGCTTAATGCTCCTCCAGCTGCGAAGTAGGCTATGGGAATGCTTGAGGCTATGACGGCTACAGGGAGGGCTGAGCTTTCAAGCCCTATGGAAAGCCCCGTAATCAGGTTTACAGCAGGACCTGCCTGGGAGGCTTCTGAAATACTTTTCGTAGGCCTGTAAGCATAGGAAGTATAGTAGTTGTTTATCACGGCGAGGAGAACGGTGACCACCACGCCTACAATGGACGCGTAGAAGACTCCCATGGGAAGGCTAAGCCAGACCGTCAGGAAGTAGAAGCCTATAACAGAGATTACCGAGGTGACAAGTATGCCTTGAAGGATGGCTGTGGAAGGCTTGGTTTTCCCTCCAGCCCTAACAGCGAAGGTTCCAACGATGGTTGCCAGAAGCGCTATAGCTCCCAGCAGCAGCGGGTAAATAAGCTTACCCCAGTGGTATACGGCTGCTCCTCCCTCCACAACTTTGAAGGCTGGAACCGTCGGGATAACCGCCAGCAGCATAGCTCCAATCATGGTTACAGCGTAGGTTTCGAAGAGGTCTGCAGCCATCCCCGCGTCGTCTCCCACGTTGTCTCCCACGAAGTCTGCTATCACAGCTGGATTACGTGGGTCGTCCTCAGGGATTCCAGCTTCAACTTTTCCAACCAGGTCGGCTCCAACGTCAGCCGACTTCGTGTAGATTCCCCCTCCAATCCTGGCAAACAAGGCGACAATGCTTCCTCCGAAGCCGAACCCAGCGAAGAGAATGGGGTCCTGCCACAGCAGGAAGAATACTGAAAGCCCTAGGAGGGCTAAGGCAACCATTAGAAGCCCTGTTACCGCTCCTCCCTTAAAGGCTATTCGAAGGGCTTTCCCCACGCCATGTTTGGCTGCGGTCGCCGTTCTCGCGTTAGCTCTAACAGCTATGGTCATGCCGATGTAGCCTGCTGCAGCTGAAAAGCAGGCTCCAACGATGAAGGACAAGCCTACCTGCCATTTAACAGCTACCCCTAGAATTACGGCTACCACCACCATGAAGGCCAGCAGCGTCCTATACTGGCGGTTAAGGTATGCCATCGCCGCAACCTTTATGGCTTCATGGATGGTTATAACCTCCCCTGAGCCTGCCTCCTCCTTCAGGATACTCCAAACCAGGTAGCCTGCAAACCCCAAAGCCGCTGCCACCGCGATGAAGGGCAACATCAAGGCGGAATACACTTTCAGCTCACCCAGCCTGAACCTTTCAAACTGAAAGATATTTTCTGCTTTCTCAGCCTATTAAGCCTTCCTTCCAAGGAAACCTTAAACTTTTCCGGTTTCCCTCCCTAATGGTGATTATACCCTACCTCCCGGTGAGGCTTCAGGAATGCCCATCAGGCAGCCTATAGTTGTAGTGCTGGGCCACGTAGACCATGGAAAGACCACTCTACTGGATAAAGTCAGGGGGACGGTTGTCGCTGTCAGAGAGCCTGGAGCTATAACCCAGCATATAGGAGCCAGCTATGTTCCCACCAAAATCCTGGAAAAGCTGTGCATGGGCCTGCTTAGAAAGTTCAACTTCAAAATAGAAGTGCCGGGGCTGCTTTTCGTTGACACTCCAGGCCACGCTGCCTTCTCCAGTCTCAGGCGTAGGGGAGGCTCTGTAGCCGACATAGCCATCCTCGTGGTGGATGTGAACGAGGGAGTTATGCCTCAAACCGTGGAGTCGCTGGAAATTCTGAAAGCCAGAAGAACCCCGTTCATAGTGGCAGCTAACAAGGTGGATTTGCTTCCAGGCTGGAGGCAGCCTTCAGACCTATGCTTCTTCGAGAGGTTGAAAACCCTAGACCGCTCTGTAGCTCGAATCCTAGACGAGAAGGTATACGAGATCGTAGCTTCCCTATCCCAGCATGGAATAAACGCTGACAGGTATGACCGTGTAGCAGACTTCAGGAAAACCGTTGCCATAGTTCCGGTGAGCGCCAGGACTGGGGAGGGAGTGCCTGACCTCCTCGCGATTCTTGTAGGGCTGACCCAGCAGTATTTGAAGCGTAGGCTTGAAGTTTCCAGGCGGACTGCTGGAACCGTGCTGGAGGTTAGGGAAGACCCGGGCTTAGGTGTGAACATCAACGTAATCCTGTACGACGGCGTGCTAAGGGAAGGCGACACCATAGTTGTAGGGGGAAAACACGGCCCCGTAACAACGAAGGTTAGAGCCATCCTAGTGCCTAAGCCCCTAGATGAAATCAGAGACCCCTCCGAGAAGTTTAAGTCTTTAAAGGAGGTTTCAGCCGCTGCCGGCGTTAAAATTGCAGCTCCAAACCTTGAAGATGTTATCGCGGGAAGCCCGCTTTACACGGCTGCCAGCGAAGAGCAGCTTGAAGAGGTTAAGGCAAAGGTCGGCGAGGAAGTTGAAAGCGTAAGGTTCTCCACGGACAAGGCTGGGGTAGTCGTTAAGGCTGACACGTTAGGGTCGCTTGAAGCTATCCTGGGCGAGCTTAAAGCCAGCCAGATTGCCGTTAGGATGGCTGACGTAGGAGATATTTCTAAGAGGGATATAGTGGAGGCCTCCGTAGCTAAAAGGTCAGACCTATCTCACGGTGCCGTCCTCGGCTTCAACGTTAAGGTTCTGCCTGACGCCCAAGATGAAGCCCTGAGGGCTGGAGTGAAAATCTTCCGGGAAAACGTGATTTACAGGCTTATGGAGGAATACTTTGACTGGGTTAGAAGCCTTAAAGAGGAGGAGGCCCGCATAGCCCTTGAAGCTTTGATAAGGCCTGGAAAAGTAAAGGTTCTGCCCGGCTGCCTCTTCAGGAGAAGCAAGCCGGCCATCTGTGGGGTGGAGGTTCAGGCTGGAAGAATCAGGCCTGGATACCCGCTTACCAAGGAGGACGGCACCTTCGCAGGCAGAATCGTTCAAATCCAAGAGCGGGGTGAAAGCCTCAGGGAAGCCGTCCGGGGGATGCAGGTTGCCATATCAATGAAAGAGCCAACCTTGGGAAGGCAGGTTAAGGAGGGTGAAACCCTATACGTTGACATGCCTGAAAACCACGTTCGCAACCTGCTTCGCAACTACAGGGACACCCTAACCCCTGACGAAGAGGAATGCCTGAAAGAGTTTTTGGAAGTTAAACGTAAAATCAATCCCTACTTCTGCCTCGGAGTGTAAGGGCTGAAATTTAAAGGGCGACAATGTTGCCTTCCACCGGAAACCTGAAGGATGTAAGGATTTACTTGGAAAGCTTCGGATGCTCAGCCAACATGGCGGATGGAGAGCGGATGCTAGGTTGCTTAGAAACTGTGGGGGCTCAGACGGTTTCAAATCCTCAAGAGGCTGACGTTTTAATCTATAACACCTGCGCCGTTAAGGGACCCACGGAGGACAGGATGATAAGCCTGCTGAAGGCTACTCCGAAAGACAGGAAGCTGATAGTAGCCGGATGCCTGCCCCTGATAAACTTTGAAAGGCTTAAAAGAGAGGTTTCCTTCGACGGCGTTGTCGGCCCCGCTCCAACCAACGAAATCATTGAAGCTGTAAGCAGAGTTGTTAAAGGCGGAAAGCCCGTAATCTTGAAAATTAAACCTAAACCTGAACCTGACATGCCTGTTAGAGCCCTGTCACCTGTCAGGCGTATTATCGTCGCAGCCTACGGCTGCCTTGGCAACTGCAGTTTTTGCTGTGTTAAGTTTGCCAGAGGAAGGCTTAGAAGCTACAGGCCTGAGGAAGTCTTAAAACAGGTTGAGATGGCTGTGAAGGCTGGAGCCAAAGAAATATGGCTTACAAGCCAGGATCTCTCCTGTTACGGGCTGGACGCAGGGTCAAACCTTGCGGAGCTGCTTGAAAGAGTGGTGGAAGTTGAGGGGGATTTCAAAGTCAGAGTTGGAATGATGAACCCCAATCACCTGCTTCCCATACTTGAAAGAACGGTTGAAGCCTTCACCCACCCGAAAATTTTCAAATTCCTCCACGTTCCAGTTCAGAGTGGAAGCGATAAGGTTTTGAGGCTTATGAACAGGTTTTACACGAGTCGAGACTTCGAAACCGTAATCGCAGCTTTCCGAAGGAGGATTCCCGATGTAACGCTTGCAACCGACATCATCTGCGGTTTCCCCGGGGAAACAGAAGAAGACTTCCGGCAAACCCTAAACCTGCTGGAGAAGGTTAGGCCAGACATCGTTAACCTTTCAAAATTTTATCCAAGGCCGAGAACGCCTGCAAGCCGCATGAAGAAGCTTCCAACCCAGGTTGTCAAGGAGAGAAGCCGGGTGCTGGCGGGGCTTGCCGGGAACTTAGCTTTGGAAAGAAATAGGAAGTGGACTGGATGGGAGGGAGAGGTTCTCGTGGACGAAGAAGGATGGAAGGGAAACCTGATTGGAAGGAACTATGCCTACAAGCCTGTAGCTATTCCCGGGGGGAGGCTTGGTGAAAATGTCAAGGTGAAAATCGTGGAAGCCTCCCGATACTATCTGAAAGGCGAAATACTGGAATGTTAACGTGGTTGAGGCCTGAAAATGATGATGTAAGTACATGTTAATTTTTGCTCTGCCAAGCGTGAAACTTTGCACTTTTTCGGTGGATGTCCTGGAAGGAGCTACCGTTTAATTTATATATGGAAAACCTGTTGGTAATACTATTTAAATACAAGATAAATACGCTGGACATAAATTTTCTGAAGTGTATTTAGGAGGTGCCGGGGGGTGAGAGAGATTGATGAAAGTAATCACGCTTCCACCGCTAGAGAAAAACAAGGAACCAGTACAGCTCACGGAGGTTCTCAACTTGCATGACCTAGAAGAAAACCTGACGGAGATTGAGGAAGGCTTCTCGCTGGACTTCCTAGACGAGATGGGCTTAGACCAGCTTGAAGAAGACTGAGCACCCTACGGGAGGGCTATTTTCTCCCTTCCAAGCTATATTCCAAATTTCTGTTTTAGTTTCATTCCCAGCCTGCCTAGAGCTTCCTGAAGAGTTATTCTGTCTCCCCCAGGCATGGTTTCCCCTTTCTTCACAGCTTCAATCACAGCCTCAGCAGACTTCTCCTCGGCTTCCACCAGCGTATACGCGCGGCCCACCGTTTCAGGCGTATGGGAGTCGCTTCCTCCAACCTGGGGAAGCCCTAGTTCCATGCACAGCCTGTTAAGCTTCTTAACCTCTGAAGCATAGATTATGGGCAGGGTTGAGGCGTTAAGCACTTCGACAGCGTCGAACCCAGCTGTTTTCAAAACGCTTTCGCCGATGCTCTTCTTGAAGGGGCACAGGGGGTGGGCTGCTATGGCAACTCCTCCCATCCTCTTAATTTCCCTGACGGTTTCACCTGCTGGAAGCCCTGGAGGAATAGGTTTACTGACTCCTAACCCCACGATGTGGCCGTCTGAACTGGATACTTCTATTCCTGGGATCACCAGCAGCCCCTGCCTCTCGAGTTTTCCAGCTTCCTTTAGGGCTTCGCAGGTGTCATGGTCTGTTATGGCAACTCCGTCAAGCTCGTTTTTGAGGGCTGAGAATGCTAAGGCTTCCAGCGTTAGGTTGCTGTCTCCCGAATATGTTGTATGAATGTGAAGGTCTATTCTGAGCTTCATTTTCACCGTTTCCCTTGGAAGACTAGTAGACCTTGCTTCCAGGCTTGACAGGCTTCTCCGGAGTTACAATGGCGACTTTTCCCTCCTCCACAGCTGCCAGAAGCATGGCTTCAGACTTCAAGCCCATGAGCTCCGCAGGTTTCATGTTTGAAACCACCACGACAAGTTTCCCGAGGAGATCTTCAGGCTTATAATATTCCTTCAAGCCTGCAACAGTCTGTTTCATCACTCCTCCTCCAAGGTCAAGCCTAAGCCTGTAAAGCTTCTTAGCCTTGGGAACCTCTTCGACCTCAACTATTTTCGCAACCTTTAAGCCAAGTCTTGCCAAGTCTTCAGGCGTAACTTCACCCACTTCTTTTCCACCTCTTTCAGGCTTAACGCCGATTTCCCCTCTTGAAATCTTCCTGAAAAGTGGCTGTGGCCTTCCAATTTTTAATCCTTGGGGTGCTCCCCTTAAGGCTTCCTGAAGGCTGAGGTTTAAGCTTCTCCTGATGGCTTCAGCTGTTTCGGGGATAAGTGGCTCAAGCAGGATGGAGAGGGCTGCCACCGTTTGAAGAGAGACGTTGAGGGTTGCAGCGGCCTCATCTTTTTTGCTGTTCACGGCCTTCCACGGCTCCTTATCATTGAAATACTTGTTTGCCTTCCTAGCCAAATCTGCCACTGCTTGAACGGCCTGCTGAATTCTCATCTGGCCTAGAAGGCTGTCGAATGCTTCCTTCGCTTCTTTCACGTCTTCCAGCATTTTCCTGTCGTAGCTGTCGAGGGCTGGAGGGCTTGGAACCTGACAGTTGAAATGCCGGCAGAGGAAGGTTAAAGCCCTGTGGATAAAGTTTCCAACAGTGTCATTTAGGTCTGAGTTGACTTTTTCCAGGAAGATTTCCCATGTGAAATTTGTGTCTCTAACCTCCGGTCTTATGCTTAGGAGGGTATACCTCCAGTAGTCTACGGGGAACATTTCTAGGGCTTCATCAATCCATACGCCCACCCGCTGGCTCTTAGAGAACTTTTTGCCTTCGAACATGAGGAACTCGGTGGAGCTGACGGTCCAGGGAAGCTCGTAGTCTTCACCCGAAGCCATCAGGAGGGCTGGAAGAATAATCGTGTGGAAGGGTATGTTATCCTTACCTATGAAAAAAATGATTCTGGCACCGTTAGACCAGTAATCCCTCCATTTTTCTTCTTCACCCTTAAGTTTGAAGTACTCTATGGTTGCTGAAATATAGCCGAGCACAGCTTCCATCCAGACGTAAATGGTTTTATCTTGCGCCCCTGGGAAGGGTGCTGGTATACCCCAAGCTACATCCCTGGTAAGCGACCTGGGCTTAAGTCCTTCCCTTATGAGCTTGAGCGAGAAGTTCCTGGCGTTTTCGGGGAGCCTCCGGTTTTCCTTCACGTACTCTTCAAGTTTACCGGAGAACTGGGGAAGGTCGAAATGCCAGTGCTTGGTTGTCCTTATTTCAGGGGTTGAGCTGCAGATGGTGCAGTGGGGGTTTACAAGTTCTCTTGGGTCAAGAGGGGCTCCGCAGGTTGAACACTGGTCTCCGTAGGCTTCTTGATAGCCACATTTAGGGCATGTTCCCTGGACAAACCTGTCTGGTAGAAAGCGTTTACAGCTTGGGCAGTATGGCAGTTCCTCCTGTCTGGCGAAAACATACCCGTTCCTGTAGACCTTCATGTAGAATTCCTTGACAAACTCGATGTGGGTAGGCGTTTCAGTTCGAGTGTAATTATCAAAGGATATACACCATCTTTCGAATAGGCTTTTAACCTTGGCATGGTTCTCGTCGGTAAGCTTCTTCGGCGGAATTCCAAGTCTTACCGCTTCAACTTCTATGGGGGTTCCATGCTCGTCTGAGCCGCTTACGTAAAGCACCTTCTCGCCTTTAAGCCTGAGATGGCGGGCTACCACGTCGCCTGAAAGCACCGAGCCTATGACGGTGCCTAAATGGGGAACATAGTTTATGTAGGGCCATGCTGAACCCAGCAGCCACCTTGCCATTACCAGGCTACCTCAAACATTAATTAACCTTCTCGAATAATAAGTTAAAACCCTAACTGGGCTATGAAATAAGTGTAAGGCAAAGCAAGACTAAAATGCGTTGGAGAGAGTATGCTTTAGAAGGGGAGTTCAGTTGGCTGAAGGCTTCAAGGTTAAAGATTTATCGCTGGCGGAGGATGGAAGGAAAACCGTAGAGTGGGCTGAAAGCCGAATGCCCGTTCTGATGAAGCTTAGAAAAGAGTTTTCCAAGAAGAAGCCCCTAGAAGGGTGGAGAATAGGAGCCTGCCTCCACGTAACCAAGGAGACCGCCGTCCTAGTTAGAACCCTCATGGCTGGAGGTGCTGAGGTTGCCCTTTGCGCTTCCAACCCTCTTTCAACCCAAGACGAGGTAGCTGCGTTTCTGGCTGAGGAAGGCGTGAACGTTTACGCTTGGAGGGGTGAAACCACAGAGGAATACTACCGGTGTGTAGAAGACGTGCTGGCTTACAGGCCTAGGATTACCGTGGACGACGGCGCAGACCTAGTTACAACCGTTCACACCAGGCATAGAAAGCTCATAAGGCATATAGTAGGCGGAACCGAGGAAACCACTACAGGCGTTATCAGGCTTAGAGCTATGGCTAGGGATGGAAAACTGGGCTACCCCATAATCGCTGTGAACGATGCCTTCACCAAGTATCTTTTCGACAACAGGTATGGAACAGGGCAGAGCACCATAGACGGCGTTTTAAGGGCTACAAGCGTTCTGCTGGCTGGGAAAAGGCTGGTGGTAGCTGGCTACGGCTGGTGTGGCAGAGGCATAGCCCTAAGAGCCCGGGGGATGGGTGCTAATGTTATAGTGGTTGAAACAAGTCCTCTAAAAGCTTTGGAAGCCTTAATGGACGGCTTTCAAGTGTTTTCTATGGGGGAGGCAGCCTCCCAAGGCGACATTTTCATAACCGCAACAGGAAACATAGACGTAATCCGCAGAGAACACCTAGAAAAAATGAAGGACGGGGCAATCCTTGCCAATGCAGGCCACTTCAACGTTGAAATAAACCTGAAAGACCTTGAGAAGCTGGCTGCTTCTAAGCGAACCATGAGGCCGAACATTGAGGAATACAAGCTTAAAGACGGTAGGCGACTGTACCTGCTTGCTGAGGGAAGACTTGTAAACCTGGCAGCTGCTGAAGGCCATCCTCCAGAGGTTATGATGATGTCCTTCGCGAACCAGGCTTTATCCATCGTCTACCTTGCAAGGGAAGGAGGAAGCCTGAAGCCCCAGGTTTACAGGGTTCCGGAGGAAATAGACCGGAGAGTTGCGGAACTAGCCTTAGAAGCCTACAACGTTAAACTTGAAAAGCTCACCGTAAAACAGCGGAAATACCTGGAAAGCTGGGAGCTTGGAACCATTTAAAAGGTTTGAAGGTGAAATAGGCTTTAAAGAAAGGCGGGGAGCAAGGCTGAGCGACCTTAAAGCTTACGACCGATGGCTTGAAAGGCTGTACTCCAAGCTTCCTAAAACCGTTACGGTGAGGGAGCGGTTTGAAATTCCCACATTGCAGTCTATCATAGCTGGAAACCGAACTATCATTCGGAATTTGAGGCAGGTTGCTGAGGCCTTAAACAGGAAACCTGAGCATCTTTTAAGGTTTCTATCTAAGGAGCTGGCTACGGCAGGCGGCTTCGAAGGTGAAATGGCGGTTTTCCAAGGCAGGTTTTCCCATGAAACCCTAGGTAAAGCCTTAAACGTTTACGTTAGAGACTGCGTTATATGTCCCGTATGTGGAAGTCCGGACACCCGGGTTACAAGGGAGGAGCGGCTTAGGTTCCTCTTATGCGATGCCTGTGGAGCCAAGTCTCCTGTGAGGTGTTAAACTACGCATGCTGGAAAAGTTTTTGTGAAAGTTGTGAAGGTGAGAGGAGAAACAGTTGTAGCCGTATGTGACGAGGAGATTTTAGGCAAAAAATTTGTTGACCAAGCCAGAGGGTTGAAGCTTGAAATTAACGAAAAGTTTTACAGGGGAGTTCTTATGGACGTTAAGAGTTCTCTAAGCCTAATCCGGGAGGCTTCTATAGCAAACCTCGCTGGCTCAAGGATTGTAGGTGAAGCCTTGAACGCGGGGCTTATCCATTCTAGGGCGGTAATCCGCGTTGAAGGTGTTCCCCACGCCCAGATAGTGAAAATGTAGGCTTAAGGATACTGTTATATTTCATTTTGTCATATTCTTTTAAGTAAGGTGCCCCAAGGTCTTGAAGCGTAAGGTTCTAAGCGAAGAAGAGCTTAAGGAGCTCGTTCTCCCCGGAGAAGGACAAGTTCTCGGAGTAGTCACCAAAATGCTCGGCTACGACAGGGTTATGGTTACCGGCAACGACGGGAAGGAAAGGCTGTGCCGTATAAGTGGGAAGCTCAAGCGGAGAGTATGGATTAGAGAAGGCGACATAGTGCTTGTCTCACCCTGGGACTTCCAGCGTGACACCCGGGGAGACATCGTATGGCGCTACACTAAAAACCAGGCTGAATGGCTTCGCAAAAACAAGTATATCACAATATAAAATCTTTCAAGTTTTCTAACCTTTTACAGTCGGCCTCCAAGCTGAAACTATAACTCCATAGGCCATTAAAGGAAGGAAAACCGTTGCTAGAAGCGCCATAACCATTCCAGCCTGCTCTATTATCAGGCCTGCGAGGAAAGGCCCTGCCACCGAAGATAGAAGGCCGGCACTCTGAACCAGCCCTGTAGCCCTGCCCACGGATTCTTCGCCTACAGACTCCTGAGCCATGGTTATCTGCAAGTTCCAGTAGGGGTAAAGGAAGAAGCCGAAAACCGCGAAGAGAAGGATGCCTTCCACCACTGAATATCCTAAAACGACTATTGGAAGCATGGTTAAGGCTGAGGCGAAGCCTAACGCTGAAGCCAGAAGATTCCGTTTAACCCTACCGTAAAGGTAGCCGAAGCATACGGCTCCCCCGCTTCCAACAAGCGAAAAAACCGCTAGGGTAACCCCGCTCTCAGCGATGCTGAAATCCTGAAGCCTAAGCAGGAAGCTTGGAACCCAAACAATAAAATTGAAGTAAGCCACGTTGGAAGCTAGCATCCCGAAAAACAGGAGAAGCAGATTTCTCGAGCGTAACAGGGAAATATACCCTAAACTTCCTTTTAGGTCTTCTCCATTTTTTCTTCCAACCCTTAAACGGTTTCGAAGAGCCAAGCATACCATCGCTGAGATGAACCCCATAACCGCGAAAATGTGGAAGGGCAGAACCCAGTAGTAGCCAGCTTTAAGCAGAACTCCTGTAAGCCATGAGCCCAGAAACCCTCCTACACCGAAGAACGCGTTGGTAACCCCTATGCCCAAACCCCGGTGGGATGCTGAGGCTTCTCCAACCCAAGAGTAAACGGCGGGGATGAGGATTCCGCTTCCAACCCCAGCTAGGAAAAGGAAGACTGTCAACGTCCAGAAGTCCCAGGCGAACGCGAAAAGCACGAGGCCGAGGGAGAAGAGGATTACGCCTAGGAGGAAGCTTGAGGAAACGCCAAGCCTGTCTGTTAGGTAGCCCCCATAAAGAATGAAGACCGTTATGGAGATGGAGCCCACCGAAACCATTAGGCCGGCTTCAGCATCCGACATGGTGTAGGCAGCCTGAATCTGAGGTAAGGCCACTCCAAGCGAAAACCTGAACATGGCGTAAACTAGGTAGCCAACCAGCGGCGCAGCCAGATAGGCGGGATGCATCTTGGAGGCTGTCAAACCCTTTAACCTGCCAATAGCTTCAAAGCTTCTAAATCAGCTAACTGCTATTAATGGAGTTCGATTAATATCATAGCTTTCTTTATTTAGCCTTTAAGTCCTTACATACTTTTAGGTTTGGCAGCCCGTAAAAGAGGCTTATGGAAGAAGCTTGCTAGGAAGGAGCGTAAGCTTGAAAGAGAGCAGAAGCATTTGATTAGAGACCGCTCTGAAGAGGAGGCTGCCCTGGAAGAGGTTTTCGACAAGCCAACCCTCATGACCATTTACACCCTCATAAACCGCGGCGTAATAGACCGCATGTACGGGGCTGTGAAAAGCGGGAAGGAAGCGAAAATTTACTGGGCTCTAGGTCCGAAAGGAGAAGAATTAGCCGTAAAAATCTACCTCACCGTCACAGCTGAATTCAGGAAGGGAATGCTTCCCTACATTAAAGGTGACGAAAGGTTTAAGCATGTTAAGGGAAGCACTAGGGCGCTAATCTACGCTTGGGCTGAAAAAGAATTCAAAAATCTAACCTTAGCCCACCGGGCAGGTGTCAGAGTTCCCAGACCCTACGCTGTCAGAAACAACGTGCTCGTAGTTGAGTTCATAGGCGAAAAAGGGGTTCCCGCCCCCCTCTTGAGGGAGGTTGAACTGGAAAACCCGGAGGAAACCTACTTGGAGCTTCTTGAAGCCGTCAGATTCCTGTACCGTAAAGCGGAGCTTGTCCACGGGGACCTAAGCGAATATAACATCATGGTTTTCAAGGGGCAGCCGGTAATATTCGACCTTTCGCAGGCCGTGCTTTTAAGCCATTCCATGGCCGACGAGTTCTTAAGGCGTGACCTGAAAAACCTGAACAAGTATTTTGGGAAGCTTGGGGTTAAAGTTAAACCTGAAGCAGAAGCCTACAGGTGGATTGTGGGGAAATGAGTCAAAGCCTTAGAGTTCGGATACCTCTGGAAAGGGTGGGAGTGCTGATAGGTCCGAAAGGCTCGGTTAAAACCAGAATAGAGAAAAGTTGCAAAGTTAAAC
>LUCC01000002.1 GCA_001593855.1 Candidatus Hecatellales archaeon B24 | reverse complement strand
TTCAAGGTCTAGGATGCCGCAGTTAGGCCCTAAGGCCCAAATGGTCTCGTATTCAGGCCCTCCCGTAAGCCTACCACCTGGAAGACTTGTAAGCCTGCCACAGCCTATAGGACAGCCGTAACAGGCGTAACGCCTAGTCTGCAGAACCTTTGAAAGCTGCTCTCCGCTGAGCTTCTCAGCTTCCTCCAGGAAGCCCTCCTGAAAGTTTCTAACGGGGAAAACCCCAGCCTTGTTCACGGGCGTGACCAGCAGAGGAGTTCCATACCTGCCAAGGCTGTCCCCTGTCACAGGGTTGCGCCTTAAAACGTCCAGTACAAGCTTAACCTCCTTCTTGAAGGCGTGGGGGTTTGCAGGCTGAGGAGGCGCTCCTCTGCCTCGAACCGCCACAGCCTTAAGGTTTTTCGAGCCTAAAACAGCGCCTAAGCCTCCTCTCCCAAAGGCTCTGTGGCCTTCAACCATGATGGAGGCCATCTTCACAAGGTTTTCTCCGGCAGGACCGATGATGCATGTTTTAACTTCCCCGTCTCCCAGCTCAGCCTTCAAAGCCCTATCCGCTTCATCGACCAAGACCCCCCAAAGTCTTTCAGCGTTTTTAAGCTCGGCTTCACCATCATGAATCCACAGGTAGACGGGGTGAGGGCTTCTTCCCCGAACTATAACCATGTCGAAGCCTGCTTTTTTAAGCTCTGGGCCTATGCTTCCACCGCAGTTTGAGTCAAAAACAGTTCCGGTTAGAGGGCTTTTAGAGGAGGCTGAAAGCCTTCCTGAGGCTGGAGCCGTTGTCCCTGTTAGAGGTCCCGCGGCCAGGATGAAAAGGTTCTCCGGGCTTAAGGGGTCAACTCCAGCCTTAAGGTTGTCGTATAAAATTTTGACGCCGAAGCCTCTGCCTCCAACATACTGGTGGGCCAGTTCGAGGTCTAACTCTTCAACTTCTATTTTCCCGGTTGAAAGGTCGACTTGAAGTATTTTACCAGCGTAGCTTCCGGTCATGCCTGGTTTCCACCGCTATAATTTTATTTGCCATAACAGTTTTAAGCCTTAGTAGGCGGAAGCTTTGGAAGTGTTTGAAGCCATCTATGGGAGGAGAAGTGTCAGAAGCTTCAAGCCTAACCCCTTTCCAGAAGAGTTTTTAATGAAAATTTTAGATGCAGGACGGTGGGCTCCCTCAGCCGGAAACGTTCAACCATGGGAGTTCATCGTGGTCAGAGAGCAGAAGCTTAAGGAAGGCCTGTCCATGGCAGCCCTCCATCAGACTTTCATAGCTGAAGCCCCCGTTGTAATAGTTGTCTGCGCGGATTTGGATAGGGCTCGAGGGTCCTACGGGCTTAGAGGAGAAACCCTTTATTGCCTCCAAGATACGGCTGCAGCTGTCCAGAACATGCTTTTGGCAGCCTGCTCGCTGGGTCTTGGAACATGCTGGGTTGGAGCCTTCGACGAGGAGGCGGTAAAAGCTGTTCTTGAGATTCCTGAAAGATACAGGCCTGTGGCAATTATACCGGTTGGTTACCCCGGTGAAACACCTGGGAAAACGCCTAGGAGAAGCCTCCGAAGCATCCTTCACATGGAAAAGTTTTAAGGTTTCCAGCGGCTAGAGGGCTGTCTGGGGGTTAGACGGCTCAGTTGGACTACTCCCTGCTCGTGGAAGCCTATCAGCGTATAGATTCAACCACTAAGAGGCTTGAGATAACCGACCACCTGGTAGACCTTTTCAAGAAAACCCCTGTGGAACTCGTAGACAAGGTAGTATATTTAACGCAGGGGAAGCTTTACCCTGACTACATGGGAATAGAGCTTGGAATAGCTGAAAAACTCGCTGTGAAGGCTGTTGCCATGGCAGCCGGCGTCTCCGAGCCTAAAGTAGACAGGACGGTTAAAGAGCTGGGCGACCTAGGCGAAACCGCAGCCAAATTCATGGGTAAACGGGCTCAGGCAACCCTCTTCCAGGAAGCCCTAACCGTGGAGAAGGTTTACGACGGACTGGACAGGATAGCTAGGGCCACAGGGGAGGGAGCTCAAGACCTAAAAATAAAAATACTTTCAGGGCTTCTCTCCAACGCCTCCCCAGACGAGGCTAAATACCTGGTTAGAACGGTTACAGGCAGGCTTAGGCTTGGAGTAGCTGACATGACCATTCTGGACGCCCTAGCCATAGCCTTCTGCGGCTCCAAGGATTTGAGGCCTATGCTTGAGAGAGCCTACAATCTATCCTCAGACCTAGGTGGAGTTGCTAAGGCTGTGGCTGAAAGGGGGGTTGAAGGTGTTAAAGGCTTCCAGGTAACCGTTGGCAAGCCTATTAGGCCTATGCTGGCTGAAAGGCTTCCCTCCGCCGAGGAGATACTGGCAAAAATAGGCGGGAAGGGGCTGGCGGAATACAAATATGACGGTGAACGCCTCCAAATCCATAAGCTGGCCAACGGCGAGGTGATGATCTTCTCGAGGAGGCTGGAGAACATAACCCACCACTACCCCGACGTTTGCGAGCTTGCTAGGAAGCATGTTAAGGCTGACGAAGTCATCTTGGAGGCTGAAGGGGTTGCCATAAACCCTGACAGCGGGGAGATGCTTCCCTTCCAGGAACTCATGCACCGCAGGCGGAAGTACGGGATCGAAGAAGCCATGGAGCAGTATCCCATAGCCCTCTTCTGCTTCGACCTCCTATACGCTGATGGAGAGGACTACACGCTTAAACCTCTGCCTCAGAGACGTAGGAAGCTTGAAAAGGCTATCAAACGCTCTGAGAGGGTTCAGCTCTCCCAGGCCATGGTGGCCAGCAGCGTCGAAGAGCTTGAAAAATTCTTTGAGAAAGCCATAGAAGACGGCTGTGAGGGGGTAGTGGTGAAGTCTATGGGCTCAGACTCCGTCTATCAGGCTGGTGCCAGAGGATGGCTTTGGATAAAGTATAAACGTGACTACAAGTCCGTTCTAACCGACACCGTGGACCTAGTGGCTGTTGGAGCCTTCCACGGAAGAGGCAAACGGGCTGGAACCTACGGGGCTCTCCTCATGGCAGCCTACGACAAGAAAAGCGACCTCTTCAAAACGGTCTGCAAGGTTGGAACAGGCTTCACCGACGAGGACCTGGCGAAACTTCCAAAGCTCTTCAAGGATAACGTTATACCTCACAGGCATGCAAGGGTTGAATCTCAGCTTGAAGCCGACGTATGGTTTGTTCCAGCTGTCGTACTGGAGATAGTTGGAGCCGAAATAACTTTAAGTCCTATCCACACCTGTGCCATGAACAGGATTAGGGCTGGAAGCGGCTTAGCCATAAGGTTTCCAAGGTTCACAGGACGCTACCGGACGGATAAGGCTCCTGAAGACGCTACCACCGTCGAGGAAATAGTAGAAATGTACCTGCGCCAGCTTAAGAAGATCGAGGCGGAAGCTTAAAGGCGTAACCCTGAACGGTGTACACCTGTGACTGAAAATGTTTCCGCAGGGCTGGCGAACGTTATTAGAGCTGCAGGTGTAACCCTGCTTCTCCCCGCAGTTGTAGCATGGATTTACGGTGAAAAGTCGGAGTTCAGCTTCTTCCTTTTCTACGCTGTGGCCATCATTCTTTTAGGTTTTCTGCTCTACCGTAAGGGGGGTATAGGCGAGGTAACCCTAACCGAAGCCTTCATGATTTCCTCTGTAGGCTGGCTTATAGTTTCAGCCGTAGGGGCAGTGCCCTACCTTTACATTGCGAAAATGCATCCGGTGGACGCCTACTTTGAGGCTATGTCAGGCTTTACAACCACGGGTATGACGGTTATAGAAGACGTGGAGGTGCTGCCTAGAAGCCTGCTTTTCTGGAGAGCTCTAACCCAGTGGGTTGGAGGAATAGGAATAATACTCTTCTTCCTCCTCTTTATTTCACCCAGTGGAATAGGCGTCTGGAGGCTTTACAGGGCTGAAGCCAGAGAGGAGAAGGCTTTAGCCACCACCAGGGAAACCGTAAGATACATGTGGAAGCTTTACCTCCTCTACACGGCTGTGTGCATTCTAGCACTGATTTTCCTAGCGAAGCTGGACCCCTTCGACGCGGTGGCCCACGCCTTCACGGTTATGTCCACGGGAGGATTTTCAACCAGGAACGCCAGCGTTGGAGGGCTTGGAAACCTCACAGCCGAAATAATCTTGGTGATTTTCATGCTGGTGGGAGCTACGAACTTTATAGTTTACATTAGAGCTATAACCCATAGAAGCCTGAGAATGCTTCTTAAAAGTGTTGAATTTAAA
Organism: Candidatus Hecatellales archaeon B24; assembly: GCA_001593855.1. Taxonomy (GTDB): domain Archaea; phylum Thermoproteota; class Bathyarchaeia; order Hecatellales; family Hecatellaceae; genus B25. The sequence goes on along the minus strand of LUCC01000002.1, from coordinate 29,633 downwards.
GCTTGCCTGCTGATAGTAGCCGTAGCCTCTCTTCTGATAGCCGTAGACCTCTTCTTTAACGGGGTGGCAGGAGATTTCTGGGAGGCCCTCCGCTACGGGATTTTCCATGGGGCTTCGATTTTAACCACCACAGGATACACGCTTACTGACGTAGCCGGCTTCCCGAACTTGGCCACCTGGGTTTTAACCATTCTGATGTTTATCGGAGGAGGCTTAGGTTCGACTGGCGGAGCCATAAAAATAATTAGGATAATTATTTTGGTGAAGGCAGTGCATTACATGCTTTTCAAGTCGGCACTGCCTGAGAGAGCTATAAAACCCTTCAAGATTGGAGACCACGTGGTGGGGGAAGACGAAATTTTCAGGGTGATGAGCTTCGTGTCAGCCTACTTCATCCTGATAATCATAGAAGGCGTGCTCATAAGCCTGCTGGGAGGCTTCAACCCTCTGACAGCCATCTCAGGCGCCCTCTCCGCTCAGGGAAACGTTGGACCCTGCCTGCTTCCAGTTTCTAAAAGCCTTTCAGACCCTGTTAAGGTTGTGTTAATCTTCGGCATGTGGGCTGGGAGGCTTGAAGTTTTCCCGGTGTTAGCCCTCCTGTCCCCCTACACTTGGAGGGAGCTTTCTAGGCTTAAGGCTTTGAGGAAGAGGAGGGCTGGCGTGTAAAGGCTTTAGATTTTCCCGGCGAAGGCTTCTACAACCTTCCGTATGCTTTCAGGTTTAGGCTTAATCGTGTATACCAGTAGCTCGTCTCCGCTTCTCAAAATCATGTCTGATGGCAGGGTTATGTTAAGCTTTCCATCCCTGTAGATGCCTATGATAGAGCTTCCGTTAGGTATTCCTATCTTCTTCAGCGGCTTCCCCGAGCCATTTTCAACCCTGACAACGAAGATTTCCGCTTGGTTTTCACCGAGGACGAGGAAGTCTTTAACCCTGTACAGGTGCTGGTACAGGTGTTCAGCTACAACCTCGTCTGGAACTATAACTCTGACCCCGCTTTTCTTGAAAAGTCCGATGTGCTCGGGGTTTCTAACCACGGCTACCACGTTTCTAGCTCCGAACTCTTTGGCCATGGATACTATCATCAGGTTTACGGAGTCATCTCCGGTGGCAGCCACAAGGGCGTCAGCCTTCTCTATTCCAGCGTCTCTAAGCGTGTCCTTTTCCACAGCGTCTCCACATATTACGAGGGCGTCGTATTCGGAGGAGAATTTTTCGCAGCGTTCATGGTTTTTATCTATTATAGCCACATCGTAGCCTCTTTCTATCAGGGTTTTAGCAAGACTTTGCCCTACCCCGCTTAAACCGACAATTACAGCATACAAGGGGGTTCAGCCACCACTCCTTCCAGCAGGGTAAATTGTTTAGAAAAGCAGTTCCAACCTCCCTTCCATCCCGACCGGCGGGATGAAACCTCAGAGGCATTATGGCTCATAGCTTATGTCTGCACCTTCAGTTTCGTCTTGTATGTTGAAGGGAGTAATATAAAAAGGTTTGTGTTTTGCATCTTTAAATAAGTCTACTTGTATTCGTCGAAAACTAGCGAGGTGCTTGTCTCAATTATGTCGCTGTTTTCCTTTCTTATTTCGCCTGTTATCTTGTCTAAGATGGCAGGGTTCGTTACGTTTCTTACGTCTATTACGAAGTCCCATCCGCCGGCTATATCCCTGATGACAACGGGGAAGCCGTATTTCAGAAACCTCTGGCGTATGTTTTTGATTAAGGTAAGCTCGTCGCAGGCAGGTTTAACCTTCAGGAAGATTAAGGCGTCAACTTCCTCTCCAGCTGTAATCCTGTCGGCAAGGCTTACTCCCATCCGTTTTTCTATAAGCCTTTTAACTTCAGCCCTCTTGAGAGGTCTGCCCTTGGTTATGGAGATTTCCCTAATCTCCTCTATGACGGATTTTTTAACTTCATCTGGCACTTCTACGCCTCGAAGCAGGTGGTCTACTAGGTCGCCTGTCTGCATGGCTCCAAACTCGAATTCTCTTTCAAGCCCGTACCGTGTCCAGTCTATGGTTTCATAGGTTGAGGGGTCCTTCAGAACAGCTTTCTGATGGATTCCAGCCTTATGGATTCTGGCGAACTTGCCGAGGATGGGGAAGGTTGGAGGTATGACAACTCCTGAGGCTGCGGCCACGTAACGGTAGAGGCGGGGTATCCTCTTGAAGTTTACTCCTGTTTCAACCCCGTAAAAGCTTTCAAGGTCGTCTGCCAGCGTTGCCAGGTCGGCTATGCCACATCTTTCACCTATCCCCATAACTGTGACGTGAACTCCTGTGGCACCGTTTTGAAGTCCTGCTATGCTGTTAGCTATGGACAGTCCCCTGTCGTTATGGCAGTGAACGTCCACAGCCGCCTTCACGTTAGAGGTTAATTCCCGGATGGTTTCCCCAAAGCTTTTAGGCTCAGCCTGCCCTTTGGTGTCAGGTATTCTAACTACGTCCACTCCAGCCTCCTCAGCCACTCTTGAAACTTCTATGAGTTTTTCTATGGGTACGCTGGTGGCATCTTCCAGAGTGTACTGAACCATCTGGAAGCCTAAATCACGCTTGGCGAATTCTATGGACTCCCCTATCATCTGCAGAGCCCTTTCATAGGAGATTTTTCCTCCAAACTTGGCTTGGAGATGCTTGTCTGAGGGAGCCATAAAGACCACTATGCCTCCGGTTTCACATTGGTGGGCTATTTCCACGTCTTCCTTAAGCGTTCTGCAGTGTGCCAGTAGCTTTCCAAGCTCGTAGCCTTTCTCCTTGAAGTATTTCACCACGGCTTCCACGCCTTCCCGGTACTTAGGGCTGTAGGGCTGCCCTACCTCTATCAGACCTTTCCGCCCGAGAACTTGGTAGAGCATTTCGGCTATGGTGCATTTCTCGTCTGGTCTAAAGTACACGCTGGGAGCTTGCTCTCCTTCCCTAAGCGTGGTGTCCAGTATCCTGTTCAGCACGATTCTATTTTCACCCATCGCCTTTTCTCCCGCCAATACTGAGAGTTATGGAAAATATCAGTTGAAGCTAATAAATTCTTTCCCAGACCAGCCTGTTAAAACTTTAATCCCGTTTTCAGTCAGCAGCACGGTGTTCTCAACTCTAACTCCAAACCTGCCCGGCAAATAGATTCCAGGCTCAAGGGTGAAGGTTGAACCCGCCCTCAAAAGGTCTCGGCTGCCTGGGGAAAGCCGTGGGGCCTCATGCACCTCCAATCCAACTCCATGCCCCAAACCGTGGGTGAAAAACTCGCCGAACCCCCATGTCTGAATAGTCTTCCTAGCAAGCATGTCGGCTTCAAACCCTCTCATTCCAGGCTTAACCCCTCCAACCGCAGCCCTGTAGGCTTCCAAAACAGCCCTGTAAGCTTTTGAAACAGCCGGTTTAACCCTTCCAACCATGAAGGTTCTCGTAGCGTCAACACAGTAGCCTGAAAACTTCGCTCCCAAATCCACAACCACCACATCACCCTCCCTAATCCTCCTCGCCGTAGGAGACCCGTGAGGGTGAGCAGACCTAGAACCGGAAGCCACCAGGGTGGGAAAGGCGTAGAAGTCTGAGCCTCCAACCCTCAAAGCGTACTCAGCAGCTGCTGCAACCTCACGCTCACGCACGCCAGGCTTTAAAACCTGGAAAACAGCGTCGAAGCCTTTTCTAAGAATTCTGGCAGCCTTCCTTAACGCCTCCAGCTCGCTTTCATCCTTAACCACCCTAAGCTTCTCAGGGATTTCAGGATGAGGCTTAAGGCTTAAACCTTTAACCTTAAGCTTTGAAATCCTAGCCTGGGAAGCGTCGTCGAAGCCTAAAACTTTGAAGCCTTTGAGAGTGTTTCTAAGTTTTTTCAATGCTTCATCTCCAACCTTGAAAACTTCCGTTTCCAGTTTTATTTTGGCTTGTAGTTGAGCTTGGTAGGCTCCCATTTCAGGTATGAAGAGGGTGGGCGGATTGTCCAAGGTTACCAGCAGTCCCAGGGCTAATTCGCCGGCTTGAGGGCTTCCGGTGAAATATTGTATGTTTGCTGGGTGCAGGCAGAGGTATGCTTCAAGTTTGAGGTTTTTAAGCTCTTCTTTAAGTTTTCTAAGTCTTTCGGCTAGGAAGCGGCTTTCCAAGGGCTTTTTCCTCCAAGTTAGCTTCAGGATAAGCCTTCTATCTTTCGAATTTCATGCATAAATATAATGTTTGATTGATGTATACTTACCAAGAATTAGGATATTAACCTTTAATTTAACAATTAAGCTATTATCTTTTGTCATGGTTCTCATCAAAAGGCTGGAGCTTTCAGGCTTCAAAACCTTCGCACGTAAGACAGTGTTAACCTTCGATAAGGGGCTGAACGTTATCGTCGGCCCTAACGGTTCAGGTAAAAGCAACATCGTAGACGCCGTACAGTTTGTTCTAGGCGAAAGAAGCACAAGGTCGCTGAGGGTGAAAAGCTTTCCAGACCTGCTTTTCAGCGGAAACAGCGACTACCAGAAGGCGAGAAGGGCTACGGTAACCATCCACATAGACAATGTTGACAGGAAGATCCCCATAGACTCTGACGATGTGGTCATAACCAGAAGCGTATCTCCTGACGGCTCCAGCACCCTCAAAGTTAACGGCATGAAGTATTCGTGGAACGTCCTAGTGGACATGCTTTCCATGGCTTCGCTTACCGGAGGAATGAACATAGTCTTCCAGGGAACCACCATCCGGATTGCTGAAAGCCCCCCGGAGGAGAGAAGGAAGGCTGTAGAGCAAATCATAGGAATAGCGGAATACGACCGGAAGCGTAAAGAAGCTGAAGTAGAGCTTAGAGAGGCTGAAGTTAACATTAAGGTTGCCCGCGGAAAATACGAGGAAGTAAAGTTGAGGGTTACAGAGCTGGAAACCGGGAGAAACATAGTTCTCAGCTACAACTACCTTTCAGACCTCATCAACAGGTTCAAGGCTGTAAGGCTCTCCGTTAAAGCCAAATCGCTTTTCGAGAACCTTGAAGAAGTTCAGTCAGCCGTAGAAAACCTAACCTCCCAGATAGGCGAGCTGGAAGGGAGAAGAAGCCAGCTTGAAGCTGAAAGACGAAGGGTTCAAGATGAATACGGTGAGTATGCAAGGGAAGTCGTAGATAAGGGTGGAGACAGGCTTGTTCACCTTCAAGCTCAGCTTGGAAACCTGAACGCCGTGCTAGCCGTCCGCAAGTCAACGCTGTCCTCCATCCGGTCTGCCACCAGAAACCTTGAAGCTAGAAGGGATGAAAAGCGGGCGCAGCTGGAAAGACTTAAAACCCAGGCTTCGGAAGCAAAGAAGGAGCTTAGAAGGCTGGTTAGAGAAAAAGAGGAGTTGGAGGCCTACCTTTCCGAGAGACAGAAGAAAATAGAGCGTATCAAGGAGAAGATTTCCGATATCAGGCTTAACCTCGATACTAACGCTTCAGCCCTAAGGGAGCTGGAGAAGAAAATTAAAGGGCTTGAGTCGGAAAGGGGAAAGCTCTACCTGAAAATCAGGGGTGAAAAAGAGAGGGAGAACAGCATAATCAGCCAGATAGCCTCCATAGAAGACAAAAGAAGGTCGCTGGAGGAAATCTTCAGCAACCTAGCCCAAAGGCTTGAGAAGCTTAGAGAGTTCAGACGCAAAGAAGAGAAAAGCCTTGAAGAAACAGTTAACGCGATAGAACGGGTTAAAGAGCAGATGGCACGGGCTGAAGACGAGATTAGAAAGGCTGAAGGCGTGGTTAAGAAGGCTAAGCTGAACGTCACAGCCTTCAAGTCCAAGAAAGACCTAGCCGAAAGAGTTCTCTCCGAGGAGAAGGCTTTAAGCCTGATTGAAAGCCTAGCCTCTATGGGAGCTCTCAGAGGCGTCCACGGAAGGCTTAGAAAGCGTATCAGGATTCCTCCCAGGTACAGGCAGGCGGTTGAGGCTGCAGCGGAAGGATGGCTTCAGGCGCTAGTGGTTGAAAACCTAGACATCGTTAAGAAGTGTGCTGAAAGTCTTAAGCGGACCAAGATTGGGAGAATCAAGATTATCCCGCTTTCAGAAGCCAGAAACATAAAGCCGGTGTCCAAACCTAAAATTGAAGGACTAGTAGGCTCGCTGGCCTCCCTCGTGGATGCCTCCTCAAAGTTTAAGCCAGCCTTAAACTTCATTTTAGGCGACACTTTCCTTGCTTCCACGGCTGAAGCTGCTTTGAAGGCTTCTAAAGCCGGTTTCAGGGCTGTAACGGTTGAAGGCGAGGTTTTCGAGCCTGGACCCAGGCTTACGGTGGGCTTCTATAGGGAGCCCATAGACCTTTCAGAGGTGGTTCCCAGCGATAAAACCATAGACGCCGTAGGTGAAACCGTTGTAACCTTCGAGAAGCTTCTTGAAAGGCGTAGAGCCGACTTGGAGAGGCTTAGAAAGGAGCTGGTCAGACTTGAATCCGAAAGGGTTCGACATGAGGACAGCCTCAAATTCTTTGACGCTGAAGAGGAAACCATGAAGAATAATCTTTCGAGGAATAGGAGGCTCATATCGGAGGCTAACAGGAAGATTGAGTCTCTGAACAGGAGGCTTGAAAAGTCAAGGTCCCTCATAAACGAGGTTGAAGGTGGAAAGGCAGCCCTAGAAGCCGAGCTTTCAAAGCTTAGAAGCGAGGCTGAAAGGCTTAGGGCGAAGGTTAGACCTGAATACGTAACAGGGCTTGAAAGCGAAAAAGCCCAGCTGGAAGCCGAAGTCGTAGAGTTCTCCAAGAGGCTTAACGAGGTTGACAACAGGCTTAGGTCTCTGCAGGACACCTTCGAAACCGTTTACACCCCGAACCTTGTCACGGTTAGAAAGGAGCTAACAGGCCTTGAAAGAGAGCTTAAACGCCAGCTTAAACTTGAAGAGGACACCCTAGCTGAAATATCAGGCATAGACTCCTCCATCAAGGAGCTTATAGCTGAAAGGGACAAGCTTACAGAGCTTATGGCCTCTAGAAGAGAGGAGTACAAACGTTTCGGTGACACCCTGAAAAAGATAGATGAAGACTACGGGAGGCTTATAGAAGAAATAAGGAAGATGGAGGGGAAGCTTAACGAGTTAAAGGAGCGTAGGCTCCGCCTTCAAATAGAATATGAGGAGTGTCTTAAGGAGCTTAAAGAACTCGGCTTCGAGAGGCCTTTAAAGCTTTCCACGGTTGAGGTTAAGCTTTCAGACATGCTGATGGGAAGGCTTGAAGAGGAAAGGGAAAGGCTTTACAGTCAGCTTAACATGAACGCTCCAGCCCTTTACGAGCCTCAGAAAAGAGACTATAAGGGGCTTTCAGCGAAAATAAACAAGCTTGAAGAGGAGAAAAGCGAGATCCTACGCTTCATAGAGGCTGTGGAAAAAGAGAAGAAGGAAGCCTTCTACGCAGCCCTAGAAAAGCTTAACCAAAGGTTTGCTGAAACCTTTAACGCTATAACGGGTGGAAGAGGCTGGGTTCAGCTTCAAAACCCTGAAGACCCTTTCAGCGGAGGCCTAGACCTCATAGTCGAGTTCCCAGGGAAACCTCCAATGCCTGTTACCGCCCTAAGCGGAGGAGAAAAATCCGTGGTATCCGTATGCTACATTTTCGCCCTGCAAAGCCTCACCAGAACTTCCCCCTTCTATATTTTCGACGAAGTGGACGCTCATTTAGATCCTGTGAACACTGGAAGGCTGGCTGAGCTGCTGGCAAGAGAGTCTAAGAGGGCTCAGATGATAGTTATCAGCTTCAAGGAGCCCATGGCCTCCCGAGCGGACAGGCTCTTCGGAGTTTACGCCAGGAACGGGGTGTCCTACGTGCACACCCTTCCAGCCAAGGTTGCGGAGGTAAGCAAGGTAAGTTAGAGGAGGTTAAAGGAAGCAGATGAGCAGCGAAAAAAAGCCTTTCTGGCTTAAGCCTCCTTGGCAGGTTCTCTTCGACCTGGCGAGGCTCAGCAAGGTGAGACCATGGGACTTAAACATAGCAACGCTGCTTTCAAGCTTCCTCAAGGAAATGAAGCAGATGGGCTACGTAGACTTCAACGCTTCAGGCACAGCCCTCCTGTCCTCCAGCATAGTTCTAAGGCTTCAGTCCGAAAGGATTTTCGAGGCTGAAATCGAAGAGGAGAAGAAAGGCTTTGAACGCATCTTCGACTATGTTCCTCCACCCCTCCAGCTTCCCTTCCGCTTTGAGCTGACCGTAACAGGGCTTGAAGACATACTTGCCGTTTTAGATGAGGTCTTGAAGGCTGAGAAGGCTGGAGCCCTGGTAAAGGTTAAACGGCTGGAGCCTCCGCCCGGAGACCTCTTCACCGAATACGATAAAATGGTTCTCCAATGGGAGCAGCAGCTGGAAACCTTCTACGATAAGCTTAAGGCAAGCATCCCGGAAGGCGAGGTTCTCTTCTCAAAGCTTGCTGGAGGCCTACCATGGAAGGAGATTGTTAAAATATTTCTCATGCTAATCTTCATGGCTTCCAAGGGGCTTGTAGAACTCTACCAGGCAGAAGAGTTCTCAGACATCAAAATAGTTTTGAAGTCTAAAGCCGTGGAGGGTGAAAGCAGGCTTGAAACCTGAAAACCCGGCAGCCGGACAGCCTGAAAAAACTGGAGCCCCTGCAAAGGCTGAGAAGCCTAAGAAGGTTGTAAATGAGAGGGAGGCCAGAAGGCTTATCGAGGCTGCCCTTTACGCTTCAGGATACCCGCTTGAACCTAAAACCCTCTGCTCCATAACAGGCATAACCTCGAAGCGTCTGGTCTCGGAGATAGCGAGAGGCCTGGCTGAAAGCTACAGGGTTAAAGGTGGAGCCCTCGAAATCGTTGAGCTGGAAGACGGAAGATTCGTCATGCAGCTTAAGTCCCGATACGTCAAGAAGATTAAAAGGCTGACCTTGAAGCCGCTGCTGACGGAGGGTCCTCTGAAAACTTTATCCTACATAGCCTACAGGCAGCCTGTCCCGCAGGCGAAGGTTGTAGGCGTCAGAGGCCCTCAAGCCTACCAGCATATAGCACGCCTCCTAGAAATGGGACTCGTGGAAAGGGAGAAACTCGGCAAGACAAGTATTCTGAGAACCACGAAGATTTTCGCGGACTACTTTAACCTAAGCCGTGACCTAAGGCTTATGAGGAGGCAGCTGGAAAAACTGTTCGAGGAGCAAGGCTGGAAGCCGGGTGAAGAGGAAACTCCCCCCATGGCTGGACAGAAGCTTCCAGCAGAGGTTAAAACGGCTCCTCAGCCAGCCTAAAAGGAAAACATTATTTTTGTGGGCTAGGCTATGTAGCCTTAGGTATCTCTCGTCGGAGTGTGGGTTTTCTGCCTCTCCTAGACAGGTTTGGAAGGCCTGTAACCCAGCTTAGAATATCTTTAACCGAACGCTGCAACCTCCAGTGTATATACTGCCATAGGGAAGGCTACGGCAGTTCTCCCGCCGGGGAGCTGAGCCCAAGCCAAATTCAAAGTCTTGTTGAAGTCGCAGCAGAACTTGAGATGAGGAAGGTTAAGCTTACAGGTGGAGAACCCCTCTTAAGGTCTGACCTAGCCGAAATCGTGGGGAGAATCTCCAGGGTTAAAGGTATAGTTGAAGTTTCGCTTACCACCAACGGAATTCTGCTTTCTGAAGCCGCGTGGAAGCTTAGGGAGGCAGGCCTTGCCAGGGTGAACGTGAACCTCCCATCCCTCAGAGGAGAAGTCTACGAGAGTGTAACCGGAAGTCCTCTGCTAGGCAGGGTTCTGGAAGGCATAGCGGAAGCTGAAAAAGCCGGGTTAACACCTGTAAAACTTAACATGGTTGTCTTGAAGGGGTTAAACGAGCAGGACATATGGTCCGCCATGAAGTTTATAGAGGGAAGAGACCTGGTTCTCCAGCTTATCGAGCTGGAAAAGATAGGTGCCGGAAGCGAAATCTACAGCCGCTACTATTCAAGCCTTAACCCTGTGGAGGAAAAGCTTGAAGCTGAAGCCTGCAGGGTTGAGGTTAGGCCTCTCCACAACAGGAAAATCTACTATTTGAAGGATGGCAGGGTTAAGGTTGAGCTTGTGCGCCCCTTCCACAATTCAGAGTTCTGCGCCAACTGCAAGAGGCTTCGCGTGACAGCCGACGGAAAGCTTAAGCCCTGCCTCATGCGTAACGACAACCTTATAGATGTAGCTTCTCTCCTTCACAACCCGTTTTCTCAGGGAGCTGTGGAGGAGGCTTTACGGAAGGCGGTAGCCTTAAGAGAGCCTTTCTATCCCCGGAGGGTACGTCAGACGTAAAAAGCTTGGAAGCCTATTATTTAAGTGAACAGGGAATATTCGCTTTTGGAGGTCGCAGGCTTATGACAGGTAAACCGGCTATGGTGGACATCTCAGGCAAGCCTGCTGTTCTAAGGGAGGCCGTGGCTGAAGGTCTTATCAGGCTTAAGCCTGAAACCGTGAAGCGGGTGAGAAAAGGCCTCATAGCGAAGGGGGACCCCCTAAACGTCGCCACGGTTATGGCAACGCTGGCGGCTAAGGAAACCCCGAAAATCGTAGCCCTATGTCATCCTATACCGGTAACCGGCGTGAAGGTCAGCTACCAGTTTCCAGACGACTTCACCATCAAGGTTTCAGCAGAGGTTAAAGCCTACGCTCAGACAGGAGTTGAAATGGAAGCCCTAACAGCCGCAGCCGTGGCGCTACTTAACATATGGGATATGGCTAAACCCTACGAGAAAGATGAGGAAGGCCAATACCCCCACACCCAAATCTCCAGCATACGCGTGGTCAAGAAAATCAAGAAAGCCAAGCCTAAACCTCGAAGGGTGGAAAAGTCTTGAGTGAAACCGCCTTAAAACATAAGGCTGAAGCCCCAAGCCAGCTTAGGTTCGCCCTTATAACGGTAAGCACATCCAAGGCGAAAGAGCTTAAGGCTGGGAAACCTCTTGAAGACCCAAGCGGGAGCCTGGCAGCAAAACTCGTGGAGGAAGCAGGCCATAAAGTCGCCTACCGCCAGGTAATCCCCGACGATTCAGCCCAGATAGTAGGGCTTGTTAAAGGCTTGCTGTCCTCACACGACTTTGATGTGGTGGTCACCATGGGAGGCACGGGAGTCTCCCAAAGCGACGTAACCATCGAGTCCGTGGAAAGGCTGCTGGAGAAAAGGCTTCCAGGCTTCGGAGAGCTGCTACGCCTTTTAAGCTTTCAGAAGGTAGGCTCCCCAGCCATGCTGACCAGGGCTCTTGCAGGAGTAAGCAGGGGGAAGGCTGTATTCTGCCTCCCAGGCTCCCCTAACGCGGTGGAACTCGCCTTAAGAGAGCTTATCATCCCGGAGGCCGGACACATAGTTAAGCATGCTAGGGAACGCTAAGCCCGCACACCTTCAAGGTGGTAGCTTCTTGAAGTCCCTCAGACTTCCTACACGCTACGCCGTAAAGATTTACTATGATGGAAGAGGATACTACGGCTTCCAGCCTCAGAAAGGGCTGCCAACCATAGGAGGAACTCTGATTGAAGCTTTAGAGGCTTCCAAGCTTATAAGCGGGCAGGCTGAAGCCAAGTTTCAGGCTGCCTCCAGAACTGACCGTGGAGTCAGCGCCCTAGGCCAAACCATAGCCTTTAACACTGCTGAAAGCTTCACGGTTAAAAGGCTTAACGCACATCTTCCGGAAGACATCCGGGCTTGGGCTTGGGCTAAGGTTCCTAAAACCTTCAACCCTCGAAGGGAAGCCCTGAAGCGCCGCTACCTTTATGTCTCCCCCTACCGGGGTGAAGCCTTCAAATGCATGGTTGAAGCCTCCCAGCTTTTCACCTCGGAGAAAACCTTTGAGTTCGGCTTCAACCCTCTCGAAGGCGTGAAGGTCAGCCTCCACGAAGGCTTTATAAACTTCGTTTTCACGGCGAAAAGCTTCATCCGCGGCCTCGTAAGGAGAATAGTCACCGTCCTGCTTAAAGCTGGAGCTGAAGAGCTTAAACCAGAGGTGCTCTACAGCCGCATTAAAGCTGAGGGTTTCAACAGGTTCAGCTCGCCTCCGGCTCCCGCCGCCACGCTTATGCTGTTAGAAGTCGACTACGGCTTTCCTTTCCACGTGGATGAAGAGGTTTCCGCACGGCTCAGAGATAAGCTTTCATGGGAGGCTGCAAGGCTTGAAATTCTCAGAAACTGTTTAAAGCTTTTTGAGGAAAAGGCCGGTTAGTTTTCCGTCCGCTAGCACCCTAAAAATGAAATAACGTTTATCTTAGCCGGTTAAGCTTTCATGTTAAGGCTAGGAGGCCTTTCTTCAGCCCCGCCCGGTAGAGGAGAAAACTGTTGAGTGGAGAGGCTCTAAGAAAAGTTGAAGCCGTGGAGGCTCCTAAAACCATTATAGAAGAGATTATCCTAGAGAACTTCATGTCCTACGAGTATGCGAGGATTCCCCTTAAAGCCGGGTTAAATCTGGTATGCGGGCCTAACGGTGCTGGTAAATCCTCAATTCTCCTCGCCCTATCTGTGGCTTTAGGTCAGGCTCACACAGAACGTTCTAGGAGGCTTAGCGGCCTTATCAGGCGGGGGGCCGACCTCGCCAGGATAACCCTGCTCTTCAGCAACAAGCCTGTTAAGGGCAGACGTCCCGTTCCAACCTCCACCGCCGACACTTTCAGGCTTACCCGCTACCTTAGAAAGGATGGAACCTACTGGTTTGAAGCTGACTATAAGCATGTGGCTAAAGGCGACCTGGTGCGTGTGCTTTCAAGCTTCGGCATAAACCCTGACAACATGCTTATAATCATGCATCAGGGCATGGTTGAAGAGTTCGCCTTAATTTCTCCTGAGCAGAGGCTTCAGCTGGTGGAGGAAGCCATAGGGCTTCATCCCTACAGGCAAAGGGTTCTTGAAGCTCAAACAAGGCTTGAAGCCCTCCTTTCCGAGGAGAAATCCGTTGGGAAGCTGCTTAAGGAGGCTGAAGAAAACCTTTCCTACTGGAGAAGCCAGCATGAACGCTACCTTAAAAAGCTCAGGCTCATGGAGCAGCGGAAAAACCTTGAAGTCGAACTAGCATGGTCACACGTTTCAAAGCTTGAATCTCAGCTTGAAGGAATGGTTGAAGACGCTGAAAAACTGAAAAAGCGGATAGACAGAACCTTCTCAAGGCTTGAGGAAGCTAAGTCCTCTAGGAAAAAAGCGTTGGAAGGATTTGAAAAGGTCAAGGCTGACCTCAAAAACAGGTATCACAACCTCTTAAAGGTTGAAGTGGAGAAGGCTGAAAGGGAAGGCTGGATAAGGCTGGCGGAAGAGCTTTCAAAGCTCCAGCCGGCTGAAAACCTTAAGGGCAAAGCTGAAGCCTTGAAGGATGAGGTTAAAGCTTTAGCTTCAGAAGCCCTGAAGCTTAAGGAGCAGCTTTCAAGCCTTGAAGACAGGCTTGACAGGGCTAGGGATAAACTCGTCGAGGCAGGGATTTCCGAAGCCCTCCTAGAATACCAGTTTAAAGAGCTGGATTCCCAGCTTAAAAGGCTCTACCGTGAAATGGAGAAGGTTAGGGAAGACCTTGAAATCGGTAAGGCTGAAGCTGCAAAGGTAGGCCCGAGAATCTACACTGGCAGAAGCCCGCCGGAGGTAGCTGAAGAGCTTAAAACAGTGAACATCCACCTTTCCACCCTCTCCGACATCTCCAGAAGGGTTGAGAAGGTATACGAGAAGTTTAGAAGGCTATACGAGGAGCTTAAGGAGAAAATAGAAGCCCTTGAAGAAAACAAGCGGAAGCTCCTGGAGGAAATAGATGCGAGAAGAGAGGTTTGGATTGGAAAGCTTGAGAAGGTTGTTTCCAAGATTAACCAGGGCTACCAGCGGCTTCTCTCAACCATAGGAGCCACGGGAGAGGTTCGAATAGTTAATTCTCAAAGCTTCGAGAAGGCTGGCTTAGAGTTGACGGTGGGCTTCCATGGGGTTCCTCCTGTAAGGCTTGACGCTTACACGCAGAGTGGAGGGGAAAGGTCTACCACCATTATGGCTTTCCTCCTAGCCCTCCAGGAGCATGTTGCCTCCCCTATTAGGGCTGTGGACGAGTTTGACGTACACATGGACCCTAAGAACAGGGAGGCTGTGGCACGGCTTATAGTTGAAACCGTTAGAGACAACCCTGAAACCCAGTATATAGTGATTACACCCTGGCATCACCCAGTCTTCGACGAAGAGGCAAGAATCATAGTCGTCCAGAAGGTTGGAGGAAAATCGGAGGTAGCCCTGGTTGAAGGAGAAGCCAAGCCTTAGCGAAGCCAGAGACAGGGCTCTGAGAATAGTGCACCTGTGCAGGGAGGTTGAAGCTAAAGGTTTCAACCCCTTTGAAGTTGACGTTAAAGAGGAGCTTGAAGCTTTACGCAGTCTCCTCCCCGCCTGGGTGAAACCTTCAGACCTAACCCTCGACGGGGAAGCTTTACGCAGTCTTTCAAAGGTCGTGGAACTTCAAGACGAATGGGTTAGGGTTAGGAGTAAGCTTAGAATTTTAGATCCTGAAACCGTTAAGACGAGGATTGCTGAGCTGACCATTCCACAGCTCGCCGAAGTATTCCTCAAAGCTTGGAAGCCCACCGTTAAAATCGAGGTTTTAACTCTTGAAAGGCTTAAGGAGGCTGCCTCCTACTGGGTAAGGCTTAAACCGAGAAGCCTCCCTCCGGAAGCCTTAGAAGCCCCCAGAATGGTTGAAGCCGAGGTTTCACCTGAAACCGTTAAGGCTTTAGGTTTAACCCTCAGCGGGGACTTCAGAAGATTGCTGGAGGAAACCTTCCAGAAGCTTTCAGCCGAAGCCGAAAAGGCTGGAGGGGAAATATCCTACTGGGACTTTGTCAGGGCTGAAACCTTCAGGGAAACCGTGCTTAAAGCCTACATGGTAAGCTTTCTTGCAACCTACGGCTATGTTCAGCTAACCTTGGACAGGCTTAAAGGCGAGCTTAAACTTAAGCCGACGCCTGAAACCGCTGGAAAGCCTAAAGGAGAATACTCCGTAGCCATACCGCTCGATAAATTCATGGTTGGCGGTGGGGAAGAGTGAGCGGTGGAGAAGCTTCCTACGCTAGGAGAGTGAAAAGAGCTGCTCAGCTTCTCCTCTTCCAAAGGCACAGAACTCCTGGAGTTAAAGGATGGGAACTGCGGAAAAGCCTTGGGAAAAACTACATGAAAATCGTTAAGCTGCTGGACAGCGAGCTTGAAAGGCTTGGGCTTCAAGTTAAAATAGTTCCGGAGGCTTCGGGGGAGGCTGGCGGAGACGAAGAGGCAAAGCTTGACAGAGCCCGCTTCCTAGTAACCCTGCGGGGCAGCCTCCCAGCCACCGACGCACAGGCTTCAGGATGGCGTATAGACGACCTTGCAGCCCTAGCAGCAACCCTCGCCTACTTGGCTTCTAGGCAGGGTAAGGCTTCGAGGGGTGAGGTTGAAAGGCTTCTCTCCTCCAAGCTTCCCTCGTGGAGAGTTAATATTGCACTGGACAGGTTTGTTAGGCTTGGATACCTGCATGAGGATGAAAACGAGGTTTTAACGGTAGGCTGGAGGACTAGGGCTGAAGTTGACTTGGAAGCCTTAGCCGAGTCCCTGTTAACCATCTCGGAGGAGTCTTCAGAAATAGGCGGGCGGGAAGGCTGAACGTTTAGAGGGTCAGCTTTCAAGAACTATCATAGTTAGGGAAGACCTGTTTTCCGGTATCTTCCTGATGCTTTTCTCCACGATGTCTCTTAAGGCTGACAGCTCGCTGGTTTCTATTTCCGCTATAATATCGTAGGGTCCGCATATCCTGTAAACCCGTTTAACCCCTTTAATGCCTTTTATAGCTTCAACAACCCTGTCTTCCGTTCCAGGCTTAACCGTTATCAACGTGAAAGCCCTAGCCAACCTTCTCCACTTTCACCTTTAAAAATATAGTCTCCCCAGTTTCCATATTAAAGTTTCCACGTTAAAAAACCGGCTTTCTAGGCTTTAAAACGACTATCGGATGGTGCACCATTTTTTTGAGCATCAGCCAGGTGACCTCTGTTAACCCCACCCCGAAGCTTTCAACCATCTCCCAGACGTTTTTAGGCTTACCCCTGCTCATAGCCTGATGAGCCAGCTCAGCCAGCTCTAAGCACTCCTCCACGGTCAGCCTTCCTGGAGGATAGCAAGCCTTAGGCGTGGACCTAGGCTTAAGCTTAAAGAGTCTCCCCAGAACATAGTAGAATATGCCTCCACCGGTTTTAAAGCCCTTCAGGCTTGTGGGGGTTGGCGCTAGGTGGAGGCAGCCCAGCGAGTAGGTCTTGTCAGAGTCAACGATTAACACGTAGGCCTCAACTCCAAGTCTGCTCTTAACAGCTTCATGGATTCTGCGGGCTGCATGAGCCGGGTTTGGAAGGGGAAGGCTTACATGGGAGGCTGGAAGGTTTGAAGCGTCTATTCCGCCTTCGGAGCCGAACTTTAATGCTTGAAGGATTCCGGCTCTCTCCAAGGCGAGCTGCTTGTGGCGGGCTCCTTCCTCCTTCGGGTATCCTCTAAGCCTTCTGAAGGTTTGAGGTTTAAGCCTGCAGATGGGGCCGAGTAGGTATCCCCAGCCGAGCCTCATCCAGAGGGATGCCAGCATCCTCGCTGACACGCCAGGCTTGATTTCCGCTTCATCCACGGTTAGATTCATGGCGGTTGAAACAGCCTTCTCAGATACGGCTATCACATCGCCGCTGGAGGCTTTCCCTTCAACAGCCTCAGCCACCCTTGAAGCGTAGTCTGTGCCTGGAAGCCAGTAGCCTGTCCTAACCCTGCACAGCCTCTCCACGAGCGGATGGTTAAGCCTTACCCAACCCTTCAAGGCTTCCGGTTAAACCCTCCACCAGGCTAAGCCCAAAAACTTTTCCCTTCCCCCTCCAACTTTAAACTGAGGTTAAGCCCGGAGGCTTAAGGCTTGGAGGACGCTCTGCTGAAGGCTTTAGACCGAGGGGGAAGGCTGAAAGCTTCTCTGGTAGAGGCTAGAGGAGAAGAAGCCGTGAAAACCCTGATAACCGTTAAAGACGGGAGGGTTGAAGTTGCCAGGGAAGGCTTTGACAGCGGAGTTGGAATCCGCATTCTAGCCGGAGGAGCTTGGGGTTATGCTTCCACCTCGAAGACCGACTCCGCCTCCCTTGAGGAGGCTGCCGAGGAAGCCTTCAAGCTTGCCAAGGCTGCGGGCAGAAAAATTAAGAAGCCTGTAAAGCTGGCGGAGGCTAAGCCTGAAAGGGTTAAGGTCCGATGGAAGTTTAAGGTTCACCCTTCAAAGGTTCCCGTGGAAGAGAAGGTTTCACTCGCCCTAAACCTCAGCCGAAGCCTTCTAGAGGCCGATAAGAGGGTTAGAAGCTGCACCGTGGAGTATATGGACCTCTCCATACGCCAGCACATCTACACGAGTGAGGGGGCAAGAGTCTTCCAGGAGAAGGTTTACGTCTGGCTTAGGGCTAACCTTTCAGCCTTTGAAGCTGGAGTTTACGCTTCAGCCGGTGAAGAGGCAGGGGCAAGCCAGGGCTTCGAATATTTGAACGATGAAAGACTTGAAGCCTTGAAGGACAGGCTTGCGGGGAGGGTTAAAAGCCAGCTGGAAGCTGTGCTGCCTAAGGGCGGCGTTTACCGGGCTGTTCTAGGCCCCAGCGTCGTAGGGGTTTTCGCCCATGAGTCGCTGGGCCACATGGCTGAGGCTGACCTAGCCCTCTCCGGCTCCATTCTCTTGGAGCGTATGGGCTTGCAGGTTGCATCCGAGCATGTAACCATCTTCGATGATGGAGGGCTGGAAGGCTCCTTCGGCTTTCTCGCCTACGATGATGAGGGAGTTAAGGCTGGCAGAACCGTAATCTTAGAGAAAGGCGTTGTTAAAGGTTTACTTCACAGCCGTGAAACCGCTGGAAGACTTGAAGCCCAGCCTACAGGAAACGCTAGGGCTGAAAGCTTCAGACATGCACCTCTGGTGAGGATGAGGAACACCTTCATGGCTCCGGGAGACCAGAGCCTCGAAGAGCTGTTGGAGCCGGTGAAGTTCGGATACTACTTGAAGTCTCTGAGGGGAGGCCAGGTTAACATGGACGGAACCTTCCAGGTTGGCGTTCAGGAAGCCTACGAAATAGTTAAAGGGGAAATTGGGAGGCCTGTGAGAAACCTCTCCATAGGAGGAAACACTCTTGAAACCCTGACGGGGGTTGAAGCCGTGGGGAAAGACTTTGAACTCTGGCCTGGACGCTGCGGGAAAGGTCAGACAGCCTTCATATGCGATGGAGGACCTACCATGAGGGTTAAATCTGTTAGAATAGGAGGGAGAGGATGAAGCATGGCTGACAGCAGTCTAAGCCTCCTAGACGCAGCCTTAAAGGCTGTTAAACTCTGTGAAGCAGGGGGAGCTGAAGGCGAAGCCTACCTAAGCAGAACTAGAACGGTTTCAGCAGCCATAGAAAACGACCAGATTGTCAAGGCTAAAACCGTCTGGGAGGAAGGTTTAGGTCTGAGGGTTTCGCTTCAAGGGCGAATAGGTTTTTCCTACACTAACAGGCTTAACATGGAAAGCCTGAGGGAAACCGTTAGGAAAGCCTTGAAGCTGGCAGGGGCTTCGCAGCCTGACAAGCAGTGGAAAGGCTTCCCACCCTCTAAAGCCTGCAGGAAAACCCTGAAAACCTGTGATGGCAGGGTAGCTGAAGCCGAGGTTGAAGCGGCCGTAGATTTAGCATCGGAAATGCTGGAGGCGTCTTTAAGCTTGGACGGGAGGGTTAAAGCCTCAGAGGGAGCTGTAAACCTGACCTATACCAAGAGGGTTTTAGCCAACAGCTTAGGCGTTGAGGTGGAAGATGAGGGAACCTGGGCTGGATGCTACCTTGAAGCCCTAGCCAAGGAAGGCCTGGATACGACTCCAGCCTGCTTCGAGTTCGATTTTTCTAGGATGCTTAGGCTTAACGTGGCTGAAGTTGGAAGGAAGGCTGCAGAGCTTGCTCTCTCAGCGCTTGGAGCAGAGAAAGCTGAAAGCGGCAGAGCTACCATTATCCTAGGCCAGCCTGCACTGCTCTCCATCCTGTCCTATACGCTGGTTCCAGCCTTGAAGGCGGATAACGTTCAGCGTGGAAGGTCTCCGCTTAAAGGCAGGATAGGTGAAAAGGTTTTCTCACCCCTTTTAACCTTGGTGGACGATGGACTGCTGGAAGGAGGACTTAACACTTCAAGCTTCGACGATGAGGGGGTGCCAAGCCAGCGTACGCCGCTTATCGAGCGTGGAGTCTTGAAAGGGTTTCTCTACGACCATTACAGGGCTTCAAAGGAGGGGGTTGAAAGCACCGGGAACGCTGTGAGGCCTGCCTCCTACGCGTCAACCCCCATAATAGAGCCTTCAAACCTGGTGGTGAAGCCTTCAGGCTTAAGGCCTGAAGACCTCCTAGCTGAAACAGGCCGCGGATTCTATGTTCCCTATGTTCAGGGCGCCCACAGCAGTAATCCTGAAAGCGGAGAGTTCTCCGTGGTAGCAGCTCCCGTGTGGCTGGTAGAGGATGGAAGCCTGTCTAGGCCTGTTAGAAGCATAATGCTGGCCGGAACCGTGTACGGGATGCTGGAAAACCTTTCAGGTTTAGCTTCCAACGTCAGGTTTTTCGGCTCGCTGGTTGCACCCTGGGTTAGAGTGGAGGAGGTCAGGGTTATCGGAAGCTGAGCTTCTTTAAGTTTAAGCCGTTTGAAGCCTATCCTTCTAAATGGTGTCCGCCTCCATGAGGGAAAGCTTCGAAGAGCAGAGGAGGAAGGCTGTGGAAGGCCTTAAAGCCCAGGGGGTTATCAAGAGCAGGAAGGTTGAAGAGGCTATGCTCAAGGTTCCAAGGGAAAAATTTGTCCCGGAAAAGTTTAGAGGACAAGCATATCTTGACACGCCTCTGCCCATAGGGTGGGGTCAAACGGTTTCAGCCCTCCACATGGTAGCCCTCATGTGCGAGTTCCTAGAATTGGAGGTCGGACACAAGGTTTTCGAGGTTGGGGCAGGCTGCGGCTACCATGCAGCCGTCGTAGCCGAAATAGTTGCGCCAAAGGAAGCGGAAAACCCGGGGCATGTCTACACGATTGAAATAGTCAAGGAGCTAGCTGACCTGGCAAGGAGAAACCTTGAAGCAGCGTCCTACACAGGCAGGGTCACAGTTATCCATGGGGACGGCTCACTGGGGCTTCCAGAGCATGCACCCTACGACAGAATCTTCGTGACAGCAGCGTCACCCGGAATTCCTCCGCCTTTAGCCCAGCAGCTTAATCCCGGTGGGATAATCGTAATCCCGGTGGGAGACCCCCACTCCTACCAGGTTCTAAGAGTTGCAAGGAAGCATTCGGATGGGAAACTCAGCTGGGAAGACCTTCTCGGAGTAGCCTTTGTCCCCCTCCGAGGAGCCTACGGGCACAGGGTTTAAGGGTGGCAGGTTAAAATTTTTCAGGCTGAACTGGGAAAGCCCTGTTAGAGCGAAGTATTCTCTTGGGGGAGACCAGCTGTGAAACTGGTGAACATAAGGTTTTTCGAGGGAGGACAAGCCCATGAAAGCTTTGTTAGAAACGGGATGAAGGCTAGAACCAGCATTTTAAAGCATGTAAACCGCAGGGAAGCGGAAATCCTGGCTGAAGCCCTCGGAGGCTTCTTCCTACACCCTCCTCCAATCGAGGATTCCTCCATAGAATGGGCAGTAGCCTTTGAACCTGTGAAAAACTTTAAAATCTGCTATTTAATGAGGAGGAATGAGCCTGAATTCGAGGATGAACTTCAAATCCTATACGACGTTGAGGAGGCACCCTTCAGCATCCCCGCCGAAGACGTGGCAGACTTCACCCTTCTGTACGCTAACGCCATGATTTACGGGGTGAGAAGCATTCTGGGGAGGAAGGATATTCCAGGAATTTCCAGGTACCTCTAGCCGAACCAGGCGTCCAAGGTACGCTTAGCCTTAAGCTCGCTCATCCCAGCCCTAAACTTCTCTAGGGCGTTTCTAACTCTATCCTCCGAGAAGTCTCTCTCCCCGCATAGAAACGCGACAGCGCCTTCAACGTCAGGATTACGCCACTCAACCTTGAAGTTGTCGGTTACGTCGGGCTTGAGGAAGATTTCCCTTATCTTCCTCCAGTTTTCAGGAAGCATGCTGCCTTTAGCCTTCAGGAGGTCTTGAAGCTTCTCCAGGCTTCCGTTTTCCTTGACGAGTTTGTGAGCTGTCTTAGGGCCTATCCCCTTAACTCCATCTGGGTTATAGTCGGTGCCAACCAGAATGCCTATGTCAACCAGCTGTCCTCTGTCAACTTCTAAACGTCTTAAAACCTCTTCAAGCTCAACAAGTTCAGGGTTAACTTCAACGTAAACATTTTTCCTAGGAAGCTTTCTCCTCCCGGTTATGGTAAGATTTCTCACCAGCCTTGGCGCCCCGAAAAGTAGGGAGTCGTAGTCCTGGCTGGCTGAAGCCCAAACATGCCCCCTGGCAGCCAGATAAGCGGCTTGGGCTTCGCCTTCCGACGGTGCCTGAACCCAGGGCACACCTAAAAATGTTAGAAGTCTCTTAGCGTCTTCAACCATCTCGTCTCTCAGCCGGCTTGTAGCCTGAGCGTATATTCTGGCTTCCTCCAAGTCGCCTTTCCTAACGGCTTCCTCATACTTTAAAGAGGCTTCCTCCCTCATCTGCGTTCGCCTCTGGATTTCAGCTTCCTTAAGTGAAGGCGGAGTTCCGTCGAAGACGTATACAACTTTTATTCCTCTTTCCACCAGGTTTGCTGTCCGGTATAGGATTCCGCTTAGGTGGCTTGTCACCCTGCCAGACCTGTCCATTAAAGGTTCGCCTGTAGGCTGCCTTATTATGGATAGAAACTGGTATAGGGCGTTGTAGGCGTCTATGGCAACGCTTCTGCCTGAAAGCTCTTGGAGGCTTATCTCCCTGCGTGGTACAAGGTCGCCGAGGTTTACGCCCACTTCTGCCCCCTCCAGAAGGGTTAGAGGCTGAAGAGAATATTTAATGTTAAGGCTTCCCCTGTCTAACCTCGATTTTCCTTCTACCTTTCGGAGCGCCTAGAAGCCTTATGAGGCCTCGGACTTCAAGCTGTAGAAGCGCCTTACTTAGAATTTCAGGTGTAACGTTTTCTCCCTCCCTGTCCAACGCCTTTAGAAGCTCGTCGTCTGTGCATGAGCCAAGCTGCCTTAGGGCTTCCATTATCCTCTGCTGTAGGGGGATTAGCCTCCAAATTTTCATGGTTGACAAGCCGTCCACCCTCTCCCCAGCTGCTGAAGTTTAAGCTATAGGCGGGGGTACGAGGGTTTTCTCCATCTGCTTCCTGTAGGTGGCTCCAAAGCTCTCATAAAACTTCTCCATTTCAGGTGTGATGCTGGGGCCTATGCGGGCTAAGGCTTCCCTAAAGTCTTCCATGGAAACCTCCTTGGTGTTGATGTTCTTCCTCAACGCGTTAAGCCCTGCTTCTCTGCATACGGCTTCAATGTCAGCTCCACTATAGCCCTTGGTCAGAGAAGCCAAGGCTTCAATGCTTACATCCTCGGTTAAAGGCATGTTCTTGGTGTAGACCTTGAAGATTTCCTTGCGGGCTTTCTCATCGGGGGCTGGAACGTATATTAGCTTGTCGAAGCGTCCTGGACGGAGTACAGCCGGATCTAAAATGTCAGGCCGGTTTGTAGCTCCAATCACAACTATGTTCTCCAAACCTATTATTCCATCCATCTCTGTTAGAAGCTGGCTTATAACACGTTCAGACACGCCTTGGTCAGCATAGCCCATACCTCTCCTCGGAACCAAAGCGTCAAACTCGTCGAAGAATATTATGGCTGGGGAAGCCATTCGAGCCTTCCTGAAGACTTCTCTAACCGCCCTTTCAGACTCTCCAACCCACTTGCTGAAGACTTCAGGCCCTTTAATCGTTATGAAATTGGATTCGCTTTCACTGGCCACTGCTTTCGCCAGCAGCGTTTTCCCGCATCCCGGAGGCCCGTAGAGGAGGATGCCCTTCGGAGGCTCTATGCCAACCCTCTCGAAGGCTTGAGGATACTTTAGAGGCCACTCAACGGCTTCCCTCAACTCCTTTTTAACCTTCTCCAGCCCTCCAATGTCATCCCAGCGGATGTTAGGAATTTCTATGAAGACCTCTCTCATGGCTGTTGGAGTTATCTCCCGGTAGGCTGCCATAAAATCGTCCATCCTGATTTCCATGCTCTCCAAGATTTGGGGTGGAATTCGCTCCTGCTCTAGGTCTATGTTGGGAAGGTAACGCCTTAAAGCCTTCATGGCAGCTTCCCTGCAGAGGGCTGCTATGTCCGCCCCCGTATATCCATGAGTTATATCCGCCAGCATCTTCAAGTTTACATCTTTAGCCATAGGCATGCCTCGGGTGTGAATAAGCAGGATTTCGAAGCGTCCATCCTTGTCAGGCACTCCTATTTCTATTTCTCTGTCGAAGCGTCCCGGCCTTCTAAGTGCAGGGTCAAGCATGTTAGGGACGTTTGTAGCTCCAATAACTATGACGTTCCCCCGAGTTTGAAGCCCGTCCATGAGGGCCAGCAGCTGGGCTACAACCCTCTTCTCCACTTCCCCGACAACTTCCTCCCTCTTAGGTGCTATAGCGTCTATTTCGTCTATGAAGATGATGCTGGGAGCGTTCTCCTGGGCCTTCTGGAAGATTTCTCTAAGCCTTGCCTCCGATTCACCGTAGAACTTGCTCATGATTTCAGGACCATTAATATTGATGAAGTAGGCGTTAGCCTCGTTGGCCACTGCTTTCGCCAGCAGCGTTTTCCCGCATCCCGGAGGCCCGTGAAGCAGAACGCCCTTCGGAGGCTCTATGCCAAGCCTCTGGAACAGTTCAGGATGTCTAAGCGGAAGCTCAACCATCTCCCTTATCCGCTGAACCTCCTCGTGGAGGCCTCCAATGTCCTCGTAGGTTATCCTTGGAATACCCTTCTTCTCAGGGGCTGGCTCGCTTAGAACCTGGAATATGGTGCCGGAGGTAACTCTAACTATGCCTGAAGGCCTAGTTTTGGCGACGGTGAAGGGCATGGCATTCCCGAAGACGGATAGAAGAACAATGTCACCCTCAACTAAGGGCATCTCCAAAAGGCGTGACTTAACAAAGTTTGTGAAGTCAGGGTCAAATTCTATTCGAACGTCCACCGGGGCCAGGGTTACGCTGGAAGCGTTATGAACCATGGCTTTCCTAACGGTTACGTACTCATTCAGCGATATTTGGGCGTTCCTCCGGGTGAGCCCGTCTATACGTATGATGTCCACGCCCTGGTCTTCAGGGTAGGCAGGCCACGCTATGGCGGCTGTAACTTTTTTACCTCGAATTTCTAAGATGTCGCCTGCCATTACGTCTAGGACTTCCATAGCCCTCTGGTCTATTCTCGCCTTTCCTCTGCCTACATCCCTCTGCTTTGCTTCAGCAACCCTAAGCTGTATTTCACTTGTCATAACTCTGGGCTCACCCCCTCGCACTAATGGTTAAACCCTCATAAGACTTAAGCTTTAATTCGTTTTCGACATAAAATAAACCCTTTTTCCACGGCTTTCGCCATGTGAAGCCTTTACTTTTCCATTTAAAACCTTCTCACCATTAATACTTCTACTTCACCCACACCTTCAACTTTCTTAACAGCTTCCTCCACTTCCTCCATTTTACCCGTCTGGTCTTCTGGGAGAACCAGATGGGCTATTAGAGCTTTCAGCCCGAAGGCTATGGGTTCCTCCTCAAACTTGTAAATCCTAACTTCGCTTGGAAGCGTTTCAGCCAGCTTCTTCTTTAAGGCTTCCAAGTCCGTGTCGGCTTCAGCTGGAAGCAGCTTCAAGGATGCTACCACTTCACCCATCACGCTTTCACCTTTTTAAGCCTCCTAGGGGCCTTGAAAGCCGCATTTAGGGCATTTATAGGACCTGCCGAACTTCCTGCACTTCTCACATCTGACTATGGTTATCTGGCCGCAGTTTGGACATGGGAACCTCACGTAGTATTCAAGCGGGATAATGGTTCTGCCACAGGAGGTGCATATAGGAACTTTAACTTCGCTTACTCCAGTGGAGGCTTCTAAACCCACTCCTCAACCTTCCCCTGCAAGCCTTAAATGAGAGGGGAAGCCTAAAACTCCTATATATAAATTGCCTTCTAGGAGGCCGCTTCCAGAGGTGGCTGAAGAATTCCAGTACACCCAGAACATCATAGTCAGAGAAGACCTAAAACTCTCCAAGGGGAAGCTCTGCAGCCAAATAGCCCACGCAGCCGTCTCAGCCGCTGAAAAAGCAAGAAAAGCCAGGCCTGAATGGTGGAGGCAGTGGATTGGCGAAGGCCAGCGTAAAGTAGTGCTGAAAGTTGAAAGCTTCCAAGAGCTGGAAAAGCTTAAGGCTGAAGCTGAAAGCCTCGGGCTTCCCACAGCCCTCATAGAAGACCGTGGCCTAACAGAGGTTCCACCAGGAACGGTAACCTGCCTTGGAATAGGACCAGCCCCAGTAAGCCTGATAAACAAGGTTACAGGACGGCTTAAACTCCTATAAAACCGTCCGTACAGTAAACCTTAATTGTAATAGTTTTGGTTACTTTTTAATAGAAAGCCTGGAAGGTTTACAAGATTGGAAGAGGTCAGCATAGAAATTATCCGGGAGAAAGATGGTAGCTACGCCATTGCCTGCTCATCGCTGAAAGTATATAGTGTAGGAAAAACTTTGGAGGAAGCTAAAAAAAATTTTAAAGAAGCACTTGAATTACATCTTTCCTTATTAAAAGAAAAAGCCATAAAACTGGTTGAAAATCAGATTAAAGTAGGCTGATTTTCCAAACTTTTCTTCTGTTGTTGGCAGCTTTCTTGATTAAAGTTTAGAAGAATACCAGGAAGATGGATTATTGATGCGTTTAAAACCTATACGGGGAGGTGAGCTTATAAAGATACTTTGCCGTAATTTTGGCTTTAAGGTGGTTCGCCGTAAGGGCAGTCATGTTACCCTTGAACGTGATGGTGTTTTCGTCACCGTTCCTGTAAAGGAGATAGGTGTAGGGCTGCTTAGCAGAATACTGAGGGATTGTGGTATCCCACGTGAAGATTACCTTAAATGTTTATAACCGGTTTAATGCAGGTTTCAGGTTTTCCTGTCTTCTGGGGGGACGTATCTGCCTCTTGCTTTGATTTCCCCAAGCTTGCCTTCTATTTCGCTGAGTTTTTCCTTTCCAAGGATTTTCCCGTAGCCTTCTAGGACGGCTTGGAAGAAGGGTTTAGCCAGCCTTGTATGGTGGCTTTCAAGGGTCTGCCTTAGAAGGTGTAGGTCCATTCCCCTGTCCTCCAAGCTTTCAGAGTGGAAGCCTAAGCCGAAGTCTATCAGCACCATTCCGCCTTCAGGTGTGAGGATAACATTGGAGGTTGTCAGGTCGCCGTGGATTATCCCGTGGCTGTGCAGCCTGCCTACGAGCTCTCCAAGCCTTAAAGCCAAACCTTTAACTTTCCCAGGTTCCAGCCTGCCGTTCAGAGCTTCCTTAAGTCTAACCCCCTCCACATGCTGAAGGATCAGCTTACAGCTCTTCCTGTCAAGGAAGTATACCAGCGGGGTTGGCACTCCAGCTTTTCTGGCTTCGTGGAGGAGGGTTGCTTCGTGGACCGTCCGGTACCCTCGGATTCTCCTGTCAAGTTCAGGCACCCTGTAGGCTTTCCTAACCCTAAGCTTAACTATGGATTTTAGGCCTAGAAACCTTGCTGAGTAAAGATTTGCCTCAGCACCCTTCCTTAGAAGCTTCAACCTCCCCCGCTAAGCTTTTCAACCCGTCGTAAATTAAAGTTTAACTGCTTCCGGAGAGGCTAGCCTTAAGGGCTGGAAGGGCTTGCCACGTGAAATCCTATGTCTCGGCATAGAAAGCACAGCTCACACCTTCGGAGTTAGTTTGGCCACTGGTAAAGGTGAAATCCTCTCCGATGAGCGAAGCGTTTATAAGCCTCCCCCAGGCAGAGGCATCCACCCCCGAGAGAGCGCGCAGCATCACTCCCAGGTTTCCTCAGCAGTTTTAATGGAAGCCCTCAGAAAGGCTGAGGTAAGCCTGAAAGATGTGGATGCTGTAGCCTTCTCGCAGGGGCCAGGCTTAGGCCCATGCCTAAGAACCGGAGCCACGGTGGCGAGGGCCCTAGCCAAGTATCTTAAAGTCCCCCTGATACCCGTCCACCATGCTATAGGTCATATTGAGCTTGCAGCCTTGAAAACTGGGGCTGAAGACCCCCTAGTGGTTCTGGTTTCAGGAGGACACACTTCCATAGTGGCCTTCTCAGCTGGGAAGTGGAGGGTTTTCGGGGAAACTGAAGACATCACGCTGGGAAACCTGCTAGACGGCTTCGCACGGGAGGCTAAGCTTCCATCGCCTGGAGGGCCAAACGTTGAAAGACTTGCCCGGGAGGGCAGACATCTTATCCCGCTTCCTCTAACGGTTAAGGGAAACGACGTATCCTATTCAGGCCTGCTAACCCAAGCCGTCAAAAAGCTGGGGGAGGGCTGCAGGCTTGAAGACCTATGCTTCTCTCTCCAGGAAGTTGCTTTCTCAGCCTTAGCTGAAGCCTCTGAGAGAGCTCTTGCCTTCCTAGAGAAGAGGGAGCTCCTGCTAACAGGAGGCGTAGCAGCAAACCGGAGGCTTCAGGAAATGCTTCGAATCGTGGCGGAGGAGCATGAAGCCTGCTTCCTCGTTGTGCCGAAAGAATACAGCGGCGACTGCGGGGCTCAGATCGCCTGGACGGGGATCCTCGCCCGCCAAGCTGGCGTAAGCGTACCAGTGGAACGCAGCTTTGTTAAGCCTAGATGGAGGCTGGACACGGTGCCGATTCCCTGGAGGAAACCGTGAGGTAGCATAATGGATAAATGTTTAGTTTGTGTTTGTGTGTTGGTGGCCGGGTTTGTCTGAGCCGCTGCCGAGGCAGCCTGAATGCAATATTGGAACTGCAGGCCATGTAGACCATGGTAAGACCACGCTTATCCAAGGACTCACAGGCGTTTGGGCTGCTAGGCACTCAGAGGAGCTTCGCAGGGGGATTACGATTAGGCTTGGCTATGCTGACTGCGGCTTCTACCGCTGTCCAAATCATCCTCCTCCCGAATGCTACACCACCAAGCCTGTGTGCCCTCTCTGCGGTGGTGAAACCGAGTTTCTGAGGGCTGTAAGCTTTGTAGACTGTCCAGGCCATGAAATCCTTATGACCACGATGCTTTCCGGGGCTTCTGTAATGGACGGCGCCATTCTCGTAATAGCAGCCAACGAGCCTGTTCCCAAACCTCAAACCAGAGAGCACATGGCAGCCCTCGAAATAATAGGCGTGAAAAACATCGTGGTAGTTCAGAACAAGGTTGACCTAGTAAGCCGGGAGCAGGCTGAAGAAAACTTTAAAGCCATCAAAAAGTTCCTTGAGGGGACAGTTGCACAGGACGCACCTATAATCCCGGTTTCAGCCCAACACGCGGTAAACCTAGACCTCCTAATAGAGGCTGTTGAAAACTTCATCCCTACGCCTAGGAGAGATCCCTCTAAGCCTCCGCTCATGCACATCGTCCGCTCCTTCGACATTAACAAGCCTGGAACCAAGATTGAAGATTTGACAGGAGGAGTTCTCGGCGGAACCATCGTCGAAGGAAAGCTCAAAGTTGGAGAGGAAATAGAGATAAAGCCCGGGGTTAGAGTTGAAAAGGAAGGAGGCTACGAGCCTCTTCACACCGAGGTTGTGAGTTTAAGGGCTGGGGGGAGAAGCGTTGAGGAGGCTGGCTGCGGAGGCCTAGTAGGCGTTGGAACCCTGTTGGACCCGGCCTTCACCAAAGCCGACGGGCTTATAGGAAACCTGCTGGGCAAGCCTGGAACTCTGCCTGAAACCTTAGAGCGGATTGGAGTGGAAGTCAGCCTTTTCAAGTATGCTATTGGAACGCCTGAACTTGTTGAGGTTGAACCTTTGAAAACCAATGAGCCTGTTGTCGTGAACTCCGGCACCTCTGTAACCGCTGGCGTTATAACTTCCAGCCGGGATGGCTACGTTGAGATCTCCCTTAGGAAGCCTGTGTGCGCCGGGGAGGGTTCAAGGGTTGCCTTAAGCCGTAGGATAGCAGGCCGGTGGAGGCTTGTAGGCTACGGAATCTTGAAGTAAAACCTTCAGAAACCTTTTTACATGGCTTCAAGCTCTCCACTAGGGATTAACCCTGAAAACCATGTTGTGAGGGTGGTGGAAGAGAAGTCTTGTGGCATTCAGACCTCCACAAGCGTAAGCCTACCGGCGGGAAACGTAAACCCTCCCGTGGACGCAGAAAATTCGAGAGGGGTGGTTTCCCCGTTGAAACCATGCAGGGACCTGAAGAGAGAAGGCTTGAACGGGTTAGAGGAGGAAACTTCAAGGTACGCCTGAAGGCTTCTGAAACAGTTCAGGTTTCAGATCCTAAAACAGGTAAAACAGTTAAGGCTTCTATTCTAAGAGTGGTAAGAAATCCGGCGAACATCGAGTATAGCAGGCGCGGTGTAATAACTCGAGGAACGATTCTAGAAACCGACCTAGGCCTGGTAAGGGTTACCTCAAGGCCAAGTCAGAACGGAGTTCTCAACGCGGTTCTCCTAGAATCAAGCGGGTCCAGCTAAAAGTTTTCAGGGTTATCGGGTTGAGGAAGCTTAAGGGCAAGGTTATTCTCTGGCTTGCATATTTTGACGCTTCCAAAACTAGGAGGGAAGGTAGGAGGCTTCCTCGAAACATCTGCTTCCGTTCACCCCGTCTCCAGGAAATAGTTAAGGCTGCCGAAGTTTTAAGCCTGAATCCTCAGCCTAAATC